>CAADGT010000177.1 GCA_900696595.1 uncultured Chloroflexota bacterium
CATATCGTTGCAATGGATAGTATAAAATACCCCTCGCGGGTATAATCGCCGTGAGGTTTCCAATGACCGATAAAAAAACGAGTCCTGAACAAGCGCAAAGGATCAGAGTCCTTGTCGCCAAGCCCGGTTTGGACGGCCACGACCGCGGCGCGAAGGTGATCGCGCGCGCCCTGCGCGACGCGGGTATGGAAGTGATCTACACCGGGTTGAGACAAACGCCGGAGATGATCGCCGAAGCCGCTTTGCAGGAAGATGTGGACGTGGTCGGTTTGTCCGTGCTTTCGGGCGCGCACATGGCGTTGACCCCGCGCGTGATGGAACTGTTGCGTTCCAACGGACAGTCGCACGTCAAACTCTTCATCGGCGGCATCATCCCCGATGAAGACCTGCACCGTCTGGTGGAAATGGGCGTGGCGGGCGTGTACGGTCCCGGCGCCAACACCGAAGACATTATCCGCGATATAAAAAAGGCTGTGGCGGGATAGCCTGCACACGTTGACACAGAGCCTTTGCTCTGTGTTTTTTTCCAAGAGATTGTTTCTTAAAAGGCTTTCTCGGACACGGATGACGCGGAAAGAGAATGCACCCCTGAGGTCACAGAGTTCACAGAGAATTTTGAATGGATTTTCTCCGCGCTCTTTGTGAACTCTGTGATATTTTCAAGGAAACAAATGAGCGCAACTCAAGCGATTCTTAACGGCGACCGACTCGCCCTCGCGCGGCTGTTGACGAAAGTGGAAAACAACACCGCCGAGGGTCGGGACGCTTTAATCGAACTCTTTCCGCATACCGGCAGGGCGCATCTGATTGGCGTGACCGGCGCGCCGGGGACGGGCAAGTCTTCGCTGGTCAATCAACTGGCGCTGCATTACCGCAAAACCGGGGATAAACGCATCGCGATCGTCGCCGTTGACCCTTCAAGCCCGTTCACGGGCGGGGCGGTGCTGGGAGATCGAGTCCGGATGCGCGACCTTTCCGGCGACCCGAATGTTTTCATCCGTTCGATGGCTTCGCGCGGTTCGCTCGGCGGGCTGGCGCAGGCGACGGCGGATGCGACTCAGGTCTTCGACGCAGCGGGATTCGACATTATCATCGTCGAGACTGTCGGCGCGGGGCAAAGCGAAGTGGATATTGCGCGCCTCGCCCATACGACGATTGTGGTAGAAGCCCCGGGGTTGGGGGACGACATCCAAGCCATCAAAGCCGGCATCCTTGAGATCGCGGACGTTCTCGTCGTCAACAAGGCGGACCGTCCCGGCGCGGAAAATACCGAGAAGGCGTTGAGAACCATGCTTGAACTGGCTCACCCGACGGAGCGCGTGTTTATTCATCACGGCGCGGCGATGAAAACGGACTCTCCGAAAACAAAGACAGATCATGCCTTGTGGATTCCGCCCATTCAGCGCGCGGTCTCGACGGAAGGGACGGGCATCCCCGAACTGGCGGATGCGGTGGCGCGGCATGTGGCGCACTTAAGATCCAGCGGAGAATGGGCTTCTCGTGAGCGCGCCCGGCTCGAGGTCGAATTGGAGGCGTCCATCCGCGAGGGATTGATGAGAAAATTCAGAGAGACGCTGACGGCTCAGGCGTACGATCAGACTCTCGAGTCGGTCATCCAAAGAAAACTATCGCCGCGGCAGGCGGCGGCGATGTTGATGAATGGAAGAAAGAAATAAGCGTATTGCCTTTCGCGTGGGGCGCGCGTAAGAAGGAGAAGCAAGGTTCATGCACCATGTTCATCGCGATTTGAAGGTTTACGGCGGCATCAAACTCTTCGGGGGCACCGGCTCGCCCGAACTCGCGCAGAAGATCGCCGAGTATCTCGACCAGCCGCTCAGCAGCCACGAGGTAATCGAATTTCCCAACGAGAATCTGTTCGTCAAGTTGAACGGCAGCGTGCGCGGGCAGGATGTGTACCTGATTCAGACCACGTCTTCGCCTGTGCATCGCAACCTGATGGAACTGCTGATCACCATCCAAACCCTGCGGCTGGATTCGGCGGCGCGCATCACGGCGGTCGTGCCGTATCTGTGTTACGGACGTTCGGATAAAAAAGACCAGCCGCGCGTGCCGATCACCGCCCGCCTTGTGGCGGATATGATCGAAGCCGCCGGCGCGGACCGTTACATGACTCTCGACCCGCACGCCGGGCAGATCCAGGGATTCTTCTCCATCCCCGGCGACGTGCTGACCGCTTCGCACATGCTCATCCATCACATCAACAAAACCTTGCGAGCCGATATGAAAGACCCGGTGGTCGTTTCGGTTGATCTCGGTTTCGCCAAAAAGGGACGCAACTACGCCGCAGACATGGACATGCCCATCGCCTTCATCGAAAAACGCAGGCAGGGCAACGACGCCAAAGCCGAAGCGCTGACCCTGATCGGCGACGTGACGGACCGCGATGTGATCATCGTGGACGACGAAGTGGACACCGGCGGCTCCATCGCGCAGGCGGTGGATGTCGTGAAACGCAACGGCGCGCGCGACGTGTACCTTGCCTTCGTTCACCCGATCCTTTCTGCGAACGGCGCGCAACGACTCGCCTCCCTGCCCATAAAGCGCATCATCACCACAGATTCCGCCCCGCTTTCGCCGGAGAAGACAAAACTGCTCGAAGATAAATTAACGGTTCTTTCTGTCGCGTCATTGCTCGGAGAGGTCATCAAGCGCGCCCATGAGGGCAGGTCGGTGGGGGAGATGTTTAATGAGTGACGAGTAACAAGATACGAGTTACGAGTTACCCTTAATCTCCAATTACCAATTACCAATCACCCATATGCCCGAACTTCCCGAAGTCGAAACCATTGCCCGATCCATCGCGCCGCACGTCGCCGGGCGGAAGATTGTCTCCGCCGATGTGCGCTGGGCGCGGACGGTGGCGACTCCTTCGCCAAAGAAATTCAGGGAACGGATCAAAGGTCAACGCATCCTGGGGGTGACGCGCCGCGCGAAATACCTCATCCTCAAGCTCGAAGATTACAATCTCCTGATACATTTGCGCATGAGCGGCGATGTTGTCGTGAGAAAAGGTAAAATGCAGGCGAAGAAGCACGACCGCCTTATCCTCGCCCTGCGCGGAGAACGCGGAGAGGAGAGCAGCCTTGCCTTCAACGACACGCGCAAATTTGGGCGCGTCTGGCTGACGGACGACCCCGACAGCATCCTCGGCAAACTGGGACCCGAACCGCTCGGCAAAGAATTCACGCCGAAATGGTTGTACGAGAATCTTCGCAGGCGAAACCGTCAGTTGAAACCCTTATTGCTCGACCAGAATTTTCTTGCGGGCATCGGCAACATCTACGCAGACGAGTCCCTGCACCTGGCGAAACTGCACCCTCTCGGGTTGTCCAATGCCGTAACGCTGAAACAGGCAAAGGCGTTGCATGAGGCGATCCGATCCGTCTTGAAGGAAGGCATCCGCCGCAACGGCGCATCCATAGACTGGGTCTATCGCGGAGGCGAATTCCAAAACTACTTCCGCGTGTACGGCCGCGAAGGAGAACCCTGCTCTGCCTGCGGGACGGAGATCCAAAAATTTACTGTCGGTCAGCGCGGCACGCGCGTCTGCCCGAAGTGCCAGCCGCTCGAAAGGAAATAACATGCAGATCAATTTTGCCACCGTCACCATTCCGACCCTTATGCTCTGGGGCTTGGGATTTCTCGTGTTTCTCATCGGCGGATTGCTCGGTTATTTCAACATGGCAATTGACGCGCGCAAAAAAGCGGATTCGGCGGACTTGAAAGTTGAGAACGCGCGGGAGGAAGCCCGGCGAAAATTTGCGGAGGCTGAAAAAATCTTGAAGGAAGCGCAGGCGCTGAAAGACCAGGCTCCGCAGGCGGCGGGCGAACCGGCTTTATTGAAGTTGACCAACGACGAAAACTTCCGCGCGCAGATCGAGATGGACGGCAAACCCCTCGTCGCCCCGTTGACGCCCGAACGAAGAAAACGCCTGCTCGAACTCATCAATCAATTCCGCCCATGGATCGAAGGCGGGGATGTTTCGTCCCAGACGTTTTCCTCCGCCTTTGCCGCGCCTCAGACTCCGCCGGAGGCTGTCTCCGTTCCCGAACTTGATTCAACGCTCAAGCCGGTCCCCGTCAATTTGATCTCCCCCGCGCAAAAGCCCAAGACCGATCCTGAAACCGAATTCAAACTGCTGAGCATGGTCAAGCAGATAGACGTCGTCCTGCAAAAACGCATCGCCGGGACCGCGCTCGAACCGCTCGGCATCCGCTTGCAAGACACCATACACGGCGGGATCGAAGTCATGATCGGCTCGAAAAAATTCGAAACCATAGACGACGTGCCGGACGCGAACATAAAGAGCGCCATCCGCGCCGCCATTGCGGAATGGGAACAGAAGTACGTGCCGGGGGCGTGACGCGTAAGCCCGCGCGAGCATAAACGCCCGCGCTATTTTTACAAAATTTTGCGGGGGCGGGTAAGGATTGCCGGGTTTAATTATTAACTCATCTTACACACTTTTGCCATCCTCACGAACCGTCCACGAATAAAGTCGCGAATGCTGGCGCGCCTATTCGTTTATTCGTGAACATTCGTGGACGGTCGCCGACTCATCGGCAGGCGCATTTCCTAACCAAATGCCGCCTTGCGTAAGGCGAATTATTAACTCGCCTTACGCGGCAGGAGACGAAATTTCAAATTTCTCAAAGAATGGAAAGCAATGCCGAAGAAATTTTAACCGCCTATGACTTCTTATCGGTGGGGCGCGTTCCTGAACCGCCCGGGGATATTCTTGGCGTTTTTGAAACCGTTTTATTCCCCGACCCCTGATATGACAGCGCAAGGTTGATCCTTCGCCGGGGGCGGCGGCTTTGAGCCTGACTTTATCGGGGATTATTTTTGGATGCGGACAAGCGCGGAAAACGCGGATTTCCTATTCTTTTATCAGCGTAAATCCGCGTTCATCTGCGTCCGACAAAAGGACTTTGACTGATTACCGATAATCAGTAGTTCACGAAACGGCTTGAACATGGTTTACTTGGCTCTTACCAAGGAGACCAGCCGCCATGTCCAAGCTTGCCCATAAAAATAACCGAATCTTGCGATCTCAGCAAGCGTTGAACGCCTTCGTTACAATCATGCGTCCCTATTTACCGCTTGACTTGCGAAACACGCGCATTACAGCGGAAGACATCATTGCCGTATTGGGATATGCCAGCATTCATCGTGTCAGCATGGATGCGGCGTCGCATGAATTGAAAGAGGCGCCGTCTGCAAACCGTTTGCGCGAAGTGTTGGCGCAAGCCCTGCCTGAGCGAAAAATATTGCAGCGCGGTGTCTCTTAAGTTCTTTTTGTACGCGGATTACACGGAGTTCGCGGCATTTTATGAAACAATCCGGTTAGTCCGTGAAATCCGTCAACTCCGTGTACTTAAAAAGGGCTTTAATTCGATCTTTGAGTTGAAATTCGTTCGCTGATCGCGCTCCACAGGCGTTCATACCAGCGTTTGCGTTTAAGATAATCGAGCCGGTAGGAGAAGCGCGCGGGCATCAAGCCGAAGTAACGCGGCATGGAGTCGACAGAGGTTGTGCGGTTGACGGCGAAGTAATCGAGAAAGAGGGAGGAAATGGGAAAGCCAGGCAGCACGCCTTCAAGAAAGACGGTGACGGCCCGCAGGGTAATTGGCGAGATGGGCGCAAGGAAGCGCCGTCGGCGGGTTGTTTCCATGACGATTTCCACGATTTGCCGGAGGGTGAAAAATTCGTTGCCGCCGACCTCGTATACCTGGTTGAGCGTGTCTTTGTTTTCCAGCGCCCAGATCATGCAGGTGACGAGGTCTTCCACCCAGACTGGCTGGACGACGGCCCGGCCTCCGTTGGGGATGGGAAAAAAGCCGGGCGAGTTGCGAATCAACTGCGCGAGAACGTTGGTGAAATGATCTTCAGGCCCGTACACCAGCGATGCGCGGATGATGGTGTATGGGGTTCTGCCCGCGCGGATGCTTTCCTCTGCGATGCCTTTGGTTTTGAAGACCGGGTAGCTTGAGGCGCGGGCCGCGCCAAGGTGGCTGAGGTAGATGAACCGGTCAATGCCCGCGCCGGCGGCCGCCTCGACCAGGTTTTGCGTCCCCTGAATGTCGGCGGTCAGCAGGCTTCCGCGCGAGCCTTGATTTTCGGCGCTGGCGAGATGAAAAACTGTTTCCACATCGCGCATGGCGGCGCGCAGGCCGCGCGTATCGGCGAGCGAGACCACCGCCACCTCCACCGGCACGCCTTTGGGCAGGCGCGGGGTTTTCGCGGAGGGGCGGATCAGCGCGCGCAACGGATACCCGATGGAGGATAATTGCCGCACAAGCGCGCGCCCGATGAATCCGGTTGCGCCGGTAATAAGAATCATGCGAAGAATTATACCCACACGCCGGGGATGGGTTCGCCGCACTTCGGGCATTTCCCGTCGGCGGTTATTTTCTTCTCCATGATGATGTACCCCCGCCTCTTGACCAGCCGGTGACTGCACTTCGGGCAAAGGGTATCTTCATACTCCCCGACCGTCCCCGGCAAATTGCCCGCGTAGACGAATTTCAGCCCCGCCTCGCGCCCAATCTCCGCCGCGCGGATCAACGTCTTCGCGTCGGTGTTGTCCGGTTCGGTCATTTTGTAGTCCTTGTGAAACGCGGTCACATGCCAGGGAATATCCGTCGAGACTCCGGCAAGGAAGCGCGCCGCCTCCCAAAGTTCCTCATTCGAATCGTTGAAGCCGGGGATGACCAGCGTGACCACTTCCACCCACAAGCCGCGCTCCCTCGCGCGTTTGATTCCGTCCAGCGTGTTTTGCAGTGTCCCGCCGAGTTTGCGATAGTTCCGGTCGTTCATGCACTTGAGGTCAACTTTATAGGCGGAGAGATACGGCGCGAGATAATCCATCGCTTCGGGCGTGTTGTTGCCGTTCGAGACGCAGGCGCACAGCAGTCCGTTCGCTTTGGCGATCTTGAAAATCTCCACCGCCCACTCGCTGGTGATCAGCGGCTCGTTGTAAGAGGAGACCACTGCCGAAGCCCCGACTTTGCGGGCATAATCCACCACCGCTTGCGGGGTTATTTCGCGAATGAACTGCGCCGAAACATCCGACGCCGGGTCGCGCATGGCTTGGGAGGTCAGCCAGTTCTGGCAGTACGGGCAGTGATAGTCGCATCCCAGCATCCCAAAAGTCAACGCGCTCGCGCCGGGCAGGACGTGCGAAAAAGGCTTCTTTTCGATGGGGTCGTTTTGCAACGCCGCCACATATCCGTGCGGGACCATCAACCTCCCGCCTTTGTTGAAGCGCACCTGGCAGATGCCGCGCCTCCCCTCGCGGATGAGACAGCGATGCCCGCAGGCGAAACAACGCACAGCGCCATCGGCGAGTTTTTCGTACAACTCGCCTTCAACCGTCAAAGCATCGAGCCGATTCGCCAGTCTGCTCATATCATCTATAATATACCCATGTTATCGGTCATAATTCAAGCAGGCGGAATGTCCACGCGCATGGGCGAGGACAAGGCGCTCAAACCGTTTTTAGGAAAGCCGCTGATCGAACGGGTTATTGAACGGCTTTCGCCCATTGCGGATGAACTGATTGTAACGACCAATCGCCCCGCAGACTATGAATTCCTTAAAACGCGCCTCATGCCGGACCTCAAGCCGGGCCGCGGCGCCCTGGGCGGACTCTACACTGCGATCGCATCCGCCAATCATGCGTTCGTGGCGGTTGCGGCGTGCGATATGCCCTTCGCCAGTCCACACTTCTTCGAAAGCGCGCTCCGCCTTCTCGTTCAGGAAGAGGCGGATGTGGTCATCGCTAGCGTAGCATCCCGAGCAAAGCGAGCGGGCAAAACGGACGAAGGCTACGAACCGCTCCACGCCCTGTATCGCCGCGAGACCTGCCTGCCCGCCATCGAATCTGCCCTGGACGCGGATTTATGGAAAGTCGTCGCCTGGTTTCCGCAAGTCCGCGTTCGGACGTTGTCGCCGGACGAGTTGCAGAAGTTCGACCCGGACGGACTGTGTTTTTGGAACGTCAACACCCCCGAAGAGTTTTCCCGGGCTGAAGCGCTCGCCCTACAGTCCGGCCGGCAGGCTACCTGACGATCAACACCGGGCAGGGCGCGTGAGCCACAACCTTCTGACTCGTGCTTCCCAGCAACAAACCCGCCAGCCTGCCAAGCCCGCGCGACCCCATGACGATCACGTCGCTCTTGCGGGTTTTGGCGACTTCGATAATGGCATTGGCCGGATCGCCCTCCACAATTCCGGTCTGAATTTCGCACGGAATCTCGCCAACGTCCTTTACCGCTGTGTTCAATATTTCCTCGGCTTCGCCTTTGCGGTTTGTGATGGCGATCTGCATGTTCGGCTCGCCCAGATACAACGGAATGGGATCGTAGGCGACAACGATGCGAAACTCCTCAGGTTTCATCAGACGCGCCAGTTCTGCGGCTTTGCGGGCGGCGTGGAGGGCGTGTTCGGATCCGTCCACTGCAAGAAGAATTCTTTTGAACATGGATGCTCCTTTCGATGGTGTACAATTTCAGTATATATCCGGGTCGTCAGATTTTCATTTGAGACGCGCCGCCGTATGTAACCAAATTGCAATGTCGTTTGTCAGCGATTCGCCGGCGCCGCCATTTCCCTTTGTTTAAGACAATCAGGTTTTCAGGAGTTTATATGGAAGGCTACGAAGGTCTATCAAGCGCATGGATGGAACAAATGACCCTGCTGAGTTCGATCATCGGCGGGTTTTCGCTCGCCATTGCGGTCGAATTTCTGGCGGGCGAGAAAAAACAGCGCGTTGCCGGACCCCTGATCGGTATTTTCATTCTGGCGGCGTCGCTTTTGCTGATTGCAACCTCGGTCGGAAGCCAGATTGTGGTGAAGATGGCGATTGTGGAAAACGTGGAGATCGCAAACATCCCCCCGCACCTTCTTGAGAACATGCCGACCGCGGCGAGATTCGTTTCAACTTTTTATTACATCGGACTGGGGATGTTCGTTGCCGGTCTTGGGCTGGCAGGCTGGATGCGCAACAAAACCCTCGGCATCGTCACAACCGTTATAGCGGTCGTGGGCGGCGGCTTCATTATCGCGCTCATGCTCACGATCCGCTGAATGCTCCAGGGAAATTTACAGCAATAGACGTTATCGGAAATAAGTCAATGTTCTCTTATCGGACGCAGATGAACTCAGATTTACGCTGACAAAAGAGTAAAAAATCCGCGTTTTCCGCGCTTGTCCGCGTCCAAAATAATTTCCGATAAAGTTTAATATCCATTGGCGCAAACCTCGCAGCAAAGCGAAAATCTTCGGAACGTTTCGCGCAACGCCAGTTATGGAAGACTGTCTGAAAACTCAGACCTGGCGTCTTTTTCCGCAATCTACGCCCACCCGCGCGAACTTGGAACCGATTCGCGCTTCCCCACATTCCGGGTTGAACCATCCAACCACCCCGGTTCCCAACAGGAACGCCCATGAACAACTACATCGCCCTCGCCCTTACCTTCGCCATCGCGCTCGGATTTTTGCGCCTGATGGATTTTTTCGCCCATCGCGGCTGGATCGAAAGCAAACTCAGCCGCAAGTTGATTCACATCGGCACGGGTCCGATCTTCGTTTTGTGCTGGTTCTTTTTCGACGATGCCCCCTCTGCCCGATGGCTGGCGGCGTTGGTTCCGTTTGCGATCACGGTGCAGTTCGCGTTGATCGGCTTCGGCGTCATCAAAGACAAAGCCTCGGTGGATGCCATGTCCCGCACGGGCGACCCGAAGGAAATTTTGCGCGGTCCGCTTTATTATGGAATCATGTTCGTTGTCCTGACCCTGATCTATTGGAAAGATTCCCCCATCGGCATCGTCGCCTTGATGATGATGTGCGGCGGCGACGGCATCGCGGATATTATGGGTAGGAAGTTCGCTTCGGCGAAACTGCCATGGAGCAAAGAGAAATCGGTCGCCGGGACTATCAGCGTCTTCGTCGGCGGGTTTGTCTTTTCGACCCTGATGCTCTTTATTTACGTCACAGCGGGAGTTTTCAGCGGAACAATTAACAATTACCTCTTACCAATTACCACAATAGCATTCGTCGGCGCAATCATCGAGTCGCTTCATTACAAGGATATTGACAACATCAGCATGACTCTCGCATCCGCGCTGGTGGGGCATTGGTTCTTTTAACAATGTAGGGGCGACCCGTCCCAATCCTTCGTCAGATCCGTTCTAAGGAAAGGGTCGCCCTTGCTGGCAGGTTGGCGCTTTCGTTACAGGGCGACCCTTGCTGTAAGATGGTATCGCTTGCAAAACCTTGACGGGTCGCCCCTACTTCACCGTCACCTGAATCACCGCCGTATCCACTGCCTGGTCGGCGCGGACGACGACCAATTGCACGGCGTACAAGCCGCTCAGTCCGGTTGTGTCCCATTCCGCCAGCATCCCGCCTTCGACGGGCGTTGCGTTATCGCCGCCCAGTTGAATCCACTCCTGCGGATTCAGTCCCTTGCCCACTTGCACGCGATAATATAAAAAGTCCTCGCCCGATGCCGTGCCGAGAATCAGCGCCTTGCCGTTCACATCTGAGAACAGGGGCGGGGCGGTAATGTTGGCGTACGGGTTGATCGGCGGCGCTTGAATCGCATCGTACACCGTCGGCGGGACGGGGATGCCCTCGCCCGCCGCCCATTCGCGCGCTTCGTCGGGGAGAATCATATACACGCGCTTTTCGATCAACTCCGGCGGCGTGAAGACTGTGGCAAGCAAGCCCGTTTCGCGGTTGATGAAAAACTCGCGGAACAAAGTATCGGCTTGAGTCGGTTCGCTGCCGTTCAGGAAAACTTCGGTTACAAGGTTCGGACATTCGCGGGTCGGCAACATTCCAGAGGGGTCGCAAACAGTCATCGTCGAAATTCCCGGCGGCGGAGTCCAGCCGTCGTTTGGCTTGCCTTCCGAAGCCGTCTGCATCAAGGCGTTCCACAGCGCGGCGGGGAATCGCGGCGTGACAATGTCATTCTCGCCGCGCGCGCCCGTCCATACCGCAACCGAAACATACGGCGTAAACCCGATCATCCACGCATCTTTCCCGTCGGGGGTCTGCCCCGGCTTTGCGCCCGCGGGAAAACCGAGCTCCAAAACATTCTGCCTGCCCCATACATCCGACCGCGCAGGTTCGTCGCTCAAAACGTCGGTCATCAAATACGCCATTGCGGGCGTCACCACAGTTTGCGCTTCGGGCAATGACCAGTCGAGCAGGGCTTCATGATCCACGCCTTCCACACGCAGGACGGTCGCAGGCGAAAAATCGTCGTTCACATATTGACCGAACTTCACGCCCTGAACGCCGAACGACCCATAGGCGCCTGCCAGATCGAGCAGCGAAACTTCCTGACCGAAATTCAAACCGAACGACGACGCGATATTTTCCACATTCTCGATTCCCATTTGCGTTTTCAGCGTCTCGACGGGGATTTGATAATCGTTCGCCAGTGCGATCCTTAATCGCATCGCGCCGTGATATGCGCCGTCGAAATTTGGATTGATGTCTTCGCCGGGGATGTCCCACGTTAAAGAGGCTGGGCCCAGGCCGCGGGTGAATCCCGTCAAGTAGACAAACGCATCCAACCCGGACCCGGGGTTGTGGGCGGCGATAAGGGGCGTTTCCTCGCCTTGAATTGTCTCTCCCACCATCGCCAACACCTGCCCCGTCTGCGGGTCGAGGATGATCGCGCTGGCGGACGAATCGGCAAACGTCGAATCCGGCGGCAGGGATGGGAGTCGTCGCGCCGCGTCACATGCGATGGTCGGTTCGGGCAAGCCCGCCAGGCGCGAAGCGTAGACTTCCGTTGCGCACGCGGCGTTCTTCTGCAAGTCATAATCCAGCGTGGAGGTGACGATGATGCCGCCGCGCAGAATCCGCTCGCGGGGGATCTGCGAGTCGATCTGGGCGAGGAGAAGGTTCAGGAAGGCGGGGGCAACTTCGGGCGGGGTTGGAGGCGCGGGCATGATGGCGGGATTCTCTCCCAGCGCAATCGAAGCCAGGTCGGAGGGAATCCATCCGAGGTCGCGCATCACATAAAGGATTTCGCGCCCGCGTTGAGTGGCGACCAGCGGCGCGTCGTGCGGGTTGAGCGCGGGAGTCTGACTCGTCGCGGCAAGCATGGCGGATTCGGCGAGGGTCAGTTCTGCGGCGGGCTTGCCAAAGTAAAGTTGCGCGGCGGCTTCCACGCCGTATGCGGTGTTGCCGAAGTTCGCGCTGTTGAGATACCACTCCATGACTTGATCGCGCCCGAATTGCGACGTGATCTGCGCGGCGAGCAAGCGCTCGCGGACGGCGCGTTTGAACGACGGCGGTTCGTTATAAAGCATCAGGTCGTTGACAAGTTTTTGCGCGATGGTCGGGTGCAGGTCGAAATTATTGAATCCATCGAGCGAGTAGCCGGAGTGAGTTTCGAACCCGGGGTCGGCGGCGGCGATGACGGCGTTGACCAAGTCCTTTGGAATGTGCTGGGCGTTCTGTTCGCTGACGGGGATGTAGCGTCGCGGCGATTCGTCCGGCGCGAAGGTGGCGAGCAATTGCAGACCGCTGCGGTCATAGATGCGCGTGGGTTGCAACAGCAGTCCGTCGGGCGGGTTGAGCAGGATCGGAAGGATTTGCGTCGAGGGTAAATTGCGGGTGACATCGGCGTAGAGGAATGCGCCGATGATGATGATCGAGCCGAGGATGAGCGAAAGGACAAGCCCGACGCTGAGGATCGCGCCGCGCGAACGGTTTTCGCTTCGCTTTTGTTTGTCCAGTCGGCGGTCGCGCCGCGCGCGCAGGATGGGCAGGGTGGAGCGCATGGGGGGAAGTATAAAGGAAAAGGCTTGCCCTGAGCGAAAGCGAAGGGATGAAGGATGAAGGTTTGCCCTGATCGAAGGGGGATGGAGAATGGAGAATAGAGAATGGAGAATAGAGAGTAGAGAGTAGAGAGTAGAGAGTAGAGAATAGAGAGTAGAGAGTAGAGATTGGAGGTTGGTTGGGCAACACGGTTGTTGCATGGTATTGCGCGCATAGTACCGCAAACTTTAGTTTGCGCTTTGCATGGGGTAAACTGAAGTTTGCAGTACGCCGCGCCATGTTGGTGTAAGATAGCGTTTGCATCAATTCGATCATCGAGGAGAATCTTCCATGTCGTTTCAAATCATCTGGGCAATCGGCGAACTGATCTTTATTTTGGTCTTCTTTCTGGTCGTCTTCTACCAACTCAAAAGCAGGTTAAAAACTCAAACGGCAAATATTGAAAGCCCCGCCGCGCCAGGCGGGAGAATCGTCAACATCCTCATCCGCCTTGTGCGGGTGCTGGGGTTCGGGGTCGGCGTTTTTCTGCTATTGGCGTTCTTCGTCGGCGTGGAGCGCGCAGTCTATTCGGTCTTTACAGAAACATCTCCAGCTCCCAGTGAAGTGTTTATCCCCGATAACCTCGGCTTTGAAGTGGAAGAAGTCACATTCGCAAGCGAAGATGGGATCACATTGGCAGGCTGGTTCACACCTTCGCAAAACGGCGGGACGGTCATCCTCCTTCACGGCTACGGCGGTAATCGCACCGGCATGGTCTGGCACGCGCGTCAACTGACCGAAGCCGGGTTCGGCGTCTTGATGTACGACGAACGCGCCAGCGGCGAAAGCGGCGGCGAATACCGTTCGTATGGCTGGGAGGATACCCGCGATGTAAAGGCGGCGATTCAATTCATCCATTCACGAAACCCGGACGAACACATCGGCGCGGCGGGCTGTTCCACCGGCGCGGATATTGCCGTATATGGCGCGGCGCTTTACCCGCAGATCGAAGCCGCATGGGGCGACGGCAACTCCTCGGTTCGCGCGCGCGATCTACCCGTCCTGAAAAATCCGCTCATCGCTTTGATCTCGTTGAATAATTTTCTACTCGACTGGCTTTACACCGTCAAACTCGGAATCGAAGCCCCGGACCCGATGACGGATGTTCTGCCGGACATCGCCCCGCGCCCGGTCATGTTCGTCGGCGGCGGGATGGATCGTCCGCTGTTGGGCAGTGAAGCGGATCTGTTCACGCTTCGCTACGCCGCCCTGTCCGGTCCCAACGCCCAGGCATGGGTCATCCCCGAAGCGACTCACTGCGACGGCCCGCGCCAAAGACCTGAGGAATACGCGCAGAAAATGACGGCGTTCTTCGCCGAGGCATTTAAGGATGTAAAATAACCGGCATGGCAGAAATCATCGTCGTCGGCTCCCTCAACGCAGACCTCGTCGTCAAATCGCCGCGCTTCCCGCAGCCGGGCGAAACCATCAGCGGCGAAGATTTACAAATCATCTCCGGCGGCAAGGGCGCAAACCAGGCTGTGGCGGCGGCAAGGCAGGGGGTGGACGTAACAATGATCGGACGGGTCGGAAGCGACAATTTCGGCGCCTTCCTCGTCGAGAATCTCAAATCGAATCGCGTGGATACGTCGCGCGTGATTGTAGATGAAGCCGCGACCGGAACCGCCGTCATCCTCGTGGATGCGAACGGGCAGAACAGCATCGTCCTCTCGCCGGGCGCGAACGGCAAAGTCTCGCCAGCGGATGTAGACTCCGCCTCTTTCCTAAACTCGAAGTTGCTTCTGCTCCAGTTGGAGATTCCCACGCCGACGGTTCTCCGCGCCGCGCAAAAAGCCCGCGAACACGGAATGACCGTCCTCCTCAACCCCGCGCCCGCAAAATCATTGCCCGCTGAATTGCTTGCAAACGTGGACATTCTCATCCCCAACGAAAGCGAACTTGCTTTGCTTACCGGTTTGCCCATCACGGATGTTTCATCCGCTGAAGTTGCCGCAAAAGAAATTTTGAAACAGGGCGTGAAGACGGTGATCGTGACGTTGGGCAGCGAAGGCGCGTTATTGGCGACAGGCGCGCAAGCGACGCAGGTAGGCGCGTATACAGTTGACGTTGTGGACACCACCGCGGCGGGCGACGCCTTCATCGGCGGATTCGCTTCCAAAATCCTTACGCATAGTTGGAGTTCTCCAACCCCGGCGGATGCGCAAGAGAGCGCATCCTACGCAAAAGCCCTCGAAGAAGCCGTCCGTTATGGATGCGCATGCGGCGCGCTGGCAACGACCAAATTCGGCGCACAACCATCTTTGCCAACCAAAGCCGAGGTCGAAACCTTCCTCAACCAATATCAATAACCAACCTCCAATTACCAATTACCAACCTCCAATAACCAACCTCCAATTACCAATTACCAACTTCCATTCATCCTTCCTCCTTCATCCTCTATGTCCTCCCCCACCCGTCTCATCCTCGACACCGACCCCGGCGCGGACGACGCGCTCGCCATTTTGCTCATGCTGGCTTCGCCTGAGATTCAACTCGAAGCCGTCACTGCCGTCCACGGCAATGTGGGCATCGAAAAGACCACGCGCAACGCGCTGGCGATCTTGGAATTTCTCAATGCGGATATTCCGGTTGCAAGGGGATGTTCCCGTCCGCTGATCAAATCGCCGCATAATTGGGGAGAGTCCGTCCACGGCGCGAGCGGATTGGGACAGGCAAAACTGCCCGAGCCGAAGACAGAGCCGGTTGGCTTGCACGCAGTAGATTACCTGATTCAGCGCTTCCTCGCCGAACCGAAGGAACTGACGCTGTTTGCCGTCGGTCCGCTGACGAATATCGCGCTGGCGATCCGCAAAGAGCCGAAGTTCGCCGAAGCGGTAAAGGAATTGGTCGTCATGGGCGGGGCGATTCGCTCCGGCGGGAATGTCACGCCGCTGGCGGAGTTCAACATCCACGAAGACCCGCACGCGGCGCACATCGTCTTCAATTCGGGGATTCCCATCACGCTCATTCCCCTCGATGCGACCTATAAATGTTTGCTCGCTCCGGCGGACGTTGAACGACTGCTTAAGACCGGTTCGCCCGTCGCGCATTTTGTCCGCGACGTGATGGCGGATTACATGGCGTTCTATTCAAAATATGAAGGGTTCGCCGGGTGCGCTTTGCACGATCCGTTGACTGTCGCGGCGATCATCGCGCCGGAGTTGCTGCATCTCGAAGAACATTATGTGGACGTGGATGTTTCGGGCGGGGTCTCGACGGGGAAGACTTACGCCGATTTTATGAAAGTCTCGAAGAAGCCCGCGAACATGAAGGTCGCTTTGGATGTGAAGGGCAGGGAGTTCGTGGAGTTGTTTTTGGAAAGGATCATGTCATTCATACATGCTCAAGGCGGCGGCTGAGCTAATGCAAAAACACATCATCCTCGACACCGACCCCGGCATTGACGACTCGCTTGCCATTCTTTTGGCGGCGGCTTCGCCTGAGATTGTTGTGGACGGCGTTGTCTCCGTGCATGGCAACGTCTCCACAGAGCAAACCACGCGCAACGCCTTGGCTGTTTTGGAGTTGGCGAAGGCGGGTCACGTCCCTGTCTATAAAGGATGCGACCTGCCTCTGGTAAAAGAGTCATTGCTCAGCCCGGAGACTCACGGCGACTCCGGCTTGGGCTATGCAGAACTCCCAGAACCGCTGAATCAGCCCGGGGCGGGGCATGGAAGCGATTACATTATCGAGCGGATCATGTCAGAGCCGGGGGAGATCACATTGGTGTGCATTGGTCCGTTGACCAATGTCGCGCTGGCAATTCGGCAGGAGCCGCGCATTGTGGAAAACGTCAAAGAGGCGTTCATCATGGGCGGGGCGATCCAGTACCCGGGCAACACCACGGCGCTGGCAGAGTTCAATACCTTCGTGGACCCGCACGCGGCGCATATCGTTTTTCATTCGGGGATGCCGATAACGCTCACGCCGCTGGACGTCACTTATCAATGTGTCTTCACCAAAGACGATTTGAATCGTTTGCTGAAAATCAATTCGCCGATCACAAAATTCATCGCAGATTCGACCCGCTTCTACATGGAGTTCCACGACGAGTATCAAAGCATCGAGGGCTGCGTGATCAACGACCCGATGACGCTGGCGCTGACCTTCATGCCGGAGATTTGCGACTACCAGGATTTGGTCGTGGACGTGGACCTTTCGACGGGGGTTGGGCTGGGCAATACCTTCGCCGATTTCTATAATTATGAGAAGAAGCCGAAGAATATGCGGGTGGCAATGGGCGTGCGCCCGCGTCTGTTCATGGAAATGTTCCTGGAGCGGATGGAGAAACTGGCGCAGGGGGCATTTGCTCAGGGCAGCGAGAGCAATGGATAAATTTCGTGACATTCCGACGCCGAAAGTGTTATGATAATCAAGTCGTTCATTTCATCATCTCAACCGGAGGATGCCATGTTTGAGAATATCAAAAAAGAGTTTACCACCCGCACTCTGGTGCTTATTCCAATCGCAATTGCCATAAATATCGCCATTGGAGAGTTGGTGGTTCGTTTGAAACTGCCAGTGTATTTGGACAGTATTGGAACCGTCCTGGTTGGCGCGATTGCCGGTCCGTGGGCAGGCGCGCTGACAGGCGGTCTTGCCAATTTGATCTGGGGTCTGTTTAACCCATTTGCCGCGCCTTTCTTTTATGTTGCGGCGGCGATCGGTCTTATGGCGGGGTTTGCGGGCAAACGCGGCGCGTTCCAAAATGAGACCCCGCGCTGGGTGTCGGTGGTTGTCGGCGCAGTTTTTGTTTTTTCATTAACCCTGTTCATCCTTGCCTTCATCAATGCTTCAACGGATGAGACGGGCTACACCTCCTACCCAAGCATGAGTCAGTTGTTCTCTCAATATTTGGGGATCTTCATCTTCGCGATTCTTGCCGGCGCCGCCATCGGATACTTCCTCCTGCAAAAGGGCGGTTATGCGGGTATGTGGGGGCTCATCACCGGGATTGTCGCCGCCATTATTTCTGCGCCAACGGCTGCTTATGTTTTTGGCGGCGTGACAGGCTCCGGCACAGACTTGCTGGTTGCCGCCTTCCGCGCCAGCGGCGGCGGTATTCTCGCCTCGGTACTTGCGCAGGGCAGCGTCTCTGACCCATTTGATAAAATGCTTTCTTTCATGGTGGTTTGGCTTATTATTCGCTCTCTGCCTGCCCGCTTCACTTCACGATAAAACCGCGACATGAACGCCCTTGGCATGTATGTAGCCCGCGAAAGCGGGCTGCATAGTCTTCACCCACTTACCAAAGTTTTGCTGACTCTATTATTTATTACGGCAGGACTGACTCTGCCCGGAAATTGGACTGGATATTTCATTGTCGCCTTCATTGTTTTTCCACTCGCCTTTTGGGGGCGCGTAGTCTCAAACCTGTTCTCTGCAACGTGGAAGGTCAGCCTGCCGTTCGCAATTTCTGTGATCCTGATACATGGTTTTTTTTGGGGCGAGGGTACGCCTGTTTTTGAAGTCGGCATCCTTTCTCCTAAATGGGAGGGCGCCATATTTGCAGCAATTAGCATGGGCAGGATTATATTGGTTATGTCTGTTTTTTTATTGTTTTCCATGACAACCCGGCCAGATGCTTTGATGATTACCCTTAAACAGGCTGGGGTTCCGAGCAGCATTGCCTATATTATTGTTACAACCTTACAAATTGCGCCGAGCTTTCAAAGAAAAGCCCTGACCATATTGGATGCGCAGCGTTCGCGCGGACTCGAAACGGAAGGAAACCTGTACATTCGCGCCAAAGCGCTCATTCCTCTTATCCTGCCTCTGGTACTCGGCAGCCTGATGGAAGTGGAGGAACGCGCCATAGCCATAGAGGCGCGGGGCTTCAACTCCGGTAAAAAGGAAACCAGTCTAATTGAAATTCCTGATACGCCCTTGCAAAAAAATATTCGACGTATTGTCATCTTTTCGATATTTGGGTTGATCGTACTTGGTGTGCTATGGCGTTTGTAGTTCTTAAAAATCTCACATACCTGTATCCAACTTCCGAAAAGCCGGTTTTGCGAAACCTCAGTTTTCATATTCAAGAAGGCGAGTTCGTCGCAGTCGTCGGTCCCAACGGGGCGGGCAAATCAACGCTGTGTTATGCGCTGGCGGGGTTTGTCCCGCATTTTTTCAAGGGCGAAATTTCGGGCGAGATCGAAGTGAACGGGAGGAAGTCGAGCGAGTCCACGCTGGATGAGTGGGTTCTAAACGTCGGACTGGCGTTTCAAAACCCGTTCAATCAAATTTCCGGCGCGAAGTACACCGTCTTCGAGGAGATCGCCTTCGGGTTGGAAAACATCGGCGTGCCGCGCGAAGAGATGAAGAAGCGGGTGGAGGACGCCATGTCCCTGACGGGGATCGGCGATCTGGCGGATCGCTCCCCTTATTCGCTCTCCGGCGGACAACAGCAACGCGTCGCGCTGACCTCGATCCTGGTCATGCGACCCCGGCTTTTGGTCCTCGACGAGCCGACCTCGCAAATGGACCCGATCGGCGCGCGCGAAGTCTTTGGCGTGGTGCGGAAGATGGCTGAAGAAGGGATGACGGTCGTGATGGTCGAACATAAAGTGGAATGGATCGCGAATTTCGCAGACCGGGTCATCGCTTTGAAAGAGGGTCAAATCTTGCTCGAAGGGTCTGCCAGCGAGGTGTTGACCTCCGAAGCGCTGGTCGAAAATGGGTTTGGCGTTTCGCGTTACACATCGGCGGCAAGAGAGGCGAAGAAAAAAGGGCTGTGGAAGAAGGAACGATTACCAGTCACTTTGGACGAAGCGGCGGAAGGGTTTAACCTGACGCGTAATGCGTGACGCGCAATATCGCGCATTACGCATTACGCATTACGAATATGACGGAATCAATGAAGATCGCCATAGATAAACTCCATTTCACCTACCCCATCGGCTTGGAAGCCTTGAAGGGCATCAGCCTCGTCGTCGAACCCGGCGAGCAGGTCGCGATCGTCGGGCAGAACGGCGCGGGGAAGACGACGCTCGCGCGTCACTTGAACGGACTGCTCAAGCCGACATCCGGCTCCGTATTCATTGGCGATTGGGAGACGACAAAATTTTCGACGGCGAAACTGGCTGCGCGGGTCGGCTATGTTTTTCAAAACCCGGACGAGCAATTGTTCTCAAGGGATGTGGTGACCGAAGTCTCGTTCGGTCCGCGCAATTTGGGATACGCCAAGGGGAAAGTGGATGAACTCGTCGAGCGCGCGATGGCGTTGACTGAGTTGAACGGCAAGGCTGAGGCCAATCCCTACGACCTCTCGCCCGCCTGGAGAAAAATGGTCGCGCTGGCTTCGATCATAGCGATGGACACGCCCATCGTCATCTTCGACGAGCCGACGACGGGACAGGATGCCGTCAACGTGGCGAGGATTGCTCATGTCATATCGGAATTGAAGCGCGAGGGCAGGACCGTCGTCGTCATCACACACGACATTGACTTCTGCGCCGAGAACTTCGAGCGCGTGATCGCTTTATCGCAGGGGCGGGTATTGCTGGACGGCTCGACGCGGGAGGTGTTGGGTCAGGAAGATATCCTGGCGCAGACCTATGTGGAACCCCCGCAGTTGACGAGGTTGGGAAAACGATTGGGGTTGAAAGAAACGGTGACGACGCAGGAGGAGTTTATAAAGTCGCTCGCGTAGGGCGCGCGCCGCAAGCGCATCGGCGCAGGGGAAGGCCGACTATAGTATTGCTCTCTGATTATCTTACACTCTTAAAATCAGGACGCAGACGAGCGCGGAAAACGCTGATTCAAGACATTTTTTTCAGGCGTTTTGCCAAAAAATCTGCGTTCATCCGCGTTTTCCGCGTCCTAAAAACAAAGTGTAAGGTAATCAATATTGCTCTTTAAAAACTACGCCAGTCGCGAAGGTTTTACGCGGCGCTGCAAACTTCAGTTTGCTTCTCGCGCAGGCGCAAATTGAAGTTTGCGGTACGCGCCGCCCATGCTGTTACCAAAATAAAAAACCCGTCTTCAGCGCAAACCAGTCAATGAGGGATGGATAGAACCCCAAGCCCAGCAGGGCGACGATGATTCCCAAAATCATTCCGGCAACGATGTCCGACAGATAATGCACGCCCATGGCGACGCGCGCCAAAGCCACCAGCGGAGCCCAAAGCCAGAGGAGCAGAGCCAGCCAGGGCGGGGCGAGAGCCGATCCGATCGCGGCGATGAGGAAGGCGCGGGCGGCGTGTCCCGATGGGAAGGAGTGCGGATCCGTGTTCCTGTAGATTCCCCCCCAATCTCCTTCGGGTCGTTTGCGTTTAACGCTGAATTTAACAAGCAAGACAACGACCGCCAGCCCGCCAATGCCGAAAAATTCGACCGTTTCCCATTTTTTCCAAAACGGATCGCTGAAGAACCAGGCGAGGATCAGCCCTGGAAGCCACAGCCACGAGTCGCCGGAATGTGCGAAGAAGACGGCGAGGTTGCGCAAAAGACCCGGCTTTTCCGCCACGCGCATCTGGCTGGAGAGCCGGGCATCGAGTTCGAGGATGCGCCGAAAGGTCATTTGCGTTTTGCCTTCGGCTTTGCGGCTTTCTTTGCGCCGCTTTTTTTACGCGGTTTGCGAAGGGGCGCGGGTTTGCGTTTTGCGCGCTGTTGACGGGCAAGGTCTTCGCGGAGCAATTCGAGTTGATGAGGCTTGTCCACATCCATGCAGGGTTCCGCTTTATCCCAGACGATGGCGCGACCCTTGATGCCGATGCGCTGTGAAGCGCGTTCGACCAAACCTTGTAAAGTGAATTGACCCGTGGCGAGTTGAAAGAGCGTATCCAGCCCGATGACAGCCGCCTGGCGCAGAGGGCTTTTGCGGTTGCCGATCAGTTGTTCCCATGTGTCAAGGTGTTCGGTCACCATGCGGACGTGCGTGATGTTGATGTCCGCGCCGCAGACTTCCATGTCTTTGAGTTTGGTGTAAGTGCGGTTGGAGTCGGGAAAGCGGCTCTCCATCACCTCGCGCGGGCAGACGCCGTAATACAGGTCGTCCTTTGTTTTCATGCAGGTCTTGACCAGCCAATCCACCATCTCGCCTTTAAGGGTTGGGATGTCGGCGGAGACGACGAGGACGTATTCGCATTTTGGGTTGAGTTCGAGGGATTTATTGACCCCGGCGGTGATGTTCGCCAACATGCGCCCCTGATTTGAAACATAATGCAGGGGTTTCTTGCAGGTCAGCCCGCTTTTGGGCGAAAGACCGATGACAATAACCTGGTCAACTGTCTTGGCTTCGCCGAGCGCGTCCAGCGCCCATTGCACCATGGGCTTGCCCGCCACGTCAATCAGGGCTTTTGAATCGCCGTTGGAGTAGGCATATAACTTGTCGCCGGGCTGGGGGATGCCCCCGGCGGTGACGATTGCGTTCATTTTCATCAACTCAACTCCTGCAACTGTGGCTGGAAGCCGAGTTTGTCAATCAACTCGGTCAGTTCTTCAAAGGTCAGCGGGCGACCCCTGCCGGAGAGCGCCACAAGAGCCGCCTCCATCATATTTGTGCCGAAGGAGCGCCCCTCGAGGACGGGGGTGGTGGTGATCAGGTATTTGACGCCGCACTTGCGGAAGAACTCCACATCTTCGGGCGTGGTGGTGTTGGCGACGACAACCTTGCCCTGCATATTGAACGGCATGTGTCGTTTAATATAAAGACAGTCGCCCGCAATGACGGTCGCCCACTCGTACCACTTGTTATATTTTGGCCGGTGTTCGTTTTGTTTTTCGCCTGTGGGGTACAGCCACTCGAACGGGAAGCGCGTGACGATGGGGATCAGAATGGACGCGAGAGTTCGCAGCCCTTTCATGGAGCGGACGGGGATCGGAATGTCGAGGGCGAACATCAGATCGCAGAAGACGGTTTCGTAGCCCGCCTCGGCAAAGGATTTGGAGAGTCCCCAACGGTCCACGCCGACGGTGATCATCACTTTGCGTCCGCGCTGGTTGATGTAGTCGCCGATGGTCCGGTCGAGAAAGCCGGGGGCTTTGTTTTCGAGCGTGTTTTTAAGCCCGCCGCCGTCCACCACGGGGGTTTTTTTTATGTAGCGGATGAGTTTTTGAACGGAGTGGAAGGGATAGAATTTGCCTTCCACAATGGCGCCCAGATCCGCGCCGCCCACGCCGAAGGCGTCCACTTTGCCGTCTAGTTCCTGGTATTTGAGGGCGGCGGCTTCCATGTCGCCGTCTGTGCCGATGCGTTCAATCCGCACGGTTTCGCCCAGCAGGTTCACCTCCACTGCCTTGTTGCGTTTGGACGAGCCGATGCTGATGCTGACTGCGTGCTTCATTATGAAAATCCTCCAGGTGAGATGATTTCAGTTTATCACGATTCAGGATTCGGAGCCCGCAGGCGGAAGCGTAAAGAAGAAGGCGGTTCCTTTCCCCGGTTCGGACTCGACCCAGATCCGGCCTTTGTGGACCTCGATGATTCTCTTCACGAGGGCAAGCCCAATTCCCGTGCCTTCGGAATCGGGGTCGAGTTTGTTGAACAACCCGAAGATGCGTTCATGATGGGCGGGTTCGATGCCGATGCCGTTATCGCGCACGAAGAAGACCGGCAGAGACCCTTCCATGCCGTCCTGCCCGATCTCGATCCTTGCATTTTCCCGCGTAAACTTTGCGGCGTTGTCAATCAGGTTTTGGAGCGCCTCGACCATGCGCTGGCGGTCAACGAAGACGGCGTCCATATCATCCTGCACATGCAGTTGCACATGATTGGCTTGAATCCGCCCCTGAACGAGGGCGACGGCTTCCTCCACGATTTCATTGAAGGGCGCGGGGCTGGGCGGGTTGACCAGGCGCCCGACGCGCGAGAGTTCGAGAAGTTCGTTCAGCAGGGATTGCATTTTATCGGTGGCGTCCGAGATGCGTCTGATGTCGGCTTGCAGGCGCGGAAGATTCCCGGAGAGGGCATCCTGCTCCAGAAAACCGAGGAAGCCGCGGATGGTGATGACCGGCGATTTGAGATCGTGCGACACGGTGTAGGTGAAGCGCTCCAGTTCGGCGTTCTTGAGTTCCAGCTCTTCGATCAACTTCTCGCGTTCGGTCTCCACCCATTTGCGCTGGCTGATGTCGCGCACCATGCTGATGGCGGATTCGGAGGTGACCGCCGCGATGCGCGCTTCTAAAAATCGAACTTCATCCCTGAAAGGCAGTTCGTATTCGAAGGAATGTACCTGTCCGGTGGCGATGGCGCGCTCGAGGGCAAAAAGGGTCTGGTCGGCGATTGTCTCCGGGAGGATTTCCCGGACGTTCTTGCCGATGAATTGATCGGGGGGCAGGGTGGGGGCGACCTCTGCGGAAGCCATAAAATCGAGATAGGTTCCGTCCTTCGATATCTCGAAGATCATATCCGGGATGGAGGCAATGATGGCGCGCATACGGGTTTCGGCGGCGCGAAGAGCCTCCCGCGCCTCTTTTTGCGCGGTGACATCATAGAACATGGAGAGAATCGCCTCGGCTTCGCCGAAGGCGATCACCTCGCTGAAGGCGACGGTCGTCTTGATCCGCCCTTCCCTGCTCACGAACTGGTAGTCGGGGTTGAACGTGGAGCGCGTTTCCATGATGGCGCGGATGAAGTCTTCGCGTTTGGAGCGATCATCCCAGATGCCGATCTCTTGAGCGGTTCTCCCGACGGAGGTTTGCGGGTCGTAGCCCGTCAACTTCCAATAGGCTTCGTTGGCGTCGAGGATGCGTCCTTCGTCAAGCGTGGTGATGACGATCGCCACCGGGCTGGCTTGGAAGACCTTGCGGAATCGCTCATCGCTTTCGAGCAGGTTGCGTTGAGCGCGCCTTTCCTCCGAGATGTCGTAGAACATGCTCAGAATGCACAACCGGTTCCGAATGGTGATCAATTCGTAATATCCAAGAGAGGATCGGGGCGGTTTATCGCCCCCGATAAATTTTACCTCCACGTCGGCGAGCGAACCTTTTTCGAGCAGGTCGCGCGCGAATTTCCTCCGGTCTCCCGGGTTTTCCCATAGGTCAAATTCAAGGGTTGAATGGCCGAGCGCTTTTTCGGGCGTCAGCCCCGACAACTCCCAAAAGGCGTTGTTGGCTTCGAGGAAGATCCCCTCTTCGAGGGTCACGATCGTGACGGCGATCTTGTTGTTGTTGAAAACCTTACGGAAGCGCTCGTCGCTCGAACGCAGGTCTTCTTCGATCTTTTTTCTCTCCGCAAGTTCCCTGCGGGCTTCTTCATAAAGGCGGGCGTTGTCAATGGCGAGCGAGGCGAGCGCGGCGAGGCGTTCGAGCAGGGACACCTGTTCGGGATCCATCTTTTTATCTTCTTCGAGGGCGGCGACGATCAATGCGCCGAGAAATTTGTCGCCCGATTTCAAGGGCGCCCCCGCCACCGAGCGAAAGCCGACCTTCACGGCTTCAGGATCCCGAAATTCCCACGTTGGGTAATCGTTCGCCGACAGGGTTCGTTCTGTTTCGCACACCAAACCAGTCAAACCCTTCCCCTTTGAAGTCAGTTGCCCGTTCCAATCTTTGAAGATGCCCTTGCCTACCTCCTGGCGCAGGGAGGTTCCGTCGGGGGAGAGCAAGTCTATGCCGACGTGGGGCGTTTCGAGCAAATTGCTGACGCGGTCAAGGATCGATTCAAGGAGCGGATTCAGTTCGAGGCGGTCGAGCAAGCCGAAGGTCGTGTCGTGAAGCGCAGTCAGATAACGCGCCTGCTTTTGCAGTTTTTCCTCCGCCCGCAGACGTTCGCGCAATTCCAGCCGCGCATCCAAGAGGGAGCGGTTCAGGCGATAGATGAGGATGTAGATCAGGACGCTGGAAAGGAGGAAGACGGTCGTCAAGTCGCGCGCGAAAGAATACGGAGGGTCCTGCGCGATCTGGCGCGCGCCGAGGCTTTCTTCAGCGGCAAAATACCAGATGGCAGCCACGCTCAACAGCGCCGCAACCGCGCCTTCGCGCCAGCCGAGAAGCAGGGCGCACAAGAGGATGACGACCGGGTAGGCGAGAATCGTCACATCGCGCAGCCCGGAGGCGAGCCAGGCTTGAATCGTCAACGCAAACCAGATCCCCACGACCAGAAAAACCCCCGCGGGACGCACATACCCCGCGCGAATCATGACCTGGGTGGCGAGGATGATCGCCAAAACGCCGGGAAAGAAAACCTTGGAAGATTCGCTCTGCCAGTTCCCCGTGACAAGGCGGGTTACGGTCAAGAACAACACCGCCCAAAAGACAATCCATCCGATGGAACTGAGAATCCGCGCGGCGCGGGTCTTTTCTTCGTCCTCGAAGATGGACGGGGCAAACAAGCGGCGCAACCACTCACGCATGAAGCGATTATATATCAAGCCTGCGCCGGGCGGCGGTTTGCGAAAATAAAAAACAGGACGTCTCACAACGCCCTGCCGCTCGCATCTCGCAACTTGTATCTCGTATCATGCAACTTGTATCTTATCCCGCGTATCTCATATCTCGCCCCTTCCCCTCCCCTACTTCCTCCCCTTCTTCCCGCCCTCTTCCTCCACGCGCCCAAAGATCATGCGCCCCGCCGCGGTTTGCAACACTTTGGTGATGTTGACGTCCATGTATTCGCCGATGTATTCGCGCCCGTTCTCGACCACGACCATCGTGCCGTCGTCCATATAGCCCACGCCTTGCCCGTGTTCCTTCCCCTCCTGCATAATGTTGATGCGCAGGGCTTCGCCCGGCAGGACGACCGATTTGACGGCGTTTGCCAGTTCGTTGATGTTCAGCACGGTCACGCCTTGCAGTTCCGCCACGCGGTTCAAGTTGTAATCGTTGGTGAGGATCGGGCTTTTGAGTTGTTTACCCAGCACCACCAGTTTGTCATCCACTTCGCGCACGCCGTCCACGTTGATGTCCGAGATGCGCACGAGGACGTTGGGCAGTTTTTGCAGTTCGGCAAGCACTTCCATGCCGCACCGCCCGCGCTGGCGTCGGAGTCCGTCCGGGGAATCGGCGATGTATTGCAGTTCGTTCAACACGAAGCGCGGAATGAGCAACGTGCCAGGCAGGAAGCCGGTCCTGGCGATATCCGCCACGCGCCCATCAATGATCACGCTGGTGTCGAGCAGAATGTTGCGGTTGAGGTTGGTCCACGAAGAGGAGCCGCCGCCCTCGCTTCGCCCGCTCAGAGCGCTGAGCAAGCCCATGATGTCGCCCTGGCGCATGACGAAGATCGAAACGCCGAAATACGCGAAGATCAAAACGCCGATGAAGGGCAATATCTGGCTGAACGGCGCGGGGAGCATCGAAAGCGGGAAGGCCAGCAAAGCCGCGATCAATAAGCCGACCA
This sequence comes from uncultured Chloroflexota bacterium, assembly GCA_900696595.1. Lineage (GTDB taxonomy): Bacteria > Chloroflexota > Anaerolineae > Anaerolineales > Villigracilaceae > Villigracilis. The sequence goes on from CAADGT010000177.1 coordinate 27,144, forward strand.
CGAGCCCGGTCAACCCGGCGAAGAGCGATTCGGCGGTCATACGCCCCAGCAGGGAACGGACAGCGCGCGCGGGGCGGGTGGTGAAGTAGGGTGTCAGGACCAAACCCGCCAGCGCGCCGGACAAACCAAAGACAAGCACGGCGCGCAGAGCGTCTTCCGGAACGAAGCGGGAGAGGCTGAAACCCCAATATCCGCCGGCGATCCCCAATACAATCATCCCAATGATGCGAAGAATAAACTCGAAACTCATGAATAACTCCTGGATCCAGGAACTTACGAAATGGCGCAATCGGCGTCTTCAAATGCCGTATTTGCGCCGGATGTTTTCGCAGTTTCCGGAAAAAAAAGAATAAGTGCATGGTCATGATAGCATGGCTGATACCCCGCGTCAATTCAAAAACGGGAATGTCTCATAAAGTTGATATAATCGCGTCGCGCGCGCGATTAAGAACGCGCCAGGCGCTGATCCCTACTCCATGACCCTGCTCGATACCCTCAACCGACCCCTGCGCGACCTGCGCATCTCCGTCACCGACCGGTGCAACTTTCGTTGCGTTTATTGTATGCCAAAGGAAGTCTTCGGACCGGATTATCAATTCCTTGCCCGCGACCGGGTGCTGACCTTCGAGGAGATTGCGCGCCTCGCGCGCATCTTTGCCGGTTTGGGCGTTCGCAAGATTCGACTCACCGGCGGCGAGCCGCTCGTCCGTAAAGACCTGCCGACCCTAATTGCCATGCTCTCGCAGATCCCCGACCTCGACCTGACGATGACCACCAACGGGGCGCTCCTATCGAAATTTGCGGAACACCTCAAAGCGACGGGGTTGAAGCGCGTCACCGTCAGCCTTGATTCGCTCGACGATAAAATCTTCAAAGCCATGAACGACGCCGACTTCCCGGTGAAAAAAATCCTCGAAGGCATGGACGCCGCAAAGTCCGCCGGGCTCGAGCCGATCAAGGTCAACATGGTGGTCAAACGCGGACTCAACGAACAAAGCATCCTGCCGATGGCGCGCTTCTTCCGCGGGAAGGGCTACATCCTGCGCTTCATCGAATATATGGACGTCGGTCGCAGCAATGGCTGGCGCATGGACGACGTCGTTCCCGCAAAAGAAATTGTGGGCATCGTCAACGCTGAAATGCCGCTCGAACCCGCCAGCCCGAACTATCGCGGCGAGGTGGCGGAACGCTGGCGTTATAAAGATGGAAGCGGCGAGATCGGCGTGATCGCTTCGGTCACCCAGCCGTTTTGCAGCGGATGCAACCGCGCGCGACTCTCGGCTGAGGGCAAACTTTACACCTGTCTCTTTGCAATCAAGGGTCACGACCTTCGCGAACTGTTGCGCGGCGGCGCGACGGACGAAGATATCGCGCAAAAAATCGAAAGCGTCTGGGGCAAACGCGCCGACCGCTATTCCGATATCCGCTCGCAGAACACGCTCCCGCTTCCAAAAGTGGAAATGTCGCACATCGGCGGATAAAACGAACAGTCGTCGTTCTCTTACGAAGACAGGCGCGCAAGAAACCTGGCTCATATGTAAAGTCTGGAGAAGTCATTGTCCGAAAAATTCAAAGCAATCCTGTTTGACCTCGACGGAACCCTGCGCGTCAACCTTCCCCCAGACGGGGAAACTTTTGCGGAATGCGCCAAAGGCATGGGCGTCGAACCCTCTCACGAAGACCGCATCCGCGCCGAACGCTGGGAACATTTCTATTTTGCCAACTCGCCCCAGATCAAGGACGATGCAAAGAAATTCGACGGCGACGACAAGGGCTTCTGGGTCAACTTCACACAACGCCGCCTGGTTGCCTTGGGCGTGCATCGCAACAGGGCGGTAGAACTTGCCCGTAATATCTCCGACTGCATGGAGGCGAACTACAAACCCGAAAACGCCCTTTCCGGCGGCATCCACGACTTGTTGAAATCTTTGAAAGATAATGGCTACGTTTTGGGCGTGGTCTCCAATCGCGGCGAACCCTTCCACGACGAGCTCGAATCGCTCGGATTGAAACCCTATTTCGATTTCACCCTGGCGGGCGGCGAAGTGGATTCCTACAAACCCGACCCCGGCATCTTCGAACACGCGCTGAAACTCGCCGGGACATCCGCCCACGAGACGATATACATTGGCGACAATTACTTTGCAGATGTGGTCGGCTCGCTTCGCGCCGGACTGACGCCGGTTCTCTACGACCCCAGCCTGCTCTTCCCCGAAGCCGAATGCGCCGTCATCCGCTCGTTCGAAGAGTTGCATGAGTTGCTGATCGCATAGGCCCGCGCCGAAGGCGAAGAAAACGCCAGCCGCTTCAGTCTTCGAACCGACGCGCAAGGCGGGTTACTTCATCAGCCCCGCCGCGCGCCGCCCGATCTCCACCGCAAAGTTTGTCCCCCGATCCCACGGATAGACCTGACTCATCGAAGCAAAATACAACCCTTCGATTGGCGTCTGAATCGCCGGAATATTTTTGGAATGTCCAACCAACGGGACGGGCTGGGCATAATTCGTCCTGTGAACCCAGATTTTCTTAATCCAATCGCGCTGGAACTCCGGGTTGAATTTTTCGAAAGCCGGGATGAATTTCTCCAGCAAGCCCTCGTCGCTCAACGAAAAATACTCGTGACCCAATTCGAGATAATCTCCCGCATAAACGATGTGATCGCCGCCGAAATGTTCCTTTGAAACAAAGTTTGTATGCTCCACCAGCGCAAGGAAGGGATATCCTTCTCCCTTCGGCACGTTGAACCAGTAATAGCCTTCTTTGGATAGAGGGCGTTTCAACGAAAGCGTCATTACCACCGCGCCCATGGATTTCAACTCCAGCAAACCCTTCAAATACGATTCGGGCAACTGCGGGCATAACTTCGCCATTTGATTTGGGGATGTGGTGACCAAAACCTTATCATAGGATTCGATTCCCATCCCGCTTCGCGCCTCGAGTTTGGCTTGATTCTTCTCAATGGACTGGATACTTACTCCCAATCTGATCTCTACTCTCTGCTCTCTGAGTTTTTCCGCAAAGAGATCGGCGAATTTCTGAAACCCGCCCTCGAACGTGCCAAGTCTCGTTGTGCGGGCGTGCATCCGCGCCCACAGCCACGCCATATTGACATCCTTATAGTAAGAAGCGAACTTGCCTACCAAAAGCGGCTCCCACATTCGCTCGTAAACTTTTTTACCCGCATACTTCGTCATCCACTCATGGGCGGTGACCTTTTCGAGCGCCTGCCAGTTCTTCGTCAGCCGCAAAAACAACCCGACCAGCCCGAAGCGGAGTTTATCCAACCCAAACCCCAGCCCGGGAAAGAGAAGCGCGTTGAGGATCGAGTCGAAGGGATGCCACTTATTCTTATGAAGCATCACCGTCAACGGGCGCGGAAAGACAACCTTATCCTCCAGCCCCAGTTCGCGGATCAAACCCAGCATGGCATCGTCCGACTGGAACCAGTGATGATAGTACTTCTCCACCGACCAATCCCAATGCGGCTCCTTGAACCCGCTTGCGAGTCCGCCCACGTAATCCGCCGCTTCATAGATGACAACGTCATGCCCCGCCTTTTTCAAATCCCACGCGGCGGCCATGCCGCCGTAACCCGCTCCAAGAATTGCGATTTTCAAAAGAGATTCTCCAGTTAATTTCCCGTCATTGCGGGGAGCGCTCTTGTTCTTTGCGACGAAGCAATCTTAGCCCTTGTCATGAGATTGCTTCGGGCTATCGCCCTCACAATGACGATACTCTAAATTTTCTTACGCCTAACTAACTCACCTTACGCGATGTCATTCTGAGCGAAGCGAAAAATCTCTACGACTGTCTGAGAGACCCTTCGCTATCGCTCAGGGTGACATAAAAAGGATAAACTGCGTGAGGTGAGTGCCTAATTTCTTTTTTCCAATCTTTCCGCAATGGCTTTCAATTTCTCCCATCGCTGACGGACGACGTAGATCATCGCCAGGGTTTGCTGCCAGACCAGTTCGGGGTTGGGCAGTTGAACCGCATCCTCGAGGACTTTTACCGCCTCTTCATCCGTGCGCTGAACGCGGACGTATTCGTCCGCCAAACGACGCAGGCGCGCCTCCCTGTTTTCCTGCGCGACGGGCATGTTATCCAGCCGCCGGATGACATCCCGCATGGCGTCGTCCAGTTCGTGTTCGGTGAACGGCTTGATAAGGAAGTTTTGGATGCCCAATTCCCCTGCCGCCTCAAGAGTCTCCGGATGACGCTCCGCCGAAACGAGGATGCAGACTGTGCGCGGATTTTCCTTCAATATTTGGCGGTATGCCGCCAGCCCGTTGACCTTGGACATGTTTATATCCAACAGGACAATATCGGGCTTGTGCAGGCGCGCCATTTCGACGGCCTGCGTGCCGTCGAGCGCGATGGCGACCACCTCCACGCCTTTGACGGACGAAAGCATCACGCGCGTATTGCGGCGGGTCTCCTGGGTGGTATCCGCAATCAAGACTCGTTTTTTTCCGGGATGGGGTTGCATGGCAAACTGCCTTGTCTAATAAACGCCGTATCCACAGGGGCGACCCGTCCACATCTTTGTAAACTTTGTTGCGCCCATAAAGGGTTGCCCTGTGAATATTAGTACGCCAAGTATAACCGAGCCGGGTTCACTCCGCCTCCTTGCGCAGAGAGTCGTTCCATTTAATCCCTTCGCGGGCGAGGTAATACGCGCCGAGGATGGTGATGGGAACCCACAACGCCACATGCAGGACGAGGGTGTAGCCCGCCGCAGTCGCCTGATCCACGCCGTAGGCGGTTAGCACGGCAATGCCCGGGGCGTCAAACGTGCCGATATAGCCGGGCGCGGAGGGAAGCGTGGTGGCGAGATTGACGATGCCGTTCATCAGCATCAGCGCAAAGAATGAGACGTTGAAATCGAAAGCATGCATCACGAACCAGTATTTGCCGGTTTCCAACAACCAGATGAAAACCGAGGTCAGGAAGACCATCAACACGTTGAAGGGGGAGCGAAGCGAGGCAAGCCCATCCAAAAACTTATTGATTACAGCGATCAAACGGGCGTGGAATCTCCGCGGGACGAAAATCTTCAACGCCCAAAGGCTGACTTTCATGGCGGTATGCGGAAACATTGACGCCAGAAGGAAGAGGATGAGCGCGCCGATAAAGATTCCCGTGCCATATACCGCCGCCTGTTGGATATTTCCAACAAAACCCGACGCGCCGGTTAACTTTGCCAGTTCCGATAAATTAACGAAGACGAAGGCCAGCATCGTCACTCCGTCGAAGATGCGCTCGACGATGATGGTCGCCAGCGAAGCGGACACGGACACGCCCTCTTTGCGTTTCAGGATCACAGCCCGCAACACTTCCCCGGCGCGCGCGGGATAGATGTTGTTTCCCATGTACCCGATGGCCGTAATCGGAAACATGGTTTTTGTGGGGATCTTTTTGATCGGACCGAGCAGGTAGTGCCACCTCCACGCCCGCGCCCACACGCCGACGAAATACACCGCGATCCCCGGCGCGAGCCAGATGTAGTTCGCCTTTTGCATCGCGCCCCAAAAATCGCCCAGGTTCAGCCCGCGCAGAGCGAGCCACAAAAAAAGGACGCTGATCAGCGCCCCAATCCAGAACTGCCATTTCTTCATTTGCATAGTGGTGGGATTGTACCAAAAGGGAAAAAAAGATGAAGGATGAAGGGATTTATGTGCGCACGCAAAACATGTCAGGCAGGTTGCTCCCTGCGCCGTCCCCGGCGCAGGATTCCCTCGTAACACGCCGCCGCCCACAGGGGGCTTCGCACAGGACGGCGGCTTGAGCGTATGCCGCTGATAACCTTTGCGCGCACACGGGGTTTATCCTGATTTCCGGACGGCGGCTCCCGGTAAAGGAAGCAAGTCGGAGCGGCGCTTCGACCCACAGACGCCATCTTTTGATTGGAGTCTTTGTCGGTTTCCGTGGCAGGTTGCGGATTTTCAAGGCGGGAGAAAACCCAAGTAAAATCGCGGCATGAAAAAATATCTTCCCACAGTTCGCGATTACCTGCTTATTATATTTTCCAGCCTGATCCAGGCCGCCAGCCTGCGATTGTTCTTCATCCCGGCAGACCTCGCCTCCGGCGGCGTAAGCGGCGTTTCTCAACTGATCAATCGCTTCACAAATTGGCCCATCGGCCTGATGGTGCTGGTCGGCAATATTCCACTGTTTGCGCTCGGCTGGCGCTTCCTCGGCGGGTTCAAATTCGCGATGCGCACAGCGGTCGCCATCCTTACATATTCATTGTTCATTGACCTGCTGGATAACATTCAGGTTTTTGAACAGTATTCACAGGCGTTGATTGTGGACTTACAGGGCGACATCTTTCTCAACTCGCTATACGGCGCCATCGTCAGCGGGGTGGGATACGGTCTGGTCTATCGCGCGCGCGGTTCCAGCGGCGGGTCGGACATCCTCGCCCGCATCCTCAACCACTGGCGCGGCATCCCGATGACGCAAAGTTATCTGATGGTGGATACGGCTGTCATTCTATCGGCCGGATTCGTCTTCGGTTGGAAACCCGCCTTATACGCCATGATCGCCCTCTACGTCAGCGGCTTGGTCGCAGAGACCGTGCTGGAAGGCGGCGGCACCATCCGCACGGCGATGATTGTGACGGGAAACCCGGAGACAGTTGCAAGCCGCGTCATCGAAGAACTTCAACGCGGCGTGACCTGGCTCGAAGGCAGGGGCGCGTACACCGGCAACGATCGGCCCGTTTTATATTGCGTCGTCAATCGCGCCGAGATCGCCACGCTCAAAGCCATCGTCCACGAAAGCGACCCGGAGGCGTTCATGGTCATCGGCGCGGCGCATGAGGCGTTGGGGGAGGGATTCAAGCCCCTGAAAGGCAGATGAAAGTTTGGCGAGTCTAAGAACGGGCGAGGATCGCTCAAAGTTTTTCGGTTCGCGCGAGAATCGGCGGGCTGACGCTTCGATGAACTCAACGCAAGCGCCCTGCTTCAGTTCGTAGAAGTCCGCTATTGCGCTTTTCCAAATTAATCCAGCAATAAATACTGAACACGGGTACAAATTGCGCTTTTGCCGAATGAAATTCTTAACGCCAGGTCGCAAAGACGCGAAGGGAAAACCCTTGAATCTTTGCGGCTTGGCGGCTTTGCGTTTAAAAGGAAACCGCAA
>CAADGT010000178.1 GCA_900696595.1 uncultured Chloroflexota bacterium
ATTTCGGATAAATAACATCAGATTTGGGCGGGGGGCTTGAAATCACCCTATTTGTTATAGTATAGTATAACAAACATTCTCCGCGCCAAAGGAGGCGGTTTTGAAAGCCTGGTTGAAATTTGCGTTGATATGGCTTGCAGGGGCGCTGACGCTCGCCGCCTGCGCGAAAGAGAAATGGGAGTACGTCTCCATCGGCGGAGACTTCACCTACGCCATGCGTTGGAACGAGGCGTACGCGGCGTACATCGAAGATGATTTGGGCGTCGAAGTCACACTGACCGATGTCTCCTTCCATTCGCGCAAAACGCTGGGGGAGATGCTGGAAATCTTGCAGACCGACATGGAGTTCCGCTCGCTGGTGGAAAACGCAGAGGTGGTCACCTTCGATGTGCCAACCGAGTCCTATCTTGGGGGCGCGGAGGGCAGGTACATGAGTGAGATGTGTGGGGGAAATGACAGCGAAGAATGTTTTCGCATTGCGCACGCAAGGGCGGTCAAGGAATTGAGAGCCTATCTTGACGAACTGATGAAACTCGCAAACCCGTCCGACACCATCATGCGGACGTTCTTGTACGGAACTTTAGACGCATATTTGGCGGCGGCGTTCGATACCGAATTGACGGAGGAGGAGGTGCGCGTCTTCACATTCCATGCGGACTTGATGAATGAGGCCATTCGGGAAATCGCAACTGAATACAACATCACGGTCATTGACATTGCGCCTTACTTCCAGCCGAACGGTCCCGGAACGCCTGCCAGCGAAGACTTTGTGACGCGCCTCGGATTCACGGACAAAGCGGTGTTGACGGTGGCGGATCTGTTGCGCGAGGCGGGGTACGCGCCGTTAAGGCCGTAATGCGGAATTTATTCCGCAATAAAAAGCGATATGAATATCGCCCGACATAAGGAATGAAAGGAGAATCCCCATGAATACCCTGTTTCGTCTCGTTGTTTTATCCGCCTTGTCCCTGAGCCTCGCGGCTTGCGGAGGCGGGGGCGCGGCGCCAGCCGATTCCCCGGAGATCGCCGTGATCGAAGGGATCGAAGCCGCCTGGAATGCGGAAGACCTGGATAAGGTCATGTCCTACTACACAGACGACGCAGTGTCCTCCAATTCGCTGGGAAAGTATACCGGCAAGGACGCAATCCGCACTGAGTGGGAAAAATGGATAAACGTCTTTACGATGGATTGCAGGAACTACAGCCAAAATGGAAACACCCTGACGTACGAATGTTTCCTCGAAGCCCGTGAGGGAACGAACACGACGCTCGAATATTATGAGACGGTGATCGAAAACGGGAAGATCAAGTCGGAGATATTGACGGGGCAAAATCTTAATCCGTGATGCGTAATTCACATTTCACAATGTCGTTCTGAGCGAAGCGACACATGCACCGCTTTGCGGATGCAGTGCGGTGAGAACCTCTACGACCACCTCAGAGACCCTTCGCTGTCGCTCAGGGTGACACAGGTAAATAGAGGATCGAATGAAAAAAAACGCCTTCTATCTCCTTGCAACCCTTCTGCTCGCGTCGTGCAAGGCACGCGCGCCATGGGATGTCGTCATTATGGGGGATAGTTTCTTTGGGCGAAGCGTCATCGCCGACCAATACGCGGATTTCATCGCCGAAGACCTGGGTGTGGAGGTGAACTTGCACAAGAAGGCGGTTAATGGGCAGGAGCCGGAAAAATTGCTCGCGAACCTCCGAAGCGACGAGGAACTGCGTCAGTTGATCCGCGATGCGGAGGCGGTCGTCTTCGATTTCTCGCCGGGCTGGTCGAACTCCGCGGAACTCAAGTATTTGGTCGGGACGTGCAAGGGAGACGAGGATCAAGACTGCCTGCGCGAGGCGCTGGAAACCGCCAAAGCGGATTGGACCGAAATGACCGATCTGCTCGCGGAGGTGACGGCCGGCAAAGTGGTGCTGATCCACACCTTCACCTTCGGCGACTGGCCCTACGACGGCTATTACAAGGACAAAGTCACGCCCGAACAACGGACGGTCATGCTTGGTTACTTCCATGAGTTTCAAACCTTTCAAGAGCCGGACGCGCTGGCGCGCGGCATGATTGTCCATCACATCTTCCCGCCGGAGATCAGCGACCCGCCGCCCGCCGAATATTTTCTGGCGGATGGTTTTCATTTATCTGAGGAAGGCAGCCTGGTCGTCTCGACGTTGATGCGAAACGCCGGTTACAAAACAACGTGGACTTATCTCATCTGGGGAACGGCGCTTCAATCGCTTGGAGCCAATTTCCCGGAGGTGTATGCGGCGTACACCGAAGAAGAAATGGGAGTTGAAATCGAGATCGTGAACTACGCTGGCGGCTCGAAGGAATCTTCTTTTCTAAAAACTCTCGAAAGCAAGCAGGATTTGATTGACGCTGTCCGCCGGGCAAAGTTGATGACCTTCGACTGGAATCCAAGTTCAGTCGATTCAGCCGAGAGAAAATTCCTGAACGGCGAATGTGGAGGGACGGATAACCAGGATTGCCTGCGCGAAGACTATGCCCAAGCGCAAAAGGATTGGCTCGCCGCGCTAAACCGGGTGATCGAAATCCGCGGCGGGGATACGACCGGGATGCGCCAGATCGTAATGGGAAACTGGCCCTATATGATCCATTACCCGAACATCGCGGAGGAACAGCGGTCTGTGTTGGTCGCGCACTTTATGGAGATGGCGTCGTTTCTGATGGCGGAAGCCGGGGCGAGGGGGATCGAAACCGTGCAGGTCTTCCCCGGAAAATATTTCGACAATCCGCCGCCCGATGATTGGATTCATGGAGTCGGTTTGACGGAGGAGGGGGACAAAGTGATCGTCGAGGCGTTGATGGAAATTGAGATTTCTAAATGATGTGTCTTTTTCTGCCCTTCGGCTACGGGACAATCCTTCGGCTTCGTTTCACTTCGCTCAGGGCCGTCCCTCCGCTCTGGGCGGCAGAAAATATAGTAAAGGAGAATCCCATGAAACCCCTGATTCAAATCCTCGGTCTACTCGTCTTAACCCTGAGTCTCGCGGCTTGCGGAGGCGGGGGAGCGGCGGAAGCCGACTCCCCCGAAATCGCCGTGGTCCAGGCGTCTGTAGCCGCTTGGAATGCGGAAGACCTTGAGGCGGCGCTGTCCCACTATGCGGACGACGCGGTGGTAGTCAACCTGCTTGGGACATACGCTGGCAAGAAGAAAATCCGTTCCCTCTTCGAGAGCGCCATAGACGAATTCACAATGGATTGCCGGAATTTCAAGGTCAGCGGCAACACCGTCTCGTACGAGTGTGTACTGTTGGGAAGGAGCGATGGCAAAGCCTTTGCCGGCGAGAAGTATGAAGTGGTAATCGAAAAAGGCTTGATCGTGAGCGACAAGTATGTCGGCAAATTCGAGCCATAAACACATCATGAAATCCCTGTTCCGCATCTTTGTTTTAACCGCGCTGATCGCGGGTGTCTCCGCCTGCGCCCTGCGCGAAACCGTTGAGTTGGTTGTGATCGGAAACGCCTTCGGGTCGAATACGATTCCGCAACTCTATGAAGCCGCCGTCGCCGAAGACATGGACGCGAAGGTCAATACCTATTCCTGGATGAAGCCTGCTGCCTCCCCGGCAACGTACCTGGAGAATCTGCAAACCGAGACAGAATTACGGAAGGCGGTCAAGAACGCCGATGTGATCCTCATTTCCTTCTCGCCCAGTTGGGGCAACGCCGCGGACAACATGTACTTCAACGATCTGTGCGGCGGTGATGACAACCAGGATTGCCAGCGCAAGACGACTGCCAAGGCGAAGCGTGATTGGATCAGCATCGTGAACACGATTGCGGAACTGCGCGACGAACAACCTGTGATATTGCGCGTGATCTCTTGGGGGGATTGGGTGTATCCAGCGTATTACGGGGATACGATCACGCAGGAAGATTATGCCGTCCTCGTCCCATACTTTCGTGAGTACCAATCTTTGCAGGCTTCCATGCCCGGAGTCGGCGCGGCGCTTGCCTTCGCAGAGGATTACAACGACATTCCATCCGAATATTTCACAGACGGCTTGCATCTCTCCGATGCCGGGAGCGCGGCGGTAGTGGATCTTCTCCACAATTTGGGATATGAACCTGCCATCATTGAAGGGTTTGCCGACCTGACCGTGACATTCAACGAAACGGGATGTACAGTCACCCCGCTGGAAGGGGAGATACCCAATCCCATCTACATTCGTGTGGAGAACCCAACGGACGGCGATAACGCGCTTCTTACCCTTACGCTGAAGGAGGGAAACGGTGTGGAGGACATCCTTGCGTTCGGGGATAACGGACTGCCTCCATTCATGGAAGGCACTACAATTCCGCATTATTCGCCGGGCAAAAACGCCAAAAATCTATTTGAAGTTCCGCTGGTAGATGGTCGCGAGAATTATCTCGTCTGCGCGCAGGATGGAGTCGGCGCGCTGGCTGTGCCGTTGATCTTGAAACCTTGATCAAGTCCGGTCTCGAGTTGACGGTGTTGAAGTAACCTCCCGCCGTTGTTGAAGAAGGCGATTCGGACTGTTCGATAATTTTCAATACGGTTGAAAATTATTTTCAAGTCCATATTTCTTCAAATTCACCCGCTCATCTGGAATCCGCAAGCGACAACCGCTATACTGCCGCGATTATTCGATCAAAGGAATCGCGGCATGTTTATTTTTTCCCGTTCGTTTCACGCGTTGCAACTGACAATCCTGCTTCTCTTTTTCACCGTCCCCGCCCGCGCCCAAGCCGCGCCCGTCTGGGAACTGGCGGGGCAGATGCGCGACCTTGCTTTTCAAGCGCAGACCGAGTTATATGAAGCGACGCGCGCCAGCGATCCATCCGCGCATTACCAAACCGCCGCAAATTTCATTGACCAAGCCACGCAAATTTACGAAGCGAGTCTGCAACCCGCCTATCGAGAATCCGCGCCCGAAGCGGACGCGCTGATCGTGGATTCCTTGACTCGCGCGCGCGCCGCCGCCACAAACGGCGATGCGCCTTCGCTTGCCGCCGCGCGCAGTCGCCTCTGGACTGCGCTTTTGCAGGGTAGCCAAACTTTGACCTTATCCACGCTCAAAGCGGGCGACTTCGCCTCCGCCGCCGAATGGCTGAAACTGCGCGAGTATCGTGAAGCGACGCGCGTCAGCACAGTGGACGATCCATCAGCGGCGGCGATTTCTCAACTGGAACAGAATCAACTATCGGCGGGGGAAACGGCGGACATCATCGCCAACGACCTGCGCGATTCGTATTTCTTCCGCTTGCGCGATGCGTTGACTCAAACCCAATCTGCCGCCGAGAAAAATTTTTCCACCCGCGCCGCGGAATGGGCGGGGCAGGCGGCGGGATATTTCTCCATCCTGCAAGCCGACATGGACGAAAAACTCGGCGCGGACGCGACAAACGCGCTCGCCAAGTCCTTCGCCGATTTGGAAGCCGCCGCGTTGAATCAAGATTGGGCGGCGGTGAAAACGCTGGCAACAAACATCCGCGAGATGTTGAGCGCGTATCAGCCTGTTGAACTGACCTCCGCCGAAATCGCCGAACGCGGAAAACTGCTTTATCTGTTTACGGATTTGATTTATGTCGAATATAAAAACGGCGTGCGAGACGGACAGATCACGATTGCGATTGAATATCAGGAAGCCGTCACCTTCCGCGCGCAAGCCGAAGCGGCGTTTGAAGATTTGCGCCCGTTCATCGCCGAAGCGGACGTGGACTCTGCCGCGCGTTTTTCAGCGATACTGAGCGAACTCGAAACCGTCATCGCCAACCTCGGCGACCCGCAAGACGTGAAAGTTTTGACAGACGAAGGCTTGGGGATAATCGAATCCACGCTCAAAGTCAGCGCGGATTCAAACGACACCGCCGCATCGTTTACCATTCTTGACACCCTGCTCAATGAAATAGTAATTTCTGTCCGCGAAGGGCGTTATGAAGATGCAGAACGCACGCGCATCGAAGCCTACGCCATTCTGGAAAGCGGACCCGAGCAACGGCTCGTTCATCGCGCGCCCATCCTTGCGCGCGAGTTGGAAGGTTTGTTTTGGGAAGGCACGGAAGGACAAAAAGGCTTGGCGACTCTGATCGCGGAAAAAGCGTCAGCCGAAGAAACTGCCGCGTGCGTGAACCAGCTCAACGTCAAGTTAAAAGAAGCGGAAGATTTTCTCTCGGTCGGCATGAGCGGCGCGCTTGCCGTCGTCAACAGCATGGTCATCATCCTGCGCGAAGGCTTGGAAGCGGTTCTCATCCTCGGCGCGATTCTCGGTTATCTGCGCGCCACCAACAGCCCGAAAAAATTCAGCGCGTGGGTGTATGCGGGAACTGCCGCCGCGATTTTGTTGAGCGTTGCCACATGGTGGGCGGCGGAGACGTTTATCACCATCACGGTTGCGGGGCGCGAGATTATCGAAGGCGTGGCGAGTTTGGTGGCGGTGGCGGTTTTGTTTTACGTCACCAACTGGCTGTTTGAAAAAGTGTACGTCACCGATTGGATTGCCTTCGTCAAAGAGCAGGTCGGCAAGGCGCTTTCCAACGGCTCGGCGTTGGCGCTGGCGGGGCTGGGATTCACAGTCGTGTACCGCGAAGGCTTTGAAACCGTTTTGTTTTATCAGGCGCTGGCGTTCGACGCGCAGGCAAGTTCCATCTGGCTGGGGTTCGTCATCGGCTTGCTCATCATCTTCGCGGTGGCATACGCCATTTTGAAAATGAGCAAACGCCTGCCGCTCAAACCGTTCTTCACAATCACGGGCTTGTTGCTCATGGCGCTCGCCTTCAACTTTATGGGCGCGGGCATCCGCGAACTGCAAGAGGCGGGCATCGTCTCGGCTCACCTGCTGACGTGGATTCCCGAAAACTTGATTCTCATGGAACTCTTCGGCATCTTCCCCACGCTCGAAACCACGCTCGCGCAAGTTTTATTTTTGATTGTCTTAATCGCCACGTTTAGTTACAGCGTCTGGCGTAAGAAAAAACAAAGTACCGCGAGATTTATCTCGCAACCCCAAACCTCATCACACCCCTCAAAGGAGTAAAGTTTTACATGAAGAAAAATTGGATCGCTTTCCTTATAGGAATCCTGACCCTCAGCCTGATTCTCGCCGCCTGTGCGCCTCAAGCCGCGCCGACAGTTGATTCTGTTTCGACAGATTCTCCCGCCGCCCAAGCCGACCTCGGCGCGGTCAAAGCCTACGCCGTGGAACAGGCGTCCCTGATGAAAGATGCGACCGCCTCCCTGCGCGCAAAAGCCGAAAAATATTACGCCGCCCTCGCGCAAATCAAATCCGAACAACCAGAAGCAAACCCCTACGAAGTGTTGTGGGCGAATCATCCCGACGCGGTCAAAGTCCTCATCGAAGGGATGCGCGCCGACTGGATGACCGCGCACAATCATTACGAATCGAACGAAGGCATCATCGCGGGCGTTCCGTCTCTGGCGTATTACGACGCATGGATTGACGCAGGTCCGCCCGCCTCCGAAGACCCCGAAGCCGTTCAGTGGACGTTGACTCTGGCGGACGGCAAAGTTTTGGAAAGCCCTGGAAATCTCTTTCACACGCTGGGCGAGCCGATTTTGTACGGAACAGTGGATGAATACATCGGCTTGGCTGTGGACTTGAACGGAGACGGCAACACAGGCTTGAGCGAAGCCCTGCCCGAAGCCGAAATGTTGCTTGCCACCGCGCAAGCGTTGGACATCGCCTCGGGTCAAATGCTGGACGCGGTCAACGCCTGGCAACCGACAATGGAAGACGCTTTCATGGCAATGGCAACCATGATCCCCACCATGAACGAATATTTTGAACAATGGAAATTATCGTCCTTTGTTTCGGGCGATGCCTCCGTGCAAATTAGTTTTGTCGCCGCCAGCCGCCTGCTGGATGTGACGGGCATTTTGCAAAGCCTCGACCTGACCTACGACAACGTCCGCCCTGTGGTTGGCGCAGTCGACTCGAAACTGGATGAGCAAATCGCCGCAGGCTTTACCGACCTTGTCGCTTATGTCGGCGATTTATATACAAAGGAAAAGGCTGGCACAGTCTTCACCCCCGAAGAAGCGGACGCCTTCGGCACCGAAGCGCAGGATAAAGCCACCGCCCTCGCCGCGTTGGTCGTTCAAGCCGCCGCCAAAGCGAACATCGCGCTCGACCTCGAAGCGGAAGGCTGGACTCCCGATTCCCCGCCTGCCATCGAAGCCATCGCTCCCGCCCCCGCGCCGATTGAGTAAAATACCTTCGTCAAACCCTCACCCTGACCCTCTCCCAAAGGGAGAGGGAACTCCCTTCCCCCCTCGGGGAAGGGCTGGGGATGAGGGACAGCAAAGTGAGTAGATTTATGATTACGCCCATAACCGCAAAAACCGCCGAAATCCAAAACGTAAAAGTTCGCACCTCCCCCGCGAGCGCCATCAAACATTACCTTCTGCCGTTTATGGTCTTCTTCGCCGTCGCCCTCGTCAGCGGATTGTTCTACTACCTCGTCCCACGCTCATGGAATTGGCTCGCCTCGCAAACCGCGTTATGGATTCACTTACTCACGGGCGTTATCAGTTTCTTTTACCTGGTTCCTTATGTTTTATCGCATCACAAAGAGAAGAAAGAAGCCTTCATTAACCTGATCTTTGTCTGGCGCGCTTTTCGCCGCCGCGAGAACGAAAACGACTGGTCCTATCAACAGCGGATTTTCGGTCACATCCTCAATTGGGTGATGTCATTACTCGGTCTCAGCGGATTGATTCTCCTCATCCCCAGCATTTTATGGATGAGCGGCATGGTTTTCATGGCAGGCTACCCCGCGTATAAAATCGCCAACGCGGCGCATCTGGGGCTTGCCCTCATTTCACTCGCCTTCATCGGCTTTCACGTCATCCGCAGACCGAAGCGCGCCAAAAAAAATATTAACCGCTAAGGACGCAAAGGTCGCTAAGAAATAAAACAGATTGGTGAAAAAAGATTCTTTCGTCCGCTAATCAACGCTAATCCTTACGAATTTGAATGAGATTAGCGTTGATTAGTGAAGATTGGCGGATTAGTTATACTATCCAACTGAAAAAACTCAGGCTAAACAAACCAACCCGATTTCTACTCATTGGCGGAGTCATCTCCGCCATTGCGCTTTTTGCCGCCATCTTCCTTTTACCCAAACCGCAAGGCACGGGTCAGGTATTGAATGAAGATATCCCCTTCTACTCCATGCCCTGGAACGACAACCCCTTCGCGCCTGGCAACATGCAAACCACAGACGGGAAATTGCTGAACAACGCGGACATCCCCTCCGCCGAATTTTGCGCCCAATGTCACCAACCAGAATACCGCGAGTGGATCAGTTCCATCCATGCCGTCACGGGTCCCGACATTATTTACGAAACCGCCATCAGCAACAACGAACTCGCCCACAAAAACCGTCACGGCACGGAGAAAATCCGCTGGTGCGATTCATGTCACGAACCTGTCAACCTGCTGATGGGCGAAATCAACCCGCTTCCCGTCGTCGGACCCAGCCCCGTCACCGCCGAAGGCACAACCTGCATCGTCTGTCACACCGCCGTCAGCGCCGACCCATTGGCAGGCAACGGCGCGCTCACGCTCGACATCAACAACATCAACGACTACACCGAAGCGCTCATCATGGCGGCGCCCGCCGAACACGCCCGCGCCATGCAAGCCAAATCGCACAACCCGCTCATGGGCAGTTCCGATTTTTGCGGCGCGTGTCACACCGAGATTCGCCCCGTCGAAGTCAACGGCAACGAACCCATGCACCTGCAAAACACATTTGAAGAATGGCAGGACAGCGAATACGCCGAAAAAAATATCCAATGCCAGGATTGTCACATGCACCCCGACCCAGCGGCGTTCATCTCTCAGTTAAACGAAACAGGTCAAATTCCCGAACGAATCGTCTCTCATCGCTTCGTGGGCGTGAACTATCTGCTGACCGATTCCAACCTGCCATCCAATCTGGTGACATATCTGCGCGGCGGACTCCCGCCTGGCGGCATTTCGACTGACGAATGGAAAGCCGACCTGCTCGAACAAAACCGCCTCATTCTGGACCTGTTGCAGGCGGCGGCAGACCTGAGCATTTCCGCCCCTGAAAGCGTTTCCCCCAACTCGACAGCGAATCTGGATGTCACCATTGCCAACAGCGGAGCGGGTCACAGCCTGCCCACAGGTCCGCTCGACCAGCGTCACATGTGGCTCGAAGTCAAAGTGACGGACGCGGCAGGCAAAGCGCTTTATCACAGCGGCTGGTTTGACGACAAAACTGGTCAAGTTGACCCGAACGCCGTCATCTACCTGAAGATTCTCACCGACAAAAACGGCGCGCCCATCTACGAACACATCCTCTTCGACGTGGAAAAATATCACTACACCCGCGACCCCATCCCCGCCAAAGCCAGCGACACGATTCCCTACTCGTTCACCGTCCCAGCCGACGCGCAAGGTCCGCTCAAGGTGGAGACCACCCTCTGGTATCGCCTCGCCCTGCAAGAATTTGTAATCTATAGTTTGAAGATGGATGTCATCCTTCCGCCCGTGATGATGGAGCAGGCATCGGCGGAAATTTCAACGCGTTAATTTATCCTATGGGATGTAAACTTCGCACACGCCGGCGGCGATGTCGCAGCGCGCCACTTCTTCGTCGAGCCATAAGACGCGGAATTGGGTCGAGCCTTCCTTGGGAGTCCAGAACAGGACCTCGAAGGGGCGGTCAAAGCGGGCTTGCACGGTTTTGATGATCCCCGCCCAACATTCAGCGGGGTTAAGATAGGGAGGGTCCTGGTCGCCGTACACGGTGATATTCACGCAGAAATTGCGCGGAAGGTGATCGAGGTCCGGCGTCTCCCATCTATGACCTTCGAAGTAATCTTTTGCGGGGACGCCTTGTTCATCCAGCCGTTGAAAGACAAAGGCGGAAAGGGAGCGCGTTTCGTATGACCGGTTAAGCATGTAGAAACTTGTCGCGTTGTAAAAGATAGTGTAATGGCTTCCTTCGGGATAGAGAATCGTCGGGACGATATTGGCGGTGGGGGAGGGCTCGGGCGTGGACGTGAACGGAATGGGCGTCTCTGTCGGCGCGGGGGAAGAGGTTGGGGACGCGGACGGAGTCTGGGTTGCAGGAACAAGTTCGAGCGGGGTCTGAAGCGCGGGGGTTTCGGTTTCGGCGGGCGAAGAGGCTGGGAGGGTGAATCCGTTTCGGGCGAAGAGAAAGGCTCCGATCCCCAAAAAAAGGAGAAGGACAGCCCAGATCCAATAATTTCTTTTTTGCGCGGGGGCGCCCGACCTCACGGTGGCGGGCATTTTTGCGACGATCAACTCCGGCGCCTGGAAGGGTTTGTTCGCGGCGCGTTTTGAAATCTGTTCGATGGAGTGTTCGCTGCGGCGCACGGTCGGCGCGCCGACGGGCAGCGGCGGCAGGGGAGTCTTTTTCATCGAGCCGGTTGGGGCAAGTGAAAATTCGAGCGCGTCCATGAACTTTGCGCCGGTCTGGTAGCGTTCGCGGGATTTTTTTTCTAACGCCTTGAGCAGGACGGTTTCGGCGTCGGTCGGCAGGGTTGGGTTGAGCGCGCGCGGCGCGGGCGGTTTCTCGGAGATGTGTTGCAGGGCGACGCCTGCAGGGGATGGATCGTTGAACGGAACTGAGCCGGTGAGGATTTCGTACATGATGACGCCCAGCGAATAGATGTCGGATTGCGGCACCGCGTCGGCTGAACGTTTGGCTTGTTCGGGCGATATGTAGTGAGGCGTCCCGAAGATGTTTCCCATGGAGCCGTCGCGCACTTCGAGCGCCATGCCGAAGTCGCCGAGCAGGACGCGCCCGTCTTTGGAAAGCAGGACGTTGGAGGGTTTGACGTCGCGATGGATGACTCCGTGACGGTGGGCGTAATCGAGCGCGTCTGCGATCGCCCGACCCACGCGCAGGGCGTCTGCGATGGGCATGAGCGTGTTTTCTTCGCGGTACAGGTTCATGATCGCGCCGAGGTCCTGTCCGTCCACGTATTCCATGACGTAGTAGGGGAAGCCGGGGGCATCGTCGGCGTAATAGATTTGGACGATGTTTTCGTGCCGCCATTTTGCCATCATGCGCGCTTCGTTGACGAAACGCCCGGCATAGGCGGGATGGTTTTTATAACGCTTGTCCAGCACTTTGATGGCGACAGGGCGGTGCAGTTTTACGTCATGCCCGAAGTACACCATCGCCATGCCGCCCTGCCCGAGCAGGCGTTCGACCTTGAAGTTGGCGAGAGTCGTGCCGATTAGCGGGTCTTTCATCGGGCGGGTTTTCCTTTGAGCTGGCGTTTTGTGACGGATTTCCGACTGGCAGAGGCGATGCGCGTCAGGTCGCGGATGAAGCGATTGAAACCCTCGACGTAGGCGTCGAGGTAATCCTGGGTTATCAGGGTTGCGAGGTCTCTACGCCCGATGTTGTGAAGCGCCTGCGCGTGAGGGCGGAAGTCGCGCAGGTGGATGCGCAGGTTGAGTTTTGCGTCTGTGATGACGCCCCAGGCGAGTTGTTTCTGGTTGTTGTCGTCCTTGGCGGTCATGAAGCGCGTCAGCGCGCTGGTTGGCGCGACCGCGCCGACGTTCGAGATCACTTCGCGCCCTTTGATCAGGTTGTTGAGCGAATCAAAGCGTTCGGGTATTTTATCCAAAAGCCGCTGGATGGGAAGGGGCAGGTGCGCCAGTAGTTTGATCGCCCCCGCGGCGGCGCTCTCTCCCTGCGAAGCCATGTCTTTGGCGCGCGAGAAGTAGGTTCCCAATCCGCGCAGGGTGGCGAGGTATTTTCTTTGCGAGGCGTCGAAGGCGTCGAACAGTTCCGCCCGGTTGCCGTCGGGCGCGTTCTCGTAGGCGTCGAGAGCCTTGAGCGTTTCGGAGTGAAGGGGGAGCAGGTTCAATTCCGCAAGCGGGGCTTCGATGCACAGCGGGGAGACCCGTTCGCGCGGCGCTTTGAGGCTGGCATCCATGGGGATGAGGATCGAGGGATTGGTGCGGCTTCCCTCGCCGACGACCTGTTTCAACGATGCGGCGACGTCGGGCCTGGATTGGGAGAGGCGTTGAATCTCGTCGGATAATTTTCTTGAGGGAATGTAGGTGGCGGCGTGGATGGCGCGATATAGTACGAGCAGGTCGTTGACAGTCAGTTCGATTTCTTCGCTTCGTTTTTTGAAACTTCTCCGCAGGGTAAGGCAGGCTTTGATGTCCAGCCGGTCGTTTTCGGCTCCCGCCTCGGGCGTGACCTTGGGCGCCTGCTGGACGAGCGCCAGGTCGGCGGGGGAGAGTCGGAGCGCGAGCGAAGTGTAGATACGGTTCGAGGCGGGTTCGGGGTCGTCGAGCATATCCAGATAACGCGCCCAGGAGAGGGCTTCGTTGGTCATGATCTCGGAGAGCGCGGTTCCCCATGCGCCGTCGAAGAAGATGTGCGACTGGTCGAAGACGAAGGTCTCGCCGGTGTCAAAAATAGTCAGCGCGTGCGATCCGATCCCGCGTTCCGTCATGCGCAGTTCGGAGAGCGGCAGGGAAGAGGAGCGGACGTCGGCGTTGATCAGGATCGGCGCGAACTTGAGGTTGTCCAGGTCGTTGACCAGCATCGGGTCGAGTTTGGAGCGCAACCCCGCCAGTTCCGAGCGTTTGACGCGGGCAAGCGACGAGATTTGAGACGGCACAGAGAAGGGGGAGGCAAGCAAAGCCGCGACCTGCGCGCGCGCCGTCAGCGCGTCCAGGGGTTTTCCCGCTTCGTCGCAGACCGGGAGCAGGTAATAACTGTCGTTGTAAATGACGCCGATCTTTGCGTCGGCGAGGTTGAAGGGAACCCGCGCTTCGCCGTAGGCGCCCGGTTCGAGATAGGCGAGGATGGACATCTGTCTCTGGTAGGCGACCAGATCCTGCGCGGCGGCGTTTACGAGCGCGTCGCGCCACTTCATGGTGACTTGTTCGGGCATGGTCTGGGATCGTTTGCGGATGAATTCGTCGAACTTCATGCGGCGGTAGGCGGGGTAGTCGTACATCGCGCCGTCTTCGTCGCGGCGGTAGGGGCGTTCCAATTCCCATTCGCGCAAAATACGTTTTGCTTTCTGGGTTTCCATTCCCGCTTCGCGCATCGTCTTTTCCATCAAGGAGATCGAAACGCGTTCGCGCCATTCGTTTTCGAGCAGGCGCGGATATTGATGCAGGCAGGCGATGGACGCCATGACCCAGGCGGTCAGCCGGTCGGTCTTGTCGAGCCGGATGCCGTGTTCGTTGAGCAACGCGTCGAAGCCGCGCGTTTCATTTGTATGACGCGCGGTATCTTCGCGCAGCGCGTAATCGGCGTAGAACTGCCACATTCCTTCGGGGAAGGCGGACGCTGGATCCTTGCCCGCCAGGCGCAATAAATTCTGATAGCCCCAGATCACGGCGGCGGGGCCGGCAAAAAAGGCGGCATACACTGCCTGGTCTAAAATCTGTTCCACACCGCTGAAGAGAGCCGTGACATCCTGCTGTAATTTTTGAACGGGGATGCGCCTGCCCGGAAGCCGCGCCAACCCGCTCAGGATCATGCCCGGCACGTTCCCGGCGGGGACGACGCGCGAGACCAGTTGCACCACCGCCTCGATCTCCGGCAGGGTTAACCGCGAAAGTTGCTGGATCGAACTGCTTTTCGCAACCGTCCCCAGGCTGGCAGCGGTCAACTCCGATGCCTTGTTGACGCTGGTATTTTCGACGCTCATCAAAGGCGATTATATGTCACGTTGCTTTTGGGGATGTTTGTGCTTTCAGATTTGTTAGGCGGTTCTATGTACGACAAGGCTCGCCTTGTCCGCCGCGCGGGGCAAAATAAATTTTGCCGTACGACAAGGCTCGCCTTGTCCGCCGCGCGGGGCAAAATAAATTTTGCCGTACGACAAGGCTCGCCTTGTCCGCCGCGCGGGGCAAAATAAATTTTGCCGTACTGCTATAATCGCATCATGTCTGTTCATGGATTTCGACTTACCTCGAAGAGAATCCTGTCCTTCGACCCTTCCGCTTCATCCCTCGACGAGTTGACGGGTCGGGTTTCAGACGGCTTTTACTCCACCTTTACCACGCTCTCCGGCGGGACGCGCGTCCTCGGCTTGAGGGCGCACCTGAAACGGCTGTACGGTCCCGCGCGCAAATTTCATATTCACCCCGCAGTGAATCAAGCGACCCTGCGCCGTTATATCGCTGAACTCGCGGCGGCGAACCGTCCCGGAGAATCGCGCATCCGCCTGATCCTTACGAAGGACAGAGGCGATATGTACCTCGGCATCCTGCCGTTCACGCCGTTGTCCGAGTCTGTTTACCGCGACGGCGTTCAGGTCGTGACGGCGGAAATGGCGCGCCACGATCCGCGCATTAAAGGCACGGATTTTATAGCCCAAAGCGCCGGTTTAAGGAAACTGATCGCAGGCGGGGTGTACGAGGCATTGTTGACCCGGGACGGAAAAATCCTGGAAGGCATGACGTCTAATTTTTATGCGGTGATTTCTGCGACAGAGTCAAAAGTCTCCCAACTTTTGGAATCGCAAAGTAAACTTTGCGGCACACTGGTTACGGCTCAAAAGGGAATCCTGCTCGGGGTGACGCGGCGGGTTGTGATCAGGCTGGCGAGAGGGGAGGGGATGCGGATCGAATATCGCCCGCCGCGCGTTGATGAAGATTTCGACGAGGCGTTTCTCACGTCCAGTTCGCGGGGCGTGGTTCCGATTGTGGCGATTGACGGGAAGCCGGTGGGGCAGGGGAGGCCCGGGGCGCAGACAAAAAGACTCTCTTTAGCGTATCAGGCTTACGTCCGCGAGAGAAGCGAGGAAATTTTTTCGTAAGGCAGAATGTTATTTTGACTTGCTTTATCCGCCGCGCTCGAACAGACGGGTAAGGATCAGGCGCGCGAACTCGATGACGCGGGTATGAGATTCGGGGGAAGCGTCCAGCCAGAAGGCGAGGTTGAGGTTCAGGACGACGTTGCCCTGCAGAACAACCGCGTATAACATGACTCCATTTTCGTCCTGCCAGAAGCGGGCGTCGTCGCCGAGGGAATCGGGGATGGAGGCGTCGGGATGGGGCGCGATCAGTTCGTCGAAGAAGGCGGCGGCGCGGGCGGAGTCGGATTCGACGGCGAGGGCGTAGTAGAACGTGACAGCGGTCTCGGATGGCGCGGTCATGCAATCGTAGGTCATCACGCCGTTCTCGCCGATCGCGCCGCTGGAGGTAAGGGGAAAGTCAAGCGACGTTCCAAGATAGGGCGAAAGGTTTTCGGTTTCGATCAAACTGCAAGCCTGGAAAAATTCGCCGGGAGGCGCGAGCGTTCCCGGGTCCGCGAAAGAGCCGCCTGCTTTCGCTTTGGGCGTGGGGAATTGCGAGATCAAACCGAAGCGGGCGATGTAATCGTAGGGCTGTCCGATCAAACTGACGGTTGTGGGCGTGGTTGGCAGGTAATCGCTGGGAACATCCACCGCGATGTCGAGTTCATCGCATTTTTCGCCGAGGTCGCCGATGCCATGCAGGGTAATTGCGCCTTGCGCATCTGTGACGCCGGAGGAAAGGTTCGCGTTGTCGCGGGTCCCGGCGTGATACATGGCGACGGGAATTCCCGCAAGCGGACGTTCGCGCTCGTCCTGTTTGCCGTCCCCGTTGGAATCTTCCCAGACGACGGCGTCGCGCGCGGGAAAACATTCGGAGATGGGAGAGCCGTAGCCGCTGGGAAGGATGGGAGTCGGTTGGGAGGACGCGCCGCACGCGGCGAGCAGGAAGGAGGGAAGTAGAAAGCGGAGGGACTTCATGATCTTTTCCATTTCGAGTCTCGTTCAAAGACTTCGTAATAAGCCCTGTCCAATTCTTCGTCGCTCAACTGGGTGTAGCGGTCGGTGACTTGAATATTTTCGTGGCGGGCGAGGCGCTGGGCGATGGCGAGGTTGCCCGTGCCGCGCAGGGTGGACGTGACGAAGTAATGCCGGAAGGTGTGCGGGGTGATCGTCCCGGCGAATTCCTCTCCCAGAAATTGTTTGACTCTGTCGCGGACAATGTTGCGCCCGGTTGTGGTGGTCATCGGCTTGACTTTTTTTCCCGCGCCTTTGTCGTGCCGCGCAAAGAGGGGCAGGGAACTCAGTTGCTTTCCCGAGGCGCCGTCCAGTTCGGCGCGTTGCGAAAGATAATCCTTGAGGGCTTGCATGGCAAAGGCGGTGAAGCGGACGATGGCCTGTTTGTTGCCCTTGCCGGTGATGATGGCGCGTCCCTCGTTCCAGTCCATGTCGCCGCGGCGCAGGTTGCAAGCCTCGTGGACGCGCAGTCCGGTCTCGGCGAGGGTGAACATGAAGGCGCGATCCCGATATGCGCGTAGTTTAATGTTTTCAGTGTCCTCTTCGTCGGCGGGCGCGGATATCAGGTTTTGAACGTCTTTCGCTTTATCCAACAGCGCATCCACCTCGTTCATGCGGTATTGCGGCACGCTTTTGCCGGGGCGTCGCGCGCGCTGGCGTTTGAGCAGGGTCAGCCGCGCCAGGTTGACATGCGCAAGGTCTTCGGCGGCAAGAAAGAGGTAGAAGCCTTTGACCGCCTGCAAGTACAACTGTTCGGTGGCGGTGGTGTATGGGTTGAGGCGGTCTATGAATTTGGCGAAGTAATCTTCGTTGAATTTTTCGAGCGGGGCGGCGGCGGGATCGAGTCCTTTTTCCGTCAGCATCTGGCGGAAAACATTCAGCGCGTTTCTGTACGCAAGCGTGGTCGCCTTGCTGCGCGCGCGTTCCACGGCGCGCAGATATTGCGCCATTGCCTCGTCAACGGTCAGGGTTTGCGTTGTCTCGGTCATGCGGTCATTATACGAAATCCGGCGTATCTGTCAATGCTTTCACTAATGGTAATTATCGAAAGCATAAAGGGAGTTTCCGCGCCTATCAGGGTGGGAAATGAATCGCCCCTCCCCCGCATGGCATTTTTATCCACATACAGAACCCAAAATAAAACTGGCGCGGATGTTGCTGGAACGATTTAATGTTTATTCTTCACCCTTCTATATTCATCCTTTGCGCGATCTCCCCTCCCCTGGCGTTACTGCGTAAGGTTGGGGGTCATATCGGTGAAACTCAAACAAACTGAAGTCTGCGGTCTGATTACCTTACACTCTTAAAATCAGGACGCGGACGAGCGCGGAAAACGCGAATTCAAGGAATTTTTTCGGGCGTTTTGTCAAAAAAATCTGCGTTCATCCGCGTTGTCCGCGTCCTAAAAGCAAGTTTGCGGTACGGTTTTTTTATGGTTGCGGAGCGTCCTTCGACCTGGAAAGGGCTCACGGTCGAAGCGCGCTTTTTGCCTATATAATTGCGGCAAAGGATGACGCATGACAAAACAAACTTTTCACCTGGTTTCGCTTGGTTGTTCGAAAAACACCGTCGACTCGGATTCGATGGCGCAATTGCTCTCGCGCGAAGGTTATCGCTTTGTTGAAAACCCGGCGAAGGCTTCGGTCTTGATCGTCAACACATGCGGATTCATCGGCCCGGCAAAGGACGAGTCCTACCGTGTATTGAACGAACTGGCGCAGGGAAAACGTAAAGGGCAGACGCTCGTCGCGGCGGGATGCCTGACCCAGCGTTACGGCGCGGAGGTGGCGAAGCGCGTCCCCGGCATAGACGCTGTCCTCGGTACGCGCCGCTGGATGGATATTGTGCAAGTAGTGAAAGAGGCCCGAAACGGAAACCGCCCCGAACCGCTTTATCACCTGCCCGACTCCCCCACCGTGGGCATGGATGAAGCCGGGGCGATGCGCGTCAGCGTGGCAGGAGCGAGCGCGTACATCAAGATCGCCGATGGATGCCGCCGTCCGTGCGCGTTCTGCGCCATTCCACTCATCAAAGGCACGGCGGTCTCGCGCCCGGTCGAAGTCATCGTCAACGAGGCGCGGGCATTGCGCGACAACGGCGCGCGCGAATTGATCCTGATCGCGCAGGACACGACGGATTACGGCCGCGACCTGGGGATGAAAGACGGCTTGGCTCATCTGCTCGAACAGCTGACCGACTCCGTGCCGGATGTGGATTGGATACGAATCATGTACGCCTATCCGGGTTACGTCACCGACCGGCTCATCGAAGTGATGGCGACGCGAAAACAAGTCCTGCCCTATCTCGATATGCCCCTGCAACACGCGCACCCCAAAACCTTGTATCGCATGAAACGCCCCTCCAATATGGACTGGGTTTATAAAACCGTCGGCAAGATGCGCGCGAACATTAAAGACCTCGCCATCCGCACGACCTTCATCGTCGGTTATCCCGGAGAGACGGAGGAGGAATTTCAAGCGTTGTACGATTTCGTGAACGAGATGCGCTTCGACCGCGCCGGGACCTTCCGCTTCTCGTTCGAGCTGGAGACCGCATCCGCGCCGCTGGGCGACCCGATCCCCCCGGAGGTTAAACAGGAACGCGAAGGGCGGCTGATGGAATTACAGCAGAATATTTCCCTGCAAGTCAATCAGAATTATGTCGGCAGGACGCTCGACGTGCTGATCGAAGGCTTCGACAACGGCATCTCTGTGGGACGTTCATACCGCGACGCGCCCGAAGTGGACGGCTTCGTTGTCGTCGAAGGCAAGGCGAACATCGGCGACATCGTCCCGGCGAGAATTACCGGCGCGTTTACGCACGACCTTACGGGGACGCTTGTTGAAGAAAAGAGATTGATCAGCCTGTGAAGCGACGCGAAAGAAAAATCCGCTCGAATAAGAGCGGATTTTTCTTTTACCGTCAGGCTGTCTGCCGGGGCCAGATTGCCAGTTCAAGCGTCACGCGCTCGAAATAACTGTTTTCGGGCAACGCGCCCCTGCCGTACTCAGCGTCCACAACGGTGGCGAGAAGCTGCAGAGTGGCGGTTTCCAAAAGAATCTGCGCCTGTGGCTCCATTAACAACAACTCCCCTTTGGGTTCAAGCCGCGAGCGGGTTGCGGGGTCGGAAAAAGCATGGGCAGACATCAAGACCTTCGTGGCGGTCTTGATATCGTTTTTATCGAACAACCAGACCTCCAGCGCCGTCACCTTCTTCGGTTCGCCGACGCCGATGACCTCCGAAACGCCCACGCCATACTCGCCCAAAAATTCGCCGGAACCGGTGTCAATGCTGAACGACTCGTCATAGAGATCGTCGCCCAGCACATAGGTGGTCATCATCTGGGTGATCGGCGGCGCAAGCCCAATCTCCTCAAAATTCGTCTTTGTCGCCGAGCGGCTGATCTCGGCGGCTTGCATCGTCACCGTCACCGTACCGGAGCCGCGCTTGCGAAACAAGCGGAACAGGTACATCCCGCCCGCCGCCGCCACACCCAAAACCAACAGGACGCCGATGCCAATCAACGCCAGGCGCAGAGTCGAAGACATCCCTGTGGAAGAAGGCTCATCCGCCGGCTGCCCCCCGCCCGACGAAAGCACATCCGACACCAATTGACCGTACGCCTGAATGACTGCGGGGTCCTGGGCGCCCGGGTTGTTCTGAATACTTTCATACGCCGTCTGCGCCTCGGTCCCCAGCCCCTGCCAGCGTTGCACGGCAAGGTTCGGATCCTGGTTGAGGCGGAAGTAATCTATCGCCATGCGCAGGTAATCCTCCCGCAGATCGGCGCGCAGATAATAAGGCGTGGCGTCCTTGAACTCGACGGGCGCCAGCACCCAGCCGATCAGGAGGCCCAGCCCCAACCCGGCGACAAAAAGCGCTATCGGCATGATGGGGATTTTTTTCAGGAACGCGACGACGAATTGCATATCTGTCTCCTTCGCTTCTATGCTATGGCTTAATTATACATCGGATGTCCCGCCCCCGCATGGCAGTATTGCTCCAAGGCTCAATGCCGCGACACAGAACCGCGCCTCGCGCCTGGCCCGGAGCGGGTCGGTCGCCCCGGGCATCTTCTACGCCTTTTCCCCGCGCGGGGGCGAACTTCGACACGCTCAGGACACCGTCCCCGCGCTATTCCTGCAAACCCCGCTGAAGCGGACTCCGCATCGAAAAATTTCAGGCGTTCTCCAGCGTCGTTTCTTCAAGCGGGAAAAACTCGGAGCAGTTGGCGCATTGCGCCTCGCGCTTGTTTGCAATGACAAGCAAGCCGCCGCACTTCGGGCAGGGTTTTGCGAGCGGCTTCTTCCAGGTTGTGAAATCACAATTCGGATAATTGGCGCAGCCGTAGAATGTGCGCCCCTTGCGAGTACGCCGTTCCACCATGTCGCCGCCGTCTTTCGGGCAGACAACTCCGATTTTCTCCAGCCAGGGTTCGGTGTAGCGGCAGGCCGGGAAGTTCGCGCATGAGATGAATTTTCCGAAACGCCCATAACGAATGATGAGTTCTCCGCCGTCCTCCGGGCATTGCCTGCCAATCGGCTCCGGCTCCGACTTGTGAACCGGCATTTCCGCCTGCGCCTTCTTCACGTCGGCTGAGAACGGCTCATAAAACTCGCGAATCGCGTCCGTCCATGCCATCTCACCCTCGGCGATCTTGTCGAGGTCTTCCTCCATGTGCGCGGTGAAGTTCAAATCCACCACCTCGGGAAAATACTGCATCATCAGATCGTTGACCTGAATGCCGATATCCGTCGGAACGAGCCGCTTTTCCTCGCGCACGACATATCCGCGCTGTTGGATGGTCGAGATTGTCGGCGCGTAAGTGGACGGGCGCCCGATCCCGTTTTCTTCCAGGGCTTTGACGAGCGACGCTTCGCTGAATCGCGGAGGAGGCTGGGTGAAATGCTGATCGGGGATCAAACGAATCAATTCCTGCGCCTGCCCCTCTTCCACCCCGCGCGGAATCTTGACGTCCTCCTCCTCTTCCTCGGCGCGCGAATCTTCGTTTTTAGATTCCTGGTACACTGCCAGAAAACCCGCAAACTGCGCTTCGGAATGTGAAGCGCGCAAAAGATATTCGTGCGCTTCCGACTTGCCAGTCACTTCGACCTGCAAGGTATCGAAGACCGCAACCGCCATCTGTGAAGCGACGAATCTCTGCCAGATCAACTGATACAGTTTGAACATCGCCGGGTCGAGATACTGCTTGACCTTCGCCGGGTCGCGCATCGCCGACGTCGGGCGAACAGCTTCGTGCGCCTCCTGCGCCGACGCGGATTTGGTCTTATAAACAGGCGGCTCGGCGGGCAGATAATCCGCGCCGTAATGCTCCATCACATATCTGCGGGCTTCGTCCTGCGCGAGAGTCGAGACGTTGGTCGAGTCGGTTCTCATATAGGTAATCAAACCCGTCGCGCCGCCCTCCCCCACGTCCTGCCCTTCATATAATCCCTGGGCTAGCGCCATCGTGCGCCGCGCCGTAAAGCCAAGTTTTTTCGAGGCTTCCTGTTGCAAGGTCGAGGTTGTGAACGGCGCGAGCGGTTTCTGCCGCTTCTCTCCGCGCTTGATCTTCGAGATGACGTACGCGGCGGTTTCCATGTCTATCAGAATTGGGTCCACCGCTTCACGGTTGGGGAGTTCAGGCTCCTTGTCATCAACGCGCACAAGTTTGGTCAGGAACGACGATTTCAACTTTTCGGCTTTGAACTCGGCGTGGATGGACCAGTACTCAACCGGTTTGAAATCGTCCACCTCGCGCTCCCGATCCACGATAAGCCTGAGCGCAACGGATTGCACCCGTCCCGCCGAGAGCCGTCCGCGCACTTTTTCCCATAGAATGGGGCTGATGCTGTAGCCGACGAGTCGGTCCAGCACGCGCCGCGCCTGCTGCGCGTCCACAAGGTTCATGTCAATATTGCGCGGATGCGAGAACGCCTCCGACACGGCGGGAGCGGTGATCTCATGGAATACCACCCGTTTCGTTCTCTCCGGCTCGATCTCCGCCGCCTCCATCAAATGCCAGGAAATGGATTCACCCTCGCGGTCGGGGTCGGTAGCGAGATAGACCTCCTCGGCTTTCTTCGCCAGTTGTTTGAGTTCCTTGACGACCCCCTTCTTTTCATTTGGCACGCGGTATTTCGGCGCGAAGTTATTCTCGACATCAACGGATAATTGCGACTTCAACAGATCGCGCACATGTCCCACCGAGGCGCGGACGGTGTAGCCCTTTCCCAAAAAACGCCCGACCGTTTTCGCCTTCGCGGGCGACTCGACGATCACCAGTCTGCCCTCGCGCGCTTCCACTTTCTCCGGTTTCTCCGGCGGAGTCAAACCGGCATGGGCTTCTGTTTTACCCATGCGGAATAATTTTGTGCCGCAAACGGGGCAAACCCCGGTCGTCACCGCCGAACCCCGGGCGTTGAACCCCGCGACCGGCTCCTTCATCTCTCTTTTGGTCTTGCACTTCATACAATAAGCTTCCATAAAAATTTTCTCCGGCGCATTTTCAAGCAAAACAAATCTGCGGACTTGTTTTACGCTCATCCCCATACATAAAATATCCCGCAAGGATAAACCTCACGGGATGAACATTCTACAACAAGTTTCCGTTTTTTTGCAAACGGGAATTTTTGTAATCCGGCTTACAGATATCTTTCCTGGTTGTGTTTTTTCAAATGCTCCACGATGTCCCGCACTTTCTGCGACTGATCCGTTTTGCAAACCAGCAAAATATCCGCCGTGTCCACGATCACCATGTCGTCCACGCCGATGGTGACGATCATGCGCTCGCCCCCGCCGCCGTAGATCATCGTATTGTGAGTCTCGTGCGCGAGATGAAGGTTCATATTCGTTGCGATATTTCCATTCATATCCGGCAGCAGAACCTCGAAGAGCGACGACCACATTCCCACATCGCTCCAACCCAATCCACCGGCAGGGAGGACTGCGACCCGCTCCGCTTTCTCCATAATGCCGTAATCCACGGTCTCGGTCTTCAAACCGGGCCAGTGATCCCTGAGAGCGCTTTCGTAATCGCGCGTCCCCCAATGGCTTCCGATGCGCTCCAATGTGGAATGCAAGTCCGGCATCTGCCTTTGAATCTCTCGAAGAATTGCGTCCGCCCGCCAGATGAACATGCCGCCGTTCCACGAATGGTCGCCTGAGCGCAGGAGTTGCTGGGCGGTTTGTTCGTCCGGTTTCTCTTTGAAGTTCTTCACCCGATACGCCGGATATTTATACTCGCCGTCGAGCGCCTGCCCCTGCTGGATGTAGCCGTAGGCGGTGGATGGGTTTGTAGGCGTGATGCCCAACACAACCAAATACCCGTCCGCCGCCACCTCGAAGGACGCCTTCAACAAATAATGAAACAAGTCCACGTTGCGGATGAAATGATCCGAAGATAACACCGCAATGGACGCCTGCGGATCGCGCTTCATCAGCGCCATGGCTGCCAGCCCCACTGCGGAGGCGGTCCCGCGCGGAGCTGGCTCGATGATGTAATTCTCGGCGGGAATATCCGGCGCCTGCGCCTGCATCTCGCGCGCCTGCTCGTCCACAGTGACGACAAAAATCCTCTCCGGCGGAAACAGCCCGCTCAAACGCTTTACAGTGCTTTGAAACAACGTCTCCTGCCCGATCAACGGCAATAATTGTTTCGGTCTCTCCTTGCGCGACAGGGGCCACAAGCGCGTCCCCCCGCCGCCCGCCATGATCACCGCATAGGTATGTGAAAAATCCACGCCCACGATTTTATCTCCTAAACTTTGTATTCGGATTGCGTTTCTCTGACCGCTACATAATTCATCCCGCCCACCTGCCGCGCCAGGCCTTTCAATTCCATCATCGCCAGCGCGGCGGAGACCTTTTCAATGGGCAGCCCCGCCCGGTTGCGAATCTCGTCCACATGCAAAGGCTCTCCGCCAAGCGCGTTCAGCACAAGCGCTTCGGTCTCGTCCGAAGGCAAAATCTTCCGCGCCGATTTGCGATCGCTCATGCGCGTCAAATCCAGCGCCTGCATCAGGTCGGCGGGGGTCAGCAAAGGTTGCGCGCCGTTTTGAATCAAACGATTCGTCCCTTTCGATTGCGGCGCGAAAATACTGCCCGGCACGGCGAAAATTTCGCGTCCCTGCGCCGCGGCAAATTCAGCCGTGATCAACGCGCCGCTTGTCTCCGCCGCCTCCACAACGACAACCGCCAGCGACAAGCCGGAAATGATCCGGTTGCGAGGCGGAAAGTTCGAAGCGTCCGGCGGAGTCCCAACCGCATAATCGCTGACGATTGCGCCGCGTTCCATCATCTGTTCGGCGAGTCCGCGATGTTCCGGCGGGTAGATCTTATCCACGCCCGAGCCGAGGACCGCCATCGTCCGCCCGCCGGCTTTGAGCGCGGCCTGATGCGCGATTGCATCCACCCCGCGCGCGAGTCCGCTGACGACGGTGATCCCATTCGCGGCGAGGAAGGAAGCGATCTCCTCCGTCACCTGCCTGCCATAAGGCGTGACCTTGCGCGCGCCGACGATTGCGACCGCGAACAGATCGTCTGTCAAATATTCGCCGCGGATATACAACACGGGAGGCGGCTGATCTATCTCTTTCAGTCTTGCCGGATAATCTTCGTCCATCCAGGTCAGGATTTTAATTCCTCCCGCCTCGATCCGCGCCCATACTTGATTCAAATCAATTTGCCTTCTCGCCCCGACGACTTTCTCCGCCAACTTCGCCCCCAAGCCCGATTCAACCAATTCCGCCGCCCCGGCATTCCAGGCAGATTCAAGGTCGCCAAAATGCGCGACCAGAGCCTGCATACGCACCGCGCCGATGCCCTTGATAAGATTGAAACCGATCCAGTATTTCTTTTCGTCCATGCGCGGAGATTGTATCATCCCCCGCCTTTGCGGATCAAAACCATCCTTCGCTCCACCTCAGGTATAATTCCCGCCATGCAAACAGACATAAAAAATATTATCGGTGTGCGTTTCAATCCCATCGGCAAGGTCTACCATTTCGACTCCTCCTCCCTGCCCGACTTGAAGACCGGCGAATACGTCATCGTGGACACTTCACGCGGAAGACATCTCGGCGAGGTCGTGCAATTACTGGGCGAAATTCCACCCAAGCCCGAAGGCGGCTGGAAATCCGTCGAACGCCGCGCCACCCCGCGCGACCACCTGCTTCAGCAATCCTGGCGCAACAAACAGATCGAAGCCATGATCTCCTGCCGCGCCCGCGCCTCGGAGTTGAGATTGCTTGAAAAGATCAAAATCGTCGCCGCCGAATACAACTACGACGGCTCGCGCCTGGCGTTCCTCTTCAGCACAGGCGAAGAGGAAAAGGTGGACCTTAAATCCCTGCGCCGCGACATGGCGGAGAAATATCCCAACACCCATGTCGAGATGCGCCAGATCGGCCCGCGCGATGTGGCAAAACTGATCGGCGGAATGGGCGCGTGCGGAATCGAAACCCGCTGTTGCTCCAAATTTCTGACCGAATTCTCCCCCATCTCGATCAAGATGGCGAAGGAACAGGGCATCTCGCTCACGCCCGACGAAATCACCGGCATGTGCGGACGCTTGCGCTGCTGCCTGATCTACGAATACGAACAATACGTCGAGGCGCGCAAGACCCTGCCGAAGCGCAATAAGCGAGTCGTCACGCCCAAAGGCGAGGGCAAGGTCATTGACCTCATGCCGATGAGCGACAAGGTCGTTGTGCTGATCGAAGTCGCCGGCGAGCGCCCGCAACAGTTCACCTTCCTGCGCGAAGAAATCCAACCCTGGGACGAACTCGAAGCCCTGCGCCGAAAATCCGAAGCGCCCTGCGACCGCCACGAAGGCGGCGGCTGCAACTGTGGAAAATCGAAAGCCAAGAGGAATTAATTTTTCACGAATTGCGAAGCGCGCAATCCGTGATGCCTATCTCGCATCTCGCAACCCATGACCTCCCCTACCTGCTGGACCGAACCGCAACGCATCCTCGTTATCCTGGCTCACCCCGACGACCCGGAATTCTTTTGCGGCGCAACCCTCGCCAAATGGGCGCGCGAAGGTCATACCATTCAATATCTTTTACTGACCTGCGGCGACAAGGGATTCAACCCCGCCACCATGCCGGATATGACGCCCGACAAACTGTGCGGGATTCGACACGCGGAACAGGCCGAAGCCGCCAAAGTCATCGGAGCCGCACCGCCTCTCTTCCTGGACCTCCCGGACGGATACCTGATCCCAGACCTGAATCTCCGCCGGGACGTTGTACGCGAAATTCGCAAACACAGACCGGACATCCTCGTCACCTGCGACCCGCAGAATCTCTTTGCTCTCTACGGAATCAACCACCCCGACCACCGCGCCTGCGGACAGATCGTCCTCGACGCGGTCTTCCCCGCCGCCGGAAACCCAGCCTACTTTCCCGACCTGCTCGCGCAAGGATACGAACCGCATATGCCAAAGGAAGTCTGGTGCTCGCTCACCAACCAAGCCAACACCGTCCTCGACGTGACCGAATATTGGGATGTCAAAATCCAGGCCGTCCTCAAACATAAATCACAAGCGCAGGACGCCGACAAACTCACCGAACGCCTGAAATCAAGAAGAACCGAAGACAGCACGGATGAAAACCCGCGCTATGAAGAAAAATTTCGAGTGGTGAAGTATTCGTGAATGAAGCGCGACGAAAAACGCGTGATGAGAAATAAGTAACGAGAGATGAGAAACGAAAAGCGAGGGGGAAGAATCCGTGATGCCTAACTCGTAACCCGCATCTGGTAACTCGCCTTCGTAACTCGTATCTCAAGGAGCCCCATGAACCCCTTCCTCAAACAAGCCCAGGAACTATTCCCCTACACCCAAGCCCTGCGGCGCGACTTTCACATGCACCCCGAACTGGGATTCAACGAAATCCGCACGGGCGGCATTGTGGCGAAAGAACTCGAGAGCCTCGGCATCGAAGTGACCAAGGGCGTCGGCAAGACCGGCGTCGTCGGCTATCTCGAAGGCGCAAAACCCGGCCCGGTCATTCTGCTGCGCTTCGACATGGACGCCCTGCCCATCGCCGAAGACACCGGCGCGGAATATGCCTCGCAAACCCCCGGTGTAATGCACGCCTGCGGACATGACGGTCATACCGCCATCGGCTTGACCGTCGCAAAAATATTGAACGAAAGAAAAAACGAACTGGCGGGCAGCGTCAAATTCTGTTTCCAGCCCTCCGAAGAGGGAACGAACGGCGAAGAAATCGGCGGCGCGTTGATGATGATGCGCGACGGCGTGCTGGAAAGCCCCAAAGTGGAAAAGACCCTCTCGCTTCACATCTGGAACGACAAACCGCTGGGATGGGTCCACGTCGCCGAAGGTCCCGTCATGGCGGGCGCGGATCTGTTCGTCGTCAAACTGACCGGCAGCGGCGGGCACGGAGCCGCGCCCCAAACCGCAATTGACCCGATCGTCTGCGCCGCGCAGATCGTCGCGGCATTGCAAACCATCGTCTCGCGCAACATCGAACCGCTCAAACCCGCCGTCGTCAGCGTCACATCCGTTCACAGCGGCACGGCTTTCAACATCATCCCGCAGACCGCCGAATTAAACGGAACCATCCGCACTTTCGAGCCGGAGATCAGGAAGAAAACGCATGAACGCTTCGAGCAGATCGTCCGCGGCGTTGCGCAAGCCATGAACTGTAAAGCCGAAATAACCGTCAAGCAAGTCACCGCGCCGGTCATCAACAACGGCGCAGTCGCCGCAAGCGTCTTCAACACGGCGCAAACGCTTTTCCCGCAGACCGAGATCTCGACCAACGCCTATCTCACCATGGGCGCCGAGGATATGGGATACATGCAGGAAAAGGCCGACGGCTGTTATTTCTTCATCGGCTCGGCGAACGCGGAAAAGAATCTCAATTACAATCACCATCACCCCAAATTCGATTTCGACGAAACCGCGATGGTCGCGGGAGTCGCATTGATGGCGTCCGCCGCGGCGGATTTGCTGAAAGGAAAATGATTCGATGAGGAAAATTTCCGCGTTTCTTCTCCTGACGTTTGCGCTGGGCGCCTGCGCTTCGGGCGCCGCTTCCGCCCCGACCGAATCCACCGATCCCGCCGCTGGGACGGAGCCCACAGTCCCAACTGAGTCCGCGCCTTCAGAAAACAGCGACCCGCCCCCGGCGGAGAGAGAAGCGGTCTTATCCGAATTCGAGAACGAAGTCGTTGCGAGGGAATCTGCCGAGGGCGAATACATCCCCGCCGAAGTCGGGTTCGTCATTCAAACCGGCGGAGGGTTGCAGACCGGGGCAAACGGGCGCGCGCGGATGGATTTGAATCCCGAAGGGACGATCGTGCGCGTTGCGCCGAACTCCGCGTTCACACTGCCCGAAGTGACAAACGACGGCGGCGAACCGAAGACAAGCGTCGAACTTTTCTTTGGAAAGATTTTCATTTTGCTGAACGGCGGTTCGCTCGACGTGCAGACTCCCTCCGGCGTGGCTTCGGTGCGCGGCAGTTTGTTGAGCGTGAGTTTCAATCCTGCCACAGGACGCGTGCAAGCCGCATGTCTTGAAGGTCACTGCGCCTTGATCAATCAAAGCGGCGAAACGGTGGAACTGGAGGAAGGCGAATCCGGTTATGTGGATGAAAGCGGCGGGATTGTCGAGCTCGACGGTATAGATCGGGACGAAGTTTTGGAGTGGCTCGAAGAAGCGCCGGAACTGGGCGAGTTTCTCGAGGAACTTCCCGACCCGGAATCCTTCCCTGAGATAGAGGATTTCGAAATGTTCGAATTTGACCCCGCTGAATTTTTCGATGAAACGTACGCTGAAGACGGTTTCTTCAGTTTTGACGAGGAAATTCCGCTCGAGGATGGAGACTTCATAGAAGAGACGGATGTGCCAGACGAGGGCGATCCAACGGGCGGCGACGGCGGAGGCGATCCAACGGGCGGCGACGGCGGAGACGAGTGATGAGGCGCGCAGGAAAATGGGCGCTCGGCGCGGCGTTGACTGCGGCGGCGGCGTTTGCCGCGTATCAATCTTCGTCGGCGCCGGGAGCCGTTGCGCCCACTGAGGAGTTCGTCGAATCCGTCGTTGTTAGCGAGCCGGCTGTCGTAACGGAATCGCCGATCTCAGATCAGCCCTGCGGTTATCAATGGGCGACCGAGGACATGCCCGAATTGACTGCGGAAATTGATGTCGCGGTCAAAAGGTTGAACCCCGAAGCGTCGGCGCGGGCGCAGGCGTTCGGCGAGAATTGCGTCCGCGCCGACGGCTCATCCACTTTCGGCGCGATGGAGACGGATTTCTATGTCACGCTCCCGACGGACGACCTGACCAAAGAGGAAGATTTCGGCAATTGGATTTCGCAAGTCATGGGGGTTGCGATCGAAATTCCGCGCGAACGCTTACAGGGACCCAATTACGGCTTTGTCGAATTCACCTTCGAGCAGAGCGAAGCCGAGCGCGTCATCCTCCGCGTCCCCATCCAACGGTATCTCGACGAGGCGCGGGGTAAATCCGGCGCGGAGTTGTTTCGGATGTTTTATCAGCCGTAGGCGAGCCAAACGACGAATATAAAAGCCGCGCAGTTGCGCGGCTTTTATATTCCAGCCTGTCAACTTACTTGTCTTGAATCTCCGCCGCCCTGAAGGTGTTCGCCATCAACATGGCGATGGTCATGGGTCCCACTCCGCCGGGGACGGGGGTGATGAATCCGGCGACTTCCTTAGCCTCTTCAAAGTTTACGTCGCCGACCAGTTTTTGCATGGGTTTGCCGGTCTTCTGGCTGATCACCGGGGAGCCGTCCGGGTTGAGTTTTGGGATGCCGTTGATGCCCACGTCAATGACCGCCGCGCCGGGTTTGATCCAATCGCCGCGCACCATCTCAGCCCTGCCTATCGCGGCGATGACGATGTCCGCGTCGCGCAACACGGCGGGGATATCCCTTGTCTTCGAGTGGACGACGGTCACCGTGGCGTTCTCCTTGATCAGCAACAACGCCGCCGGCATACCGACGATGTTCGAGCGCCCCAGCACAACGGCATTTGCGCCTGCGATTTTCACGCCCGCTTCCTTGAGCAGGTAGATGCATCCATAAGGCGTGCAGGGGACGAAGAGCGGCACGCGTCCTCTTTGGGCGAGGCGCCCGAGGTTGATCGGCGAGAATCCGTCCACGTCCTTTTCGATGCTGATGAGCGAAAGTACGCGCTCTTCATCGAGGTGATCCGGAAGGGGTAACTGGACAAGGATGCCGTTCACCTTCGGGTCGGCATTCAACTCACGGATGAGTTTTTCGAGGTCCGCCTGCGAAATATCCGCGGGGACGGGGCGATGGAAGGAGGTCATGCCCAGTTCGGCGCAAGCCTTCTGTTTCATGCTGACGTAAGTCGCGGAATCGATCCGGTCGCCGACCAGCACCGTCGCCAGCCCCGGCTGGGACTTGCCCGCCGCCAGCCGTTTTGCCGTTTTTTCCTTTACTTCATCGCGCACCTTTTGCGCGATGGCGGTTCCGTCTATCAATTGAGCGGTCATGGGTTGCTCCTTGTGTTTATGCTTCCATCTAAAATTATAAATTCAGTCGTATATCTGATAAAGTGACATTTGTAACGATAACCGTTATACAGGTTGGCTGGATTTCACTCTTTCCGAAGTTTCCCTCGAAAACCCCTGCAATTCCCCTGAATCTTCGGGATATTTTTCCTGAGCCGAAGACTCTTATTCCATACGCAGACGATTCAGACGATCTCCCCGCGAAAAACGCCGTCGTCAGCGTCGTCGAGCCGTACGTTGTCAACCTCGTTCCAGCGCGGCGATGGGGCGACCGCGCCGACGCGCAGGTAGTTGCCCGTCCAGCCTTCCATGCGCCAGCCGTATTCGCCATATTCGGTCGTGGATTCCCACAGCACGGACATCGTCCGCCCGATGAATCTCTCACGATGGGATTTTGCGGATTCTTCGAGAGCCTCTTGCAGGATGCGATTGCGCCTCTTTCTTAACTC
This sequence comes from uncultured Chloroflexota bacterium, assembly GCA_900696595.1. Lineage (GTDB taxonomy): Bacteria > Chloroflexota > Anaerolineae > Anaerolineales > Villigracilaceae > Villigracilis. The sequence continues at coordinate 31,796 of CAADGT010000178.1, forward strand.
AGGCTTGATCTGTCCCTTCATCCTTGTCGCCCCCGTGCCGGGACGCGGCGAATACGAGAAGACGTGCCCGCCGGAGAATTGCATCTCATTCACGAAATCGAGCGTCTGCGAAAATTCTTCGTCCGTCTCGCCGGGGAATCCGGCAATCAAGTCAGTAGTAATGGAGACATCCGGGATCACCGAACGAGCAGCCAGGATAAGTTTGCGAAACGATTCGGTCGTGGTCTTGCGCGCCATCCGCTTCAGGGTGGAATCGCTCCCGGATTGCAGGGGCAGGTGAAGGTGCGGCATGAGGCGGGAATCGCTCCAGAGGGAGAAAAAGCCTTCGTCCAAATCCCAGGGTTCGAGGGAAGATAATCTCAGGCGTCTTACATCCGTTTCGCGCAACAAGGCTTCAACCAGCCCGCGCAGGCGCGAGTTCAATTCATATCCCCACGAGCCGAGATGAACGCCGGTGAGGACGATCTCTTTCGAGCCGCCCGCCAGCGCGAAATTAACGTCTTGAACCACATCGCCGAGCGGGCGCGAACGAGCGGCGCCGCGCGCAATGGCGGTGACGCAGAACGCGCAGCGATTGTCGCAACCGTCCTGAACTTTGATGAAGGCGCGCGTGCGGCGATGAATTCCGGGGATCGGAACGCGCTCCAGCGGTTCGAGGTCGAAAGACTCTTTCGGCATTCCGAGAACTTCGGGGACAAGCAGGTCCTTCTTTTCATTTGTGACGACGTATTTGACGTTGGGAAGGAGCGCCGCTTCCTTCGGCTGAATGGACGTCCAACAGCCTGTGGCGACAATCTCGTTCACGCCCGCGCGCGCAATGGAGCGAAGTTTTCCACGCGAGTCGGATGCGGCTTGCGTTGTGACCGCGCAGGTGTTGACCACCGCCATGTCGGCATGGTCGGCGCTTGCCACGATCTCATGCCCCGCCGCGCGGAACTGGCGCGACATGCTTTCGATCTCCGCCTGGTTCAGGCGGCATCCGACGGTATCGAGGAAGATTTTCATGGGGTGGGTTGGAGAGTAGAGATTAGAGTGGAGAGTAGTTTACTAGTTTCTATTCTCTATTCTCTATTCTCTATTCTCAATTCTCTATTCTCAATTCTCTATTCTCCAAACTTCACGGTTGCAAGACAACGAAATTATCGAAGATGACGTCCACGCCGGGGGCGCCGAAACTGCCCGCAATGATCCCGACGTCGCCGGAGGTCAACGCGGCATCCTGAACCTGCGCGATCTGGCTGCCGTTCACAAAAAAGGTGAGCGTATCCCCCGCGCAATCGGCGCGCAGGTGGTTGATGGCAAGCCCCTTGTTGATGCTGGCGGAAGGGAGCATCTCGCTCTGACCGAGCAGAGCCGCCTGCCCGTCCTTGAACAAGCCCATGCCATAATAGCCGTCGCTGGTGACGATGAAGAAGTAGTAATCGCCGTCGCTGTAGCGGCATAGCACGCCGATGCGGTTCTCGTCGGGCCCCGCCAGTTTGCCGGTGTCCACTTCCACGCGTACATCGGTGAAGTTGCGGCGCGGAGTCGCCCAAAAATTCGTCTGCAAGGAATTGACAAGGATGCGATAGCCGCCGGAGTAGTAATCCATCACGCCCTCAGTCACGAGCAGGCGGTCCCAGCCGGTGATGGGTTGGGCGAAGTCGTCCTGGAAGAGGACAGAACCGGCAGATTGCGTCGGCGCGGGAGATTGCGGTTGATCTGCGGCAGGGGCGCCAGAGCAGGCGGCAAGCAGAAATAAGATTGCGAGAGCGATGGATGAGAAACGATTCATGAGCGTGATTTTATCATTCTACGGAAAATACTTTTCAAGCAACTGCCGCGCGGTTTCGGCATAAACGCCGGCGCCCTCCGAATCGCGCGCGAAGACGAGAGAGTTGTACGCCGCTGCGCGGTCGCCCTGCGCGAGATAAGTCATGGCAAGGTGAATGTGCGCTGGGAAATATTCGGGCGAGCGTTCGATGGCGGAAAGCAAAACCCCTTCGGCGCTGGCGAAACGTCGGGTTGACAGATAAAGATAACCGAGCGTATCCAACACAACCGGGTCCTCCGGCGCGAGCAAAGCGGCTTGTTGCGCGGCGGGTAAGCCGACCTCTTCCAACTGCGCGTTATAGTCCGCGCAAAAGAGAGCGAGCAGACGCCAATAATCCGGGACGGCGGGCGCAAGTTCGACGGCGCGTTGATAGGCTTTAAGCGCCGCCACCAGGTCGCCGGTTTTGGAATACGCTTCGCCAACCCCCGCCTGCCACTGTGGATTGTCCGGTTCGATGCCCGCCGCGATGAGGTACTCCGCCAGCATTTGTTCATGTTTTCCCCGCCGACTCCAATATAAGGCGCGCAGTGCGCGGACGTCCGCCGATTGGCGATTCAACGAAAGGGCGCGATTAAGTTCTTCGGTTCCATCGCCGCCCGTCTGCTGTTTCGCTTCCCCAAGCCATGCCCACGCCTCGGCGTTTTTTTCGTCGAGCCGAACCGCCTGTTCGAAAGCGAATTTCGCCAGTTCCCAATCCTGCACCAAGCCGAACGCCTGCCCGATCACGACCTTTTTCATGGATTCGCTTGTTTGCAAATCGGAGACAGCCAGGGCGGCGCGCAAGGTCTGGATGGCCGAATCCGCTTTGGGATTAAGAGTCGAGGCGCGGCTCAATTCGGGAATCGCGGCTTGGGGGTCGAAGAGAGTCAACAGCAAGCCGAGTCGGTAGGCGGCGTAGGCGTCCGATGAATCCAAGCGAGTCTGCTTCTCGAGGGCGAGGCGTTCCGACTCCCAGTCTTTGTTGTCGCGATGGATGTAGGCAAGCAAGGCGAACAGGCGGGCAGATTCGACCTGCGCGGCGCCGTCGCTGCAAACGGCAAGCGCGGACGCGTCGTCGAGTTGGATGCGGGCTGTGCAATGCCAAACCCAGCCTTCCTCGGTAAGGGTCGAGGATTTTGCAAAGTATTCGTCGGCGGCTGGGAAATCGTCCGCCTGCGCGGCGGCGATGCCGGCTTGTTCGTACAGGTCGTCGCGCCAGAAAAATATCCGCGCGGCGCGCTCATAAAATTCTGCGGCTTCCTTGTACTCCCCGCGTTCCCGCGTTTCCTCCGCCCGCTTCAAGGCGGAGACGCCGGAAAGAATCATGGACGCGACCGCCGCCAGGACCAGGAGAGCCGCGACCCAATATGGATTTATCCTCCATCTCAGCATGATTTCAATTCTAAGCGATAATCATGAACTGGCGTATAATCGCGCTTGAATGAGCGAATTCATACAATTGGTTTTGACTCAATTGACCGTGCCGCCGGGCGATCTTATCTACTATATCGTCCTGGCGTTCGTGGTCGCAAGCGCCCTGCAATCGGCATTCAATCACTGGCGGGCGAGCGAATTCCCGCAGGCGAAGCGCGCTTTTATCGGGCTGGGGATCCTGCTGGGCGCGCAGATCTTCATGTTCCTCTTCAGCGGGTTGGGGTGGCAGGAACTTGTGGATCCGAAAGCCGTCCTGCCGCCGTTGGATCGCGCCTTTATCGCCTTTAGCATCGTCTGGATCACCTGGCTGTACGGATTCCCGGAGCCGAACCGAAGCGCCGATGCCGCCGTCACACTCCTGAGCATGTTCGTATTTACGGCTTTGGGGTTAAGCCTGCTGTCCTGGAATCAGCAGATCGTCAATCCAGAGTCCGCCACCCTGACATATAACCTCACGATGGACGACATGGTCTGGCAAATCGGGTCGTTGATTCTCTCCCTGCTTGGCGTCTGCGTCCTTTTCATCCGCAAGCCGGACGGGATGTGGTTTGGCATCCTGGTCTTGTTCCTCGGCTCTCTCGGACACGCGGGGCAATTGCTCGTCGGTTTGGAGGGCGATTTCCCCGGAATCGCGCGGCTTGCTTATATGGCGGCTTTTCCGATCCTGTTGACCCTGCCCCAGCGATTCTCCACCTACGAACCGCCCCCTCCCCCGGCGGCAGTCAAACCGACGATCCGGAAGCAGGATACAAGCGGACGCCCGGAACGCCGCAGGTATAGCGCCGATCCAAAGACTTTCCACGCGCTGTTAGCGGTTGCCGCGGGGAATAATTCCACGAAGATGAGCCAGGCGATCACGCGCGCCATCGCGCAGACCATGCTCGCCGATCTGTGTTTCATGATCTACCTGACGGACGAAACAAAGCAGATGATCATCGCCGGCGGATACGACCTGATCCGCGAAGACAGCCTCGAAGGCGGCCCGCTCTCCAAAAATTCAATTCCCATGCTGGCGAATTCGATCCAGCGCGGGCGGCCCCTGCGCCTGCCCGCCAGCAGCACCTCGGCGGACATCAAGGGACTTGGCGATATTCTCGGGATGACCAATCCCGGCCACTTGCTTTACGTTCCGATTCTGACTCCAGAAAAAGAACCGCTGGGCGGCATCCTCCTGCTTTCGCCGTATTCCGACCGGACGTGGAGCGCGGAAGACCAGGCGTTTCTCGCCAACATTGCGACATCCCTCGTGCCAGCCATCCGACGCACGCAAAGGATCACTCAATTGGAAGCCGAAAGCGATATGGCGAAGGCGCGCGCGGCGGACCTTGAAAAACGCATTGACGACCTTACAAACCAGCTCGACAAAGCTCGAAACGAAGCGGATAAAAACCGCTCGACGGATGTGGCTTCGCTCATGCGCGCGCAGGAGGAATCACAGTCCATCATCGAACAGTTGCAACGAGAAAACGCCGAGTTGCGGGCGGGAAGAAATCTGCCGACCGTCCAGGCGGAGAACGAACTCAAGACGACGCTTCAAGAGATGGCAAAACTGCAAAACCAACTCGCTGAAGAACGGATGAAGACGCTTGGGCTGGAAAGGGGGCAGATTGCGGCGAAGAACGCCGAACAGGCGGAAGTCATCGCCTCGATCTCGCAGGAACTGCGCCAGCCGCTCTCCTCCATCGTCGGTTATACCGATCTGCTCCTCGGCGAATCGGTGGGCATTCTGGGCGCATTGCAAAGAAAATTCGTGGATCGCATCAAAGTCTCGACGGAGCGCATTCGCAGCCTGACCGACGACATGATCCAGATCACGACCCTCGCCACCGACCTGAACGAACTGAAACCTGAAACGGTGGACTTGAACGGCATCATAGACAACGCCATGTCGTACACCAGTTCGCAGATTCGCGAGAAGAATATCTCCATTCATCTCGAAGTCCCCAAATCGCTCGCTTCCATTCATGCGGATCGCGAAGCGCTCCAGCAGATCCTGATTCATTTACTGCAAAACGCCGGGGCGGCGACCCCCCACGAAGGGACGATCCGACTCAAACTCCAGACCCGAAGCGAGGATGGGATGGAATACATCCTGATCCAGGTGACAGATATGGGCGGAGGGATCGCTTCGGAAGACCTGCCTCGAGTCTTCACGCGCCTTTACCGCGCCGATAATGTCCTAATTCAAGGAGTGGGGGACACCGGCGTGGGTTTGTCCATCGCCAAAACCCTGACCGAAGCCCAGCATGGACGCATCTGGGTCGAAAGCGTCAAAGGCGCCGGCTCCACATTCAGCGTATTGCTCCCCATCTCCGGCGAAAAGCTGGCGGAAAAACTGAAAAGGAAATAGCGAATGCGAAACGCGCGCGAGTTCGGGTACGCGCTGACAGCGGCGTTGCTCTCCATTGGGTTGATGCTGGGCGCGTTGTCCATCTCTCTGGTGGGGTTCATCCCCGAAGAGGCTCCTCCGCCCACTGAAACGCCAATCGCCACGCCGATCCCCATCACTCCGACCAACACGTTTCCGCCCACGCTCACGCCGCCGTCCGACGCGGCGACTTTGACCTTCACCTCTACAAGCACAGTCGCCCAAACCGCCAATTGCCCGCTCCCCTCTGGCTGGATAACCATCACCATCGGAGCGGGAGAAACGCTCGAAAGCATCTCCGCAAGATACGGCGTGACCAAAGATTACCTGAAAAGCGTCAACTGTCTGATCAGCGATTCTCTCCTTCCGGGGACCCGGCTTAACGTGCCGAACAACGCCACCAGCACGAGCGCCGCCTGCGTCCCGGGGCGAAGCGATTGGGTGAAGAATTACGTCGTTAAACCGGGCGACACGTTCTACAACATCGCTTACAGATATTTTACGAGCGATTACGAACTGAAACGCGTCAACTGCCGTTCCACAGACCACCTCATCCCCGGCGAGATTCTTTGGACGCCGAACGTCGCGCCGCGGGCGCACACAAACACCCCGGCGAAAACCCAGACTGCGACAAACGATTTCACCGTCACGCCGTTGTTCACCGAACCGGGGACAATGCTCCCCTTCACCCTCACTCCTTCGGTCGTCCCGACGACGCCTCCTTCGACGCCGACATCCACCGCCACACACATCCCAACGCCGACCGTGACGGCCTTCCCCTCCGCTACAACCACGCCGTAACATTAAATTCACATCGTAAAATTCATTGATGAAATCGAACAGCCTCCTTATAGCGACCGCCCTGCTGGCAGTTTTTCTCTCGTCGTGCGCGCCTCAGGCGACCGAACAACCTTCCCTGCCCTTCATCCTCATCACCGCCGCGCCCAATGCAAGCCCCACCCCCACGCCGTTTCAACCCTCGCTCGCAACGCCGACCTCCATCGTTGCGATTGCAGGGGATTTAAACCCCACGCCGATTCCGATACTGCCGACTGAGACTCCCTTCCCGACCTCTCCGCCTCCCGCCACGCCGACAGCGACAGCCTCTTTCGAGCAGTTGTTCCCCACCCAGGCCGCGCCGCCCCCCGAGTCGCCGATGGGCGACCCCGCTCCTCCACCGCCGCTCCTCACCGACAATGAGACGATCAACTTCCTGCTCATCGGCTCGGATCGCAGACCCTTCGGCTCTTCTCATCGCACCGACACTTTGTTGATCGCTATTGTCTGGTACAAAGAAGGACAGGTCTCGCTCATCTCGGTCCCGCGCGACACCTGGCTTTACATCCCCACAGTGGGGATGCAACGCATCAACACCGCCTATCAAAGCGGGGAATTGGGCGGATATCCCGGCGGCGGGATGGGCTTGTTGAAAGATACCATCCTGCAAAACTTTGGCATCCGCATTGACCACACCGCCATGGTCGAATTCGACGGCTTTCGCCGCATCGTGGACACCCTCGGCGGGGTTGATGTGCCGGTCGCCTGCCCATACACCGATTGGCGATTAATATCCCCCGGTCTCGACGAAAACAACGAGAATAACTGGTGGCTTTACACAGTCGGTCCCGGACAGGTTCACATGGACGGCGACCTGGCGCTGTGGTATGCGCGCTCGCGTTCAAAATCCAACGACTTTGACCGCGGGCGCCGCCAGCAGGAAGTGATCCGCACGATCTTTCAAAAGGCGCTGCAAACGAACACGTTCAGCAAAATACCCCAACTGTATAACGATTTTTCCAGTACGGTCGTCACCGACATGAGCCTCAGCGACATGCTCAGCCTTGCGCCGTACGCGGTCAACTTTACAAACGCGAATATCCGCAGTTATTACATCCGTCCGCCTTACGTCGTCTCGTGGATGACGCCCGGCGGCGCGTCGGTGTTGCTGCCGCAGGAAGAGGCATTGAGAGGAATGTTACTCGAAGCGACGACGCTTTCCACTTACGCCGCGGCGCGGGAAAACATTGTCGTCGAAGTGCAGAACGGCTCATATTTCGACACCATGGAAACGCTCGCTGCCTCCCGCCTGAATTATGCCGGGTACGAAACTGTGATCGGTCTTGCCGAGAACCGGGAGTACGGAAGCACCGTCCTCGTGGATGTCACCATCGCCCAGGATCCAAATCAACGCCAGACTATCCTCAATGTGTTGGGGACGTATTCCGCCAACGTCATCTCCCTGCCCGACCCGAACAGCGCCGCGCAATATCGGGTCATCATTGGATCGGATTATCAAGCCTGTTTCAAACCGGAAGACCTCGCGCATTGATGATGCGTAGTCTGCGTTCTTAAACGCGACACCCGCCGGCAATTTCCTTGCAAAAGAGACGCGGCTGGACTATAATCCCGCCCGTTCATCGGGCGCATAGCTCAGTTGGTTAGAGCGCATGTATCACACACATGAGGTCCGGGGTTCGAGTCCCTGTGCGCCCACCATCAAACCATTGCTTCGGCGCTGAACCAATCCTGCGTGTGTAGTGCGGGTTGCGGGTCGGCAGGTTGGGATTTTGGAAGTTCCAGCCTGCCGACTTTTGCGTTTTATTTTCTTCGCTTTGCAACCAAGACGATTCCGAAAAAGGCGGGCAGGAGGAAGGCGCTTCCGCATAAGGGGTTGGAGGTTTCCGGCGCGGGGGTTTCCTTCGGCGCTTCGGTGGGGTGGGGCGTGGACGGCGTGGAGGTCACGGTGGGGATAAAGGTCAGGGTGGGTTGAGCAGGATACGGCGTGGGAGGAACCGGAGTGGCCGTCAGCCCGAGCAAAGTAAAACTCCCATCGTCGTTTGCCGCAACCGCTTCGGGGATTGCCCTCGAAATTTCCTCCAGCAGTTCTTTGGCGCGTTCGTTGTCCGGGTCAAGTTCGAGCGCGGTTTGAAGTTCGGAGAGAAGCGTCGGCAGAAGGTTTTCTGTGTCCGCGCCGCCGCCCCAGTAGATTTGATAAGCATACTTTGCCCACAGCAGATCGGCGTAACCGGTGTGCCAGAGCGAGTCATCCGGCAGGAGCGCGAGACATTTTTCATAGGCTTCCCTGCTCAATGCGAACAACTCCCGCCCGCCGGGATCGTCGCGCAAAAAGCCCTTCGGTAATTTGGCGGCTTCCTTGTATGCCTTCGCCAGTCTGCCCCACGCTTCGCCGTCGCTCGGGTCTCGGGCGACATTTTCTTTTTCCTTCAAAACTTTTTGCCAGAGCGCGGGATCGAGGACGGCGACTTGGATGTTGTCGGAATAGGTCGGCTCGAGATCGGTGAACGTCCAGCGGATTTCATTCCCGCTTCGGACTCCGCCCGGGGTGGATTCGCCGTACCCGGACTGTCCCGTCAGGTCGAGATTTTGCTCGTTGACTTCGTACGGCAGGCGGACGATGATCTCGGCGCTCCCAATCGTGCCGTTCCAACCCGCGCCGGTTTCGAGAATGTATTTGAACGCCTCGAAGGGATAATAACCATATCCGTTTACCGTGTAGGAGACTTCGAGTAGCACGTCTTGATTCGGCGGGAAGGCTGCGTCGAAAACTGCCCAGGGAATTTCATCGCGCTCCGGGTAGGAATATTCGCTGGACGAAAAGGGCTGAATCTCGCGCCGCGTGGATACATTTTTGCCGTTGACCTTGACATTGATCGAATCAATCTCCGGGAAGTTGCCGTAGCCGTCGGAGTTGCCATTGAAGAACGAGAGCGGGAAACGCGCCGCCATTTTTTCTTCCGTCGCGCCGAGGTTGCGCATGGTGAAGGAGGCTTCCGTCTTTGCAATGGCGTTCCCGTCATTGGCAGGGTCGGCGGAGATGGTCAGGATGACCGTCTCGGAGACCATCCGCACCTCGGTGACGGATTCGCCCGGCAGGAGAGTCGTCCCCGGAGGGGCTTCGGGCGGGGCGGCATCGGCGCGGGCGGTTTGACGCGGGAAGATGAAAGCAACTATCAATAGAACGGCGAACAGGGCGAGAGTCTTTTTCATGTCTGTCTCCTCGATTTGTCATCCAAATATACACAGCCGATACGCATCGGTCAACTGGACATAAGCGCCAGACAAAGGCGGTATAATTTGGAGCATGTCGCTCGAGAACAACTTGTTTTACAAGTTTGAATGGGATGAAAATAAAGCAAGAATCAATCTTGCCAAACACAAGATCAGTTTCGACGAAGGCAGGACGATATTCGCCGACCCGTTTCTCATCACGATTGCCGACGATGAACATTCTCATAACGAAGATCGGTTTGTCAGCATGGGAAAGTCAACAAACGAGAGAATCCTGCTGGTTGTTCACCTTGAAAGATACATAAAAAAACAAACCATGTCCTGATCCGCATTATCAGTTGCCGCAAGGCGACGACCGCCGAAAGAAAAATATATGAAGAAGGAAAATAAAATCCCCCCGGAAGAATACGACGACGGTATGCTCCCTGAATACGATTTCAAGGGGAAAAAGGGCGTGCGTGGAAAGTATTACCGCGCCATGCAAAAAGGATACACCGTCCATATCCATAACGAAGATGGAACTGTCACAGTCCAGCGCTTTGGACCTGTGGTCAGGCTCGAACCCGACGTCGCCGCGTACTTCCCTGATTCCGAAAGCGTCAACAACGCCCTGCGGACTTTGATCGCGCTCGTTCCAGAAAGAAAAATCGGCGAGAAAAAAGCAAAATACAAAGTCACCAAACAAAAAGCAAAACGAGCCGCCGTCAAAAAATAGGCGGCTTTTTTCAACCTGCAACCTGACACCTGAAACCTAAAACCTGAAACCTAAAACCTGAAACCTGAAACCTGAAACCTGACACTTGAAACTCACCGACACCCACTGCCACCTCGACTATCACAAATTCGACGCCGACCGCACGGACGTGATTCAACGCGCAAAGGATGCGGGGTTGATTCGGCTCCTCGTGCCGGGACTCCACCACAGGTCCAGCAAAGAGGCGGTAAAGTTGGCGGAGTCGCATCCTGAAATTTATGCGGCAGTCGGGTTTCATCCCACCGATCTGGACGAATA
>CAADGT010000179.1 GCA_900696595.1 uncultured Chloroflexota bacterium
CGTCCAGAATTTCAAAGAGGCGGCGACCCGCGCCGAGGGCTTCACGCACCCGGGCATACAACCCGGCAAATTCGCCGAGCGGACCCGCGACCATCATCATGTAAAAGAGAAACGCCACCAGTTCGCCCGGCGTGAGCGTCCCGGCGATGACCAGCCGCCCGCCGTACCAGAGCAGAAAAGTCAGCGCGCCGAAACCGAGAAAACTAATCAGCGGGATGAAAACCGAACGGACGCGCACCCGCTGCATGGTTGTCTGATACGCCGCTTCCACGTTTTGCTGGAAGCGTCCCTTTTCGAAGGCTTCGCGCGCAAAGGATTTGACGACGCGGATGCCCGACAGCATTTCTTCGAGCGTGACGGTGGTGTCGGCGATGCGATCCTGCGCGGCGGTGGCAAGGCTTTGAAGGCGGCGTCCGAACAGCACGCCGACGAGAATAATGGGCGGAATAATGGCAAAGATGATCAGCGTCAACTGCCAGTTCATCACCAGCATCAGAACCAGTCCGCCCACCAGATTAATGATCTGGCGCAGGAAGTTGATGGGCGTCTCGGTGACAACTTCCTGCACGAGGGTCACATCGTTGCTGACGCGCGAGACGATCTCGCCTGTGCGCCGCTCGGCGAAGAAACGCAGGGGCAGTCCCGTCAGTTGCGCATGAACTTGCGCACGGAAATCGGCGATCACCCTTTGTCCGACCTGCGCCATGAGGTAGGCGTTTCCCACCGAGAGCAGGCTTTGCGCGATAAACAATGCCAGCAGACCCAGCGCGATCAAGTCCAACTGCGGCTGGTTGCCCGCCACGAAGACCGTATCTACGAGGATGCGAATCGCCCAGGGTAGCGCCAGCCCGATCAACGTGGACACGATGAGCAGGAATGCGGCAAGCGCAAACCTGCCCCAATAGGGCGCGACCAACGCCATCATGCGGCGCAGGTCGGAGCGAATCTCAGGGGTGATGAATTTGGGTATCTGCATTGGTTTACGCAACCGCCATCCGTTTGAGGGTAATGGCTTTTTCGGGGCAACTGGCGACGCACTCCGCGCAGGCGCGGCAGGCTTCGGCGCGGACTGGGAAGGCTTGTTTCCAGCCGTGCGCCGTGCCCTTGAGCCGTCCCACGAAACTTAACGTGGCGCGCTCTTGCGGCGAAACAATCCCCAATTCGAACACATTGTACGGACAGCCCGTCATGCATTCGGCTTTGCCTTCACATTTATTGCGGTCAATGACGGGGATGAAGACGCCAGGGTCTTGTTTGCAGGTGGACGTATCGGGTTGCATATTGAATCCATTCGAAGTTGAAAATTACGGGCGGGTCATTGAACCCAGCCCGCCAACAGGGTCAGCCATTGGTCGGTGACAAAAACCGGCGGCGCGCCATCCGCGTTGTCGAGCGCGGCATGAATGCGCTCCATTCCATCCGCGTAGGCGGCATCGCTCAACAGCGCGAGTTGCGAAGAGCCGCCTTTTTGCGTGAAGGGATTATCCAAAATTTCGCGCCCGATAAATTCCTGATGGACGTGTTCCGCCACGCGCCACTCCGTGCGCGCAAAACCGCTTTCGAGCATCCAGTCGAGCAATTTTCCGCTAGATGGGAATCGCCGCAGATCAGTGGTCAATACGCCGTCGAAATAATCGTAGAGATACCAGCGGTCGCGCCCGATGTGTGGGTCGAGGTTGATGATAGCCAGCGCGCCGCCCGCCCGCAATAACCGCCGCGCTTCGGCGATGAAGGCGCGCTGGTCGGCATAATGATGCAGGGCGTTGACGGATAACACCAGGTCGAAACTTGCGGATGGGAACGGCAGGCGATTCGCGTCCCCGTTCGTTAAGGACAACGCCTCATCCTGACCCCGAGCCTGCTTCAACATCCCAAGCGAAAAATCCAACCCGACGACGCGCCGCGCCAGCGGGTTGAGTTCCATCACCCAGCGACCCGTGCCACAGCCCACTTCCAACACATCGCGCGCCCTGTTCTGCTTCACCAATGCGCGCAATGCCCGCGAGATTCCCGCCAGCGGATTCTGGTCGTAACGCGCGTTATAGTTCGGCGCAATCGCGTTGTAATTGACGATCTGATTCATCCAAACTACTCCGCTTGATGCAGGTTGCCAGGCGCATCCATGAGATGCCCAGACTTGACCGCTTTGGTTTGAAGATAGTCCGCGTTGTGCGGGTTGGGCGGCATGACGAGCGGAATGCGTCCATTCACCTGGATGCCGAGCGCCTGCAACCCCTCGATTTTGCGCGGGTTGTTGGTGATGAGGCGGACGGATTTGACCTGCATCGAGGCAAGCATGTGGGCGGCAATGCTGTAATCGCGTTCGTCGTCGCGGAAGCCCAACGCTTCGTTGGCTTGCACGGTATCCAGCCCCGAGTCCTGCAATTCATACGCGCGGATTTTATTGGTGAGCCCGATGCCGCGCCCCTCCTGCCGCAGATAGAGCAGAATGCCTTCGTCCATCTCGCCGATCATTTTCAGCGCAGACTCCAATTGGTCGCGGCAGTCACAGCGCAGCGAGCCAATGGCATCGCCCGTCAGACATTCGGAGTGCAGGCGCACAGGTACATTTTCATGATTCCACGGCATGCCCTTCACGAAGGCGGCGTGTTCCTTGCCGTCACGCGTGTCCGAAAAGGCGACAACGTGAAAATCGCCAAAGCGTGATGGCAGTTCGGCGAATGCGACGACTTTAAGGCATACATGGTCGGAACCATATCCTTCGCAGTTGTGTTCCGCGACCAGCATTTCCCTGATCTGTTGATGGGGGTGTGTCATAATGTCTTTCCAGTCATGGCAGCAAGGGGTTGACGCTGCTCATTGTGGTTTACCTTTTCGATGAAATGATGGGCATAAAGACACCCGGTTCCTGTTTACAATCCATAGATTTTGAAGCAGTCGTCATGGTTTGTTTTCCATTCCTTTTACAAACTCCAACAGTTCATGGCTTTCCTGAAGCCAGGTCATCGGATTGACGCTGCGCTTGATGTATTGAAGCAAACCATCTCGATCCACCACCACCGAGGCGGTGCGCTGGATGACAAAAGCTACTTTATCCAACCCAAATAATTGATATACTGCGCGGTTAGGATCAGACAATACAGGGAAGGGCGTCTTGAGCGTCTCCGCATACTGGCGGGCGCGTTCGGGCGAATCGCCCAGAATCACCAACACATCCGTGTTTGCTGCTTGAAAATCCGGAACCATGCGCCCCAACTGGGCGACGTGCGACCGGCATTGTATTCAGTTGTATTCGCGCACGAAAAACAAAACGACGTGCGATTTGCCTTTATATTCCGCCAATCCGATTTGCCGTCCGTCATTTGCGGTCAGGCTGAAATCGGGCGCGGGAGAACCTACTGCCAAGTCAGTGCTCACAAGAATCTCCTTTTTCGGTTGGTGATGAGGATGCGGTAGTGTATAGGGAAACCAATTCCGTCAAGAAAATAAATCAGAAGAAATACCCTCGCCGTTCACGAGCGGATGCGCCTGGGAGAAATACTCTCGGCTCATCAAATCACGGACGAGGTCTTCCGGCAAACGACGAAATAGATTATCGGGTCCGAACTGGGTACGGTGGGCGTTGATGGCATTCCACTTGGCTTCGTTGTAGGCGGCTACATCCATCAGCGCGGTAATCAGGTCATCGTTGAAACTGGGACGTAGGAGGATTTGGTCGAGCATGGAAGTGTCCAGTCCGCGCGCTTCCATGCGGTCGCGCAGTTCGGTGAAGAATTTCGTGGGGATGGCGGTGTAAAAGAGGCGACTGGGCTGGAAGGCGGGACCCGCTTCGAGAAAGCGCTGCGGGTCCGAGGCGGCGTGAAAGGCGGCGGTGGTGTAACGGCTGATGGCGATGTGGTCGGGATGTCCGTAGCCGCCGCCCGGCTCAAAGGTCAGGACGATTTCAGGTCGCAGGTCACGAATGATGCGCGTCAGGTGTTCGACAACTTCGCCTTCGGGGGCATTAATGAAAGCGCGCGGATCCTGGTTTTCAGGCGTGCCGTCCATGCCAGAGTCGCGGTAGTCCAACAAAATTACTTCCTGAATTCCGAGGGCGCGGGCGGCGGTGCGCAGTTCTCCCTCGCGCACCCGTCCAAGCGTTTGCGGCGTGGCAAGGCTGGGATCGGAAATTTCGCCGACTTCGCCACGTGTAGCGCAGACAAGGGCGATGGGATGTCCTTCGGCAGCATAACGCGACAGAGTTCCACCTGTCCCAAAGGATTCATCGTCAGGATGCGCAAAGACAGCCAACAGGGGGCGGGAGACGTTTGTCATATTATCCTCCAACCGAAAACAACACGCTGTTTTGCGCGGGGTCTACTACCAGGATACCTTCATTGGTCTGGTTGTAAGGCATTTCGACTTCTTCGATGCGTGCCAAAAGTTGATCCCAGGCGGCGCGGTCAGGTAGGACGAAAGAAATATTTTTCAGTCCCAACGCATCGGGAGGCGGAGGCGGCGCGCCTTCTCCCTGCCAGGTGTTGTAACCGAGGTGATGATGATACCCGCCAGCCGAGACCATGCCCATGCGAAAGCCACTGCGCGCCACACCCATATCGTCAAAGCCGAGCAGTTCGTGGTAGAAGCGACGCGTCTCGTTCAGGTTGGCAACATACATGTGGAAGTGCCCCATATGAACTTCGGGCGGGACGGGTTCATCGAGGCGGTCATCTTTGGTCAGGTGGGCGAGGAGCGCGTCAACGTCGAGTGGTTCGCGCCCATCACTGGGTCTGCCATCGGCGTGACGGGCGTAAAAACTCCCGTCGGCATTCACAACAAAAATCCCATCTTCAGGCGATTCACAATACAGTTCAATGTTGTTGCCTTCCGGGTCATCCAGGTAGGTGGTTTTGGTCATCACATGATCGGTGGGATAGTTGGGCCAGTGCATGGAAAACAGGCGGGAAATGACGCGGGCCAGTTCGCGGCGGTTGGGAAAGAGGATGGCGAAGTGATAGATGCCGGTTACGCCGCGATAGCGTTTGCCATTTTGGATTTGGGTCAGGCGCACAAAATCTGCGCCGCCCGCGCCTAGACCGGCGCTGTTCTCGTCCTTCCAGTGCAAGCGCAAACCTAATACTTGCTGGTAAAAGGCAAGTTGATTCTTGAGGTCGGCGACCTTCAGATGGACGTAGCCTGGCTTGGTCTGTGGGTGGATGCGATGCGGAGATATGGCAACGGGTTGAGGGATAGGTGGGGTGGAGTTCATTTTTCTCCTTCGATTACAGAGCGTTTAGTACTATTACTTACGGAAGAACAAACATGTATCGTCATCTAGACCTTGCTTCTGCTTCCGTTGAATCAACTTTTTACAGCGGCGGTTATATCTGCCGCGTTCACCGCGCGCCCCGTGACAAAATTGTAGGAGTCTATGACGAGTTGAAAGATCACGTTCAACTCCTGCATGTCCAGCGGCGTGTACAACATCACCATGCCGAGATTGCCCATATATGCCGCCATCGGGTGCGGCTCTGCCCAACCCTTTTCGATGGCTTCCTGCGCGCGTTCAGGCGAAAGCGAAACGTGCAAACTGCCGTCGGGATGGATGTGCGCGAACTCGCGTCCGCGAGCGATGGATTCAGGGTGAGATAGAGGCAGGTCTTCGTCAAGCCAGATTGCCCGCGCCCCAGGCACGGAGATGACCGTCGGGCGGTTGGTCACATTCGGGAGGGAATATGCCAGCCGAAACAGTTCCGCATTTACTTCTGGCACAGGTTGTATACCAATCTGGGAATGCGGCATATTCTTGTTTGTCGGTGGACGCGTCCGCCTGCGTTGGGGAAGAGGGTTGTGTTCCATGATTTTTGATCCTTTCTAAGCGACTAAGGTTTTTGTAGTATTTCGGATTCCAGTGATTAACAGACGTTATGTACTTGCCGCTTTCAACCTCGCTCTGCATCTCGTCCGCGTTTAGCCCGACTTGCAGGGCGGCAAGAGGCAGGGCATCTCATTTGCTGATATCCTGTCTCTTGCCGTAGAACTTAAAGTTGGCTTTAGAATGCCAAGCTCAAGGCCCAGGGTTGGGGAATGGCAACGAACATCAGCGTGCAGCCCAACATGCAGAAATCTTTCATGAAGAAGGTCATGTCCATTTGGCGCTACATGGGGTCTTGAATCGTCCAGAAGTTGTGCATGATGGATGCAACCGGGATGATAAACAGCACGATCAGGGCAATACCGACCAGCGGGTAAAGACCCAGCAGCAGGCTCAAGCCGCCCAGGATGATCATTGCGCCGCTGCCGCGCACGGCAAGCCCGGGAAACGGCACGCCTTTGGATTGTGTCCAGGGAATCATGGCTTGCGCCTGGGCAAAATGGGCGTAACCGCCAAAGATCCAGTAAACGCCTGTGATGATCCGTCCAATCAGAAATACGATTTCCATTTTCGTTCTCTCCTTTGAGTCTGTGTTTTTAAAGTTTTACAGTAAGCGCAGTGGTCATGAGATGGGTAAATTATTCCTTATGTCGCTGCCTCCAATTTGCCATGATTATTTTTTGAGTTCGTTCTCGATTTGCTGTAACGCTTGCAGGAAGGCCTCATACGGCTGGGCGCCGACGATGGCGTAACGGTCGTTCAAAACATAAGTCGGCACGCCGGTCACGCCGATCTGAGACGCCTGGTTCACTTCCGACTGGACGGCGGCGGTGTATGTTCCCGCTCCCACCAGCCTTTGCATCTCTTCCGCGTCCAGCCCGGCTTCTTCGGCGGCGGCGCGCAGGACTTCCCATTTGCCGATGTCCTGTCCCCGGCCGTAGAACTTGTCGAAAACGATGCGGTGGAACTCAAGCCCATTTCCGCGCTGGAGGGCGTATTCCGTGGCTTCGTGCGCCAGCCGCGTGTTCGGGATATGGGTTGGGAAGACCATCTCCAGCCCGGCGGCGTTTGCCATTTGCTTCAAACGCGCGTTGGATTGGGCGGCGCGGGCTTTCACATATTCAGGCAGTTCCATGCCCTCCGGCGGCGTATCGGGGCGCAAATAAAACGGGCGCCACTCGACCTGCGCGTTGTGCTTTTCAATTAGCGTTGCGACCACACCCTGGCCGACATAACACCACGGTCAGACGTAGTCGGAAAAAATTGTGAGTTTGATTTGATCCATTTTTCTTTCCTTTACTTTTTACGATTTGGGGCGCAAAATCACCATCGGAATTTCGCGCTGAGTGCGCTTCTGGTAGCCTTCAAAGGCGGGGGCTTTCTCAACCAGTTGCGCCCACAACCGTTCTTTCTCCTCCGAATCCGCCTGTTTTGTTGTCACCAAACTCATAACGCCGCCAATTTCGATTGTTGCTTGCGGGCTGTTTTTCAGATTGAGCCACCAAGCCGGGGGCATTTCCCCTCCGTTGTTGGAGGCAGTAATAATGTAGTTGGGACTCTCACTGAGGTACATTACCGGCACAGTATGTTTCTTCCCAGTCTTACGTCCAGTGGTGGTAAGCAGAAGCACCGGCATTGCTCCAAGACGACCGCCCACTTTTCCGCCGGTTCGACGGTACAGAAAAACGTAGATCGTCATAACCAATCTCATCAGCCATTTGCCAAACATGCAATTCCTCTATTCTTTCAAGTCAGGCGCTTTGTAGATGCGCGTCAAAAAACGCCAGGGTGCGCTTCCAGGCATCAGCGGCGGCTTCGGCGTTGTAGGCGGGACCCGTTTCATTGAAAAAGGAGTGGCGTACATTCGGATAGATTTTGATGTCGCGGGCCACCTGATGCGCTTCGAGCCGCTCTTCCAACTGGCGGGCAGCGCTGGCGGTGAAATCCTTTTCAGGGTAACTACCGACAATCGGACAGGATCCAGCCAGGGCGTCGAGCGGACGCGGGTTTGTCCATAAAAGACCGAGGCGGCGCGCAGATCTTTATCCACGCAAGCCAGTTGCAGGGCGTAACTTCCGCCCATGCAGAAACCGATCGCGCCCACGCGCTTCGCTTGGACCTCGGGCCGGTTTCGTAAAACATCCAGTGCGGCGCGCAACTCGCCGACCACGCCGTTGCTCAGCGGGCGGACGAGGATGCCGTGGAAGATGCGCGTCATGCAGGCGACGCGGCTGCCGGCGCTGAATAAATCCACTGCCAGCGCGGCGTAGCCTTCATTGGCGAAACGCCGGGCAATATCGCGGATATTTTCGTTCAGCCCAAAGATTTCGTGGATGACAACCACGCCGGGGAAAGGACCTGCGCCTGCGGGCTTCGCCAGGTAGGCGTCCAGGGTTCCGCCTTGCGGGCGGGGAACCGTCAGGGTTTCAGTGAGCGGGTCAATGTTCATTTCAATATGTCCACGATCTCCTGCACAGTGGCGGCTTGCAGACTTTCGGCATACCAGGTTTCCATCTCGATCTTCAGACCAGTGTAGATGTGAGCGAGGCGGGTCTTGCGTTTTTCTTTGCTCAGGCTGGCATCCTGTTGAATGGCTTGTGTCTCTGGATGTTCTTCTTTCCAGCGTTTGATGCGCTCATTGGCGGCTTTGGGGCGCTCGACCCACGTCCCGATCAGTTGAAAGGCTTCATCCAGAACGGCGAAGACGGGGATGGCGGCGATGCCGCCTGCGGCGAACCAGGCTTGCAGCTCGGGCCAGCGTGAGCGAATGAAGACGCGCGTTTCCATGGCGGGAGCTGCCTCCGTCAGGCGCGCCAGGATCGGCAGATTCATCAGGCAATCGGTGCACCAATCCTCGGTCATCACCAGAACGCGGAGGGGGCGCTGAAGCGCGGCCGCGGCCGCGCGTTCCTCTTCGCTGAGTTGGACGGTCTCAAGGCGGCGCATCATTATGTCTTGATCTACACTCATCTGCGCAACGAAATCAGGCAGGGTAAGACCCTGCTTCCAGCGTGAGGCATTCATGGGCAGCGCAGTTCGAGGAGAAGAGGCAGGTTGGTCTGTCATAAGCAGTCAATCCGCGCTGGCAAGATCAACCGCCGAATTCGACTGCGCGGCGTCCGGCTCGCCTCCTTCAGAGGCGGCGCCGCGGCGCGCGAAGTCGGTCAATTTGCGCCGCGGGGCGAAGAAGATGGCGACCAGTCCCAACAGGGCGGCAATGAAGGCAATGGTGAAGACCAGATTGATGGAATTTGCCATTGCCAGGCGCGCGCTTTCCGCGATCGCCAGTTGCGAGCCGGGAGCGGGATTGAGCAGTTGTTGAATGATGCTCACGTCCTGCCCTGCCGCGCGCAGGTCAGAGGTCAGGCGAAGAGCGAGCGCCGCGCCCATCACGCTTACGCCGAGCGTCCCGCCGATCGTGCGGCTGAACTGAACCGTGGCGGTGGCCGCGCCGAGGTGACGGCGTTCCACACTGGACTGGACGGCAATCAGGAGGGACGGGATCGAAAATCCCATACCGATGCCCATCAGGGCGACGAAGACCATCAACAGGGTTTGGCTGACGGTGACGCTCGCTTGCGACATGAGGAAGGTCCCCAGACTAAGCGACGTCATGCCAATCAATCCCAGCCTCCAATAACCGACTTTCAACATCAGGCGCGCGCCAATGATGCTTGCCGTCACCCAGCCGAGGAGCATGGGGGTGATCGTAACGCCGGCCTGCGTAGCGCTGGTTCCCAATACAGATTGCACAAACAATGGGATAAAGGATGTGCTGCCGAACATCGCCCAGCCTGCCAGCAGGCCGTGTACCACCGCAACCGAGAACAGGCGGTCGCGGAAGAGATTCAGCGGCAGAAGCGGATCCACGGCGCGGCGTTCCACCCATAGCAGAACCGCGAAGAGAACCACCGCCAGACTGATCAGTGCCCAACTGCCCGGCGTTCCCAACTCCATGAGTCCGAAGAGAAGCGCAACCACGCCGGCCGTCAAAAGACCCGCGCCGGCGTAATCCACCACAGGGGTTTCGTGATGTTGAACCTGGTCTCGCCAGGCGAGCGCCACCAGCGTTGCGGCAAGTAAACCGGGGATGACGTTGACGTAAAAAACCCAGCGCCAGGACAGTTGGTCCACCAGGAAACCGCCCAACAGCGGACCGATAATGGACGACACGCCCCACACGCCGGAGAATAATCCCTGCATGCGGGCGCGCTGCTGCAGCGAGAACATCTCGCCGATCATGATGAACGCCAGCGGCTGGATGCCGCCCGCGCCCAATCCCTGAATGGCGCGGAAGATGATGAGCTGGGTCATGTTGTTTGCCAGCCCGCTCAATGCCGAACCAAGCAGAAACAGTCCCATGGCGAAGAGGTACAGGCGGCGGCGCCCGAACAGGTCGGACAACTTGCCGTAGAGCGGGACGGTGGCGGTCGAAGCCAGCATGAACGCCGCGAAGACCCACGAGTAATGTTCCAGCCCGCCCAACTGCCCAATGATGGTAGGCATGGCGGTTGCGATGACGGTCGATTCCATCGAAGCCATGAACAGGCTGAGCATAACACCCAGCGTGACGATGATGATGCGCTTGCGTGACATATTATTCGACTTGCGCTTCCTTTTCCTGGATTTCTCGAATCTGTTTGCGGACCTCGGGCATGATCTCGTTCAAAAAGACCTTGATCTGCGCCTCTTCATCTCCCGCCACAGGCCAGAAGATGAAGGCGTCGTGCCGGTATTCGAGATGGTAGCGGACGAGGGTTTCGACCCACTCGGCAGGCGTTCCCAACACCAAGCCTGGACGATTGAATTGATAACTCTCGCCCGCGCGCAGTTTGATTGCGCCAAACAAATTGTAGCCGCGCCGCACTTCGGACGGATTGCGACCGGCCTGCGCGGCGCCTTCGTCCAGCAGGGTGTTGACTTCGGGCAGTTGCTGGGGCGGCACATAAATCGTGCCAACCAGCCAGCCGTCAGCCATGCGTCCCGTGAGGCGCAACATACGCGGGCCACCGGCCCCAAACCATAACGGAATGGGATGTGCGGGAGCTGGGCCGGGAACGAGTTCGCCCACCTTGTAAAACCCGCCAGAATACGAGAAGCGCCCGCCGGCGTGATCCCACATGCCGCGCACGATTTCGGCGTACTCTTTGAAAGCCTGATAGCGCTGACCGGGCGTTTGTCCGACCGTGCCTCCCCAGGTTTGCATCCCTTCAATATAGCCGCCCGCGCCCAGCCCAAGTTCGAGGCGCCCCTTGGTGATTAAGTCCAGCGTAGCGGCCATTTTTGCCATCATCGCCGGCGGGCGCAAGGGAGTGTTCATGACGTTGGTGGCGATATGCACGCGTTCGGTGCGGGCCGCAAGAGCAGTGAGAAGGGTCCACGTGTCCAGGAAGTCCGCGTTGTAGGGGTGATCCTGAATCGTGACCAGTTCCACATCGCTTTCATCCGCCAGGCGGGCGCGCTGCAGGGCGGCCTCAAGGTTGGCGGTGGAGGGGTCAATATTGACGCCAAAAACAGGGGGTTGAGTAAAAGGCATGGTCGAGAAAGAGGCGGGTTAGTGACTGTGACCTTCGTGGCTGTGGGAATGTCCGTGGTGATCTTCGGGCAGGTACTGATGCGGATCCTTCTCGAAGGATTTCTGACAGCCAGCCGAACAGAAATAATAGGTCTCGCCGGCGTGTTCGCTCTTGTATTGCGCAGTTTCGATTTCGACTTCCATCTTGCAAACGGGATCAATGGCAGTAGTCATGGGTTTCTCCTTTTGAAAAACAAGATCGTCCATTTCGGACGCGGGATAACATTCGCCCGTCAGAGGGTCGCAGTAACCGCCGGCGGCGGCGTTGCCGCCGAGTCCAATCAGCGTGACGGGTTTTATGGACGGTTGGTTTACAGCGTGATCAGGATTGGGCGATGCCATGCTAGTAACCAAGCCTTTCCTTCACGAGGATCATGGTCGTTCGATCTGGCAGAACCTCGCGGTGGACGACCAACAGTTTATTGACGCTGCTGTGCATCCCGAGTGTCTGCATCAGGCGCGCATCCTCCAGCGGGAGGGCATATTCGTACACGCGTCGAAAACCATCTTCCAGCGTGCGCACAATTTTTTGAGCGCCAACCACCCAGATGACGCGCGCGGCGGAAGCGGCGTAAGGCGCCAATTGACTGCCTGAGTTGGAGGCAATGATGACGCTTCCGTCCTCCGTCACAGCATGAACGCTGCCGACGATGTACTCGGGAACCGCGCCCATCTTGACCATCTCACGGTTCTGTGTGGCGCGATCCATCTTGGCGAGTCGGGCCCGCACGGAATTGTAGCGATCCGAATTGTCAATCATTTCAGTGACGCCCAATTCTTTCAGTGTGGTGGAAAGGGCAAGAAATACCTCGGCGCCTTCGGGCAGCAATTCGAACAGCGTTTTGCGGGCCTCTTCCCCGTTTGCCGCGAGGATTGTGCGAATGCCATGCGCCTCCAGCGCCAGGGCAGAGCGATTGATTTGTTCATCGCTTGCCAGCCGCGCGAATTCCTCATTTGGAACGAGTTTGACGCCTTCAACTTCGGGGTTCATTGGAACAACTCCCAACGCCCGTATGCAATGTTCATCTTGACTCTCCTCATCCAGCGTGGTAAGATACTTGTGTCGCTTAAGTAACAATTGTCGCTTATTAAACATGTATTGCATAGTTTAGTCAATCACCAAAAGATGATTTTTGTTGGATAAGCGACAAAGGAGAAAAAATGTTGATCAACGCTCCGCCTGAAGAAAAACTCGATCCGCGCGTCAAACGCACCCGCCGTCTGCTGGAAGAGGCATTTTCGGAACTTATCCGCGAGAAGGATTTTCAATCCGTCTCGATTCAAGATATTGCCGTCCGCGCCGGAATCAACCGCGCCACGTTCTACGCGCATTTTCCCGATAAATATGCCCTGCTTGAGCATCAAATCCGCCAGGAGTTTCGGGCGGAAATCGAAAAGCGCACGTTGAACGCCTGCCATTTCAGTGAAGATAATTTACGCGCGCTGATCCTGACCGTGTGTGAATTCATCGGAGAAGCCAACAGCCATTGCAAATCGCCGCGCGGCCAGTTTGGTCAGCTCATGGAGACGCAGATCAAAGAACAGACCAAGGGTCTGTTGATGACATGGCTTGAACAAATCGGGTCGAATCCCTCTCCAGTGATCGCGGCCACTGCCGCCAGTTGGGCGATCTACGGGTTGGCACAGTACTGGAATGAACAGAAAGACCACGACTCTCTGGGCGAGTACATTGAAAAGATAATGCCGCTGGCAGAAGTAAATTTGCAGTTTAGCCGCGCTTGATTTTCGTACAAAAGCAGAAACAAATTGCGCTTTTCCTTTTCAAGATTGGCATCTCTTTGTCAAGGTCCAGGTGGGGGTATCTGAAAAAATTTCAAAGGGTTCTGACTGTGGTATTTTCCTTGCGAAACTATCACAATCGCGAAGATCTGTCCCAGATAATGTAGAGATCGCGGGTGCTCTCGTCATCAGTCAAAAAACCGTGCGCAATCACGTCTCGAATATCTTCAACAAATTACAAGTGGCAGATCGCGCACAGACCATCATTCGTGCAAGGGATGCAAGATTGGGGTAAGAAAATGTTAGTCATGATTTTTCCAACCTAATGCAATGAACTATTAATCAAAATACCACCCCTCAAACGGAGAGGAGCGGTATTGTTCATTGGATCTTGGCCATCAAATTGATGGCGTACCAAAATTCAAGACGATCTGAATCTATAATTTCAAATAACCTTTATATTTTCGCAGATTATCTTATCATTTTCCACCGGGCTGTGTAATTATCCTGATGGATGTTCTGTTCCATTAAAATGTTCGGTCTCTTGTAACTTGAGAGTGGATTCAGGGGCAAGTTTCGCAAGTTCGCCCAATCAGTCAAGAATTTTTCTCGCATAACTTTGGACTCATGGCGAAATTCTCACATAACTTGAGACTCGATATTTTGGGTTTGAAATCCAGATATCTACAAGCGTTGCTCCATAAAGAGCGAAGACTTTATGTGATCTTCGCTCTTTTAGTCCCAAGTTACGAGAGACTGAAACTCACCGCATTGGTAAGGAATCCCAAGTTATGCGAGAATCCGAGTCCAGTCCCAAGATACAAAAGACTCTACACAAGGCAGACAACGATCATATCACTGCCCCGGCCAGCCGATCTGCCCCTGCCCTTCACGCACTGCCCAATAGATGACTCCACCCCAATTCCAGGAACGCTGATATTGAGGATTGCTGATACTGCCGGCACCATCCATGCGTCGCAGGGTCAGGTTGGTATCCCAGTAGGCGTCCGGCGTACCATCATTGTTGATATCCGCCATTCTCACGGCAGGTAGATTTGCCACAGCAGATGGGGGAATCTCTCCACCGCTAGAATGATTCTTCCATTCATAGCCTGTGATGCCGCGATGCCCGGTTCCGCCACCGCAGTTGTAATTACCGTTGCCATTCGGACCGGCAAGGCAGCCTTCGATGGCTTCATACTCCTGATAACACAACTCCCAGAACAACTTGTAGGGGGCGCGTCCATTGCCAACGAATAAAGGCATGTCCCCGGGGAGTTCATCCAGTCCACTGACACTGCCTGCGAGCGTGGAAGCTCCCACTGCCGGATGGGAAGGCACTTCCCATTGAATTGTTTGGCTTGCGCCATTGGATAACATCAGATCTCCAATCAGAGGCAGAGTCACAAACATGGGGCCCGCCGGTCGCAAGGTCAGGATCAGGCGTAGATTTTGCCAGTCGCCCACCTGTGGATGACTGGGCGATCCGCCGCCATTGGGAATATAGTTCACGCCACCTGATCCGGAGGATTCAGGCATACCGCCATTGCGGACAACGGTAGGCCAGCGAACAAGAGTCGCAGGATAGGGGCGCACATCCAGATAGATCTCGGGAAACGTGACACGCGCACTTACGTTCCAGCCGTTGTTGGCACAGGTAATACCGCCAGC
>CAADGT010000180.1 GCA_900696595.1 uncultured Chloroflexota bacterium
GAATAAAGTCACGAATTCGCGAATGTTGGCGCGCCTATTCGTTTATTCGTGAACATTCGTGGACGGTCACCGACTCATCGGCAGGCGCATTTCCTAACCCAATGCCATCTTGCGTAAGGTGAGTTAACAAATAAATACCGCAACCGTGTAGTTGGCGTTCTCTAACGCCAACAGGCGCGCGCAGGAACGCGCCCCGCGCCGCATTACGAGATTATTTTGTTGAAGTTCATAAGCGGGCTGTCCGACTTCACTTGTAAATAAATTGCAAATAAGTTGTTCGCGCCGAAATGCACAATCGGGGTAAAATCAATTCATTAAGCCTATGGACGCTCCAATCATCGAACTGCTTAACGTCAGCAAAACCTACTCCACCGCGGCGGGAGATTTCCCGGCGTTAAGGGATATAAACCTGACCGTTCACAAGGGCGAATTCCTGGGCGTGGTGGGAAAATCCGGCGCGGGCAAATCCACCTTGTTGAACATGATCAACGGCGTGGACGAACTGACGACCGGCGAAACCCTGGTTCATTCCAACGGCCGGCGCGTCTCGGTGCATCATCTGACCGAAAACGAAAAAGCCCTCTGGCGCGGCAAAACAATGGGCGTGGTCTATCAATCTTTTCAATTACTGCCCATGCTGACCCTGGTCGAAAACATCACCCTGCCGATGGACCTCGCCGGCGCGTTCAAACCGCGCGAGTCCCGCCAGCGCGCGCTCGAACTTTTACGGCTGGTCGAAATTGAAGAACACGCCGACAAACTTCCCGCGCTCGTCTCCGGCGGACAGCAACAGCGCGTCGCCATTGCGCGCGCCCTGGCAAACGACCCCGAAATCATCGTCGCCGACGAACCGACCGGCAGCCTGGATTCTGTCACCGCCGACCACATCTTCGACGTTTTTTCGCGGCTGGCCTCCGAACGCGGAAAAACCATCGTAATGGTCACGCACGACATGGGGCTGAAGAATCGCGTCACGCGCTGTTTGACGCTCGTGGATGGGGAACTGCAACCCGAAACCGGGGCGGATTCAAAGCCGAAGAGGAGCCGCAGGAAATGAAACCGCGTCGGACTCCGCCCAGGCCTGCCCTGCAAAAAGTGAGCGACGCCGCCCCCGAAGCGATCATCGAGATGCGCGGCGTGGTCAAAAAGTTCTCCAACGCGGCGGGCGAATTCACCGTCCTCAAAGGCGTAAACGTGCAGATCAACCGCGGCGAATTTGTCTCCATCGTCGGAAAATCCGGCAGCGGAAAATCCACGCTGTTGAACATGATCACCGGCATAGACCGCCCGAGCGAAGGACAGGTGATCGTCAACCACAACGACATTTATACAGGCGTAAGCGAGAGCGCGCGCTCCAAATGGCGCGGAAAAAACCTCGGCATCGTCTTTCAGTTCTTCCAGTTACTGCCCATGCTGACCCTGCTCGAAAACGTCATGCTCCCGATGGATTACGTGGACATGTACGACTTTGACGAGCGTCCCGCGCGGGCGATGGAACTGTTGAAACTGGTCGGGTTGGAAAAATTCGCCAACAAACTGCCCATACTGGTCTCGACAGGACAGCAACAACTGGCGGCCATCGCCCGCGCCATGGCCTGCGACCCTCCGCTCCTCATCGCCGACGAGCCGACCGGCAATCTCGATACGCGCTCTTCAGACGCCATCATCGCCTTGTTCGAGCAATTTGTAAGCCGGGGCAAAACGATTGTGATGGTCACGCACGACCCATCGCTGACCTCGCGCACGCATCGCAACATCATCATCTCGGACGGCGCGACGATAGACGAGGCGATCTCGCGCTCCCTGCCGCAACTGCGCCACCGCCACATGCTGGAATTTACAAAACTGGCGGAGCGAAAGACATACCAGCCGCGCGAGACCATCCTATCGAGCGATCAAAAATTGGAATATTTCTACATCATCCGCCGGGGTGAAGTGGAAGTGGTTCTGCAAGCCAGACGCAACAAGGAGACCGTCCTTTCCCGCCTGGGAGCGGATGAATTTTTCGGAGAGATCGAATTGTTGCGCGGCGGCAAATCCATTGCCAATATCCGGGCGGGAAGCGAGCCGGTGGAGTTGACCGCAATTCCCCGCGCCGACTTCACCCGCGTCATGGACGAGTCCCCGATTACTGCCGAAACCCTGAGCCGCATTGTGCAGAAAAGACTCGAGCAACACCGCATGGCCGACCCGAGGACACGAAAATAGAGAACCATAATTGACAACCCGCAACCTGCAACCTGTAACCTGTAACCTGTAACCCGTAACCTGCAACCTGCAACCTGTAACCTGCAACCCGCAACCTGCAACCTATAACCCGCAACCTTTACCCCGCAACCTTTACCCTTCACCCTGCAACTCGTACCCATGACCTCCGACTCCCGCCGACTTCCACAGGTTTTATACATCGCTGACAGCGACGAATCCCGCGCGCTTGTGCGGCGTTTGTTAGCCAGTCAATACGTCGTGCTGGAGGCGGCCAACCCGTTGGATGGATTGGAACTGGCGGGCGAAACCATGCCAGGTTTGATTTTGCTGGACAACAATGTCTCCAAAATGACCAGCAGCGAGGCGGCCACCCGTCTGATGAAAATGCTGCCCGGCACGCCAATCGTCGTTGTGTCGGGCGACACTTCCGAGAAGGCGCGCGCGCGGGCGCTTGCCGCCGGAGCGGCGGGATTCATCCCCAAGCCCATCGGCGCGGATTTTGAAGACCTTGTCACCGAATACCTGAACGGAAAAACGGACGAACTGCAAAACGCCGAGCGCTACCTGCGCGAATATCAACTGGAACTGGCGGAGAAGATCGAAGACCAGACGCGCCAATTGACGAACACGATCGAGCGCAATAAATACCTGCTCTCGCAGAACCAGAAGATGTTCGCCATGCTCGAACGCCGGCATAAACTGCTCGAGACCGCCGCGCGCGTCGGACAGATGGTCACTTCAATTTTGGACTTAAACGAACTGCTCAGGCATACCGTCAACATCATTTGCAGCGAGTTCAACTTTTACTACTCCGGCATTTTTCTCGTCTCGGAGGATCGCCGGTGGGCGCATCTGCGCGCCGGGTTTGCGCTGGCGGGGAGAAAAATGCTCGACGCAAATTACAAACTGCCGATTGACGACAAATCCATGATCGGACGTTCGATCCTGAACGGGCAGGCACAGATCGCGCTGGATGTGGCGGGAGAGGAATCGCGCTTCAAGAATCCCTTTTTGCCGGATACCCGCTCCGAGATGGCCCTGCCGCTGATCGTTAACTCCGTCTCCGTCGGCGCGGTGACGGTGCAAAGCAACGAACTAAACGCCTTCAACGAGGAGGACATTGCCTCCCTGCAGGCGATGGCGGATCAGATTGCAATTGCGATCAACAACGCAAATTTGATGAAAGACCTGGAGGCGGCAAACGCCGAATTGCTGCGCACGAAAACCTACGAAGCCATTGCCACAGCCACCGGCGAGGCGATTCACTGGGTGGGCAACAAAGCCGCGCCCATTCCGGGGTCGGTGAGCCGGGTGCGCGAGGATGTGCGCTACCTGCTGGCTCTGGCGGGAAAGGCATCAGCGTTCGATCAGGCTTCTTTAACGGAGGCGGTTCAAACCGTCCGGGAGGAGGCGCGGGCGGCTGGCTTGGATTTGGAATCCATCCTGGCGGAAATGTCCGCCATGCCGCCGAATCGTTTGCGGGCGTTGGTTAGCGTGGAATCCTTGCTGGAGGATTTGGATATCGCCGAATCAAGCGCCAAGACCATCCTCGACATCAAGGAAGGTTTGATCGGGCCCGCGCGGCAGCGTCACGACGCGCCGGTTTCCCTGCGCGAGATGATCGTGCATACCGTCGAGAATATGGGACTGCCGCGCGAAGTCGTTGAAATGACCTGGGCGGACGATATGCCCCCGGCGCACGTGGACGAACGACAGGTGGAGCAGGTGTTCAACAACCTGATCAAAAACGCCTGGGAGGCGCTGACTCACGCCGGCGCGCCCGACCCGAAAATCATTGTGCGCGGGCGGCGCGACGGCGAGTTTGTTTTGGTCTCCGTGCGCGATAACGGACCCGGCATCCCGAAGGAAATTCAGGAAAAAATCTGGGTGTCGTTTTTTACCACCAAAGGCGGCGCGGGCGGAACGGGGCTGGGGCTTTCCGCCGTCATGCAGATCGTGAATCAACACGGCGGGACGATCTGGCTCGAAAGCGAAACCGGACACGGCGCCGAGTTTTTTGTGCGCCTGCCCGCCGAAAAATTGTACATGCCCGATGAAAAATCGGATCAGACTTAACACCCTGGAGGAATTATGACGACCGTGCTTTTAGTGGACGACGAAAAATTGATCCAGCGCAGTCTGGAGAAGACTCTCCTGCGCGCGGGCTATGATGTGTTAACCGCGCCCGATTGCAAAACGGGAAGCGAAGTCTTCGCGCAGAACGCGGCGGCGGTGGACATCGCCGTGCTGGATTTGAACATGCCCGGCTTCGACGGCAACCCAAAAAACGACGCCGGACTTGACCTGCTGGCGGATTTGAAGCAAAAAAAATCCGGACTGCCGGTCGTCATCCTGACCGCCTACGACGAGGTGAACAAAGCCAAAGACGCCGTCTCCAAAGGCGCCAACGCCTTCTTCGTCAAAGGGCGCGAACAGGGACTGGTGGAACTCATCCAAAAGATATTGGGAACGCCCTGATCAACCCGTAACCTGCACCCTGCAACCTGTAACCTGTACCCTGCACCCTGCACCCTGCACCCTGCACCC
>CAADGT010000181.1 GCA_900696595.1 uncultured Chloroflexota bacterium
ACCCTGCACCCTGCACCCTGCACCCTGCACCCCGCAACTCATCAATGGAGGAACTTATGACCAATAACATCGAACGACACGCAAAATTATTGAAAGCCTCCGCGCGCGCCGCCCGGAACATCACCACCATTCTGGATTCCTACGAACTCTTCCAGCGCACGGTGGACATCATCTGCGACGAATTCGGCTTTTACTACGCCGGAGTTTTCCTCGTGGACGAACCCCGACAATACGCCGTCCTCAAAGCCGGGCGCGGCGAGGCGGGCAAAGCCATGCTGCGCGAAGGACACAAACTCGCTGTCGGCGGCAACTCGATGATCGGCGCGAGCATTGCCAACAAAAAGGGACGCATCGCGCTCGACGTGGGCGAAGAGGCGGTCTTCTTCGAGAACCCGCACCTGCCCAAGACCCGCTCCGAGATGGCGCTCCCGCTGGTCATCAACGACGAGGCGATCGGCGCGCTGACGGTTCAATCCGTCGAAGAGGCGGCTTTTCACGAAGAGGATATTGACGCGCTTCAAACGATGGCGGATCAACTGGCGGTGGCGATTCAAAATTCCAAACTGCACCGGCGGGAGGAACGCCGCTCGCGCCTGCTCAAAGCCGCCAACCGCGTCGGCAAGGAAGTCGCTTCGATCCTTGACCTTGATCAATTGCTCCCGCAGACCGTCAACATCATCTGCGAGGCGTACGGTTTATATTACGCGGGCGTTTTCCTGCTGGATGAAAAAGGCGAATACGCGGTCTTGCGCGCCGGTTATGGCAAGGCTGGCAAAGCCATGCTGGCGGAGGGGCACAAACTGCGCGTCGGCACGGATTCGATGATCGGCGCGTGCGTGGCGATGGGCGAGGCGCGCATCGCGCTGGATGTGGGCGAAGAGCGCGCGCATTTCAAGAATCCGCATTTGCCGCATACCCGATCCGAAATGGCGCTCCCGCTCATCTACGGCGGCAGGACGCTCGGCGCGGTCACGATCCAATCCTCCGAAGAACGCGCCTTCAGCGAAGACGACATCACCACCCTGCTGACCATGGCGGAACATCTTGCAGTGGCGATCAACAACGCCTATTTGATCGAAGAACTCAACGAAGCCCATAACGAAATTCTGCGCAACAAAGTCTTCGAAGCGTTAACCAGCGCCTCGACCGAAGCCATTCACTGGATCGGCAACAAGACGCTTCCCATCTCGCTGACGGTTGCCCGCCTGCGCGAAGAGATCGCCGACGGACAGGTGGACGTTGAGTCGCTCCAGGAAGACCTCGACATGATCTCCGAAAGCGCGGCGCAAATAATTCAGGTCAAGGAACAACTCATCGGCGCGGTGCGCGAGATGAAGCCGCGCCCGGTTCTGCTTGCCGACGCGCTTCAGACCGCCGCCCTGCAGCGCGGCATTCCGCAGAAAACGCTCAAGGTCGAGATAGACCCCGAAGCCGCCTACGTCATCGCCGATTCGACTCAACTGACGCGCGCGCTCGGAAATCTTTTGCAGAACGCCGTCGAAGCGGGAGCGAAAACCGTGACAGTGCGCGCCCGCCGCATCGAAGAACGCGGCATGTCCGAAATTGACATCGAAGACGACGGCGCGGGCATGGACGAAGAGACGCTTCGCAAAGTCTGGTCGCCGTTCTTCACCACGCGCGGCGTTTCGCATCACGGGCTGGGGCTTCCCGCCGCGTTGCACGTCCTGTCCCAATCGCAGGGGCGCGTGACGCTCGTCAGCGAGGCGGGCAAAGGAACGACCGTCGCCATGTTCATGCCCCAGGGACGGCCGACCAGTTCCGAGGTCCAGCCGGGAAGCGCGAAAAGTATTTTACTGATTGACGACAACGACGACTGGGCGAATCTACTTAATGAGATGCTCAAGGGATCGAAAGTCAAATTGACCCGGACTGCGGATTTGAAGAAACTCCCCGAAGCCGACCTGATTTTGGTGGATGAAAACCTCGCCTCGCTTCCCCTGACCGATGTCCTGGTTGCCCTCTCGAAGGCTGGGCTTGCGCCGAAAACGATCGTCCTCACCTCCGCCATCAACCCCGAGCGCGTGACCCAATATCTGCGCGAAGGTTTGAAGGACGTGACTGTCAAGCCGTATTCGGCGGACGAGTTGAACGAACTGTTGAAGTAACGCAATCCATCGTCATTGCGAGGAGCGCGCTTGTTCTTTGCGACGAAGCAATCCTGGATTCGACCGGGAGATTGCTTCGTCGGGAAGATCGCCCTCCTCGCAATGACAGAAGGCAATGAATGCGACCACGCTGGAAAAAAGTATTTCACGACCTTTGGGATAGTTTCATGCGCACCGCGCTGGTGGTCTTGTCCATTGCGGTGGGCGTATTTTCGATTGGCGTGATCACCGGCGCGTACGAGATCATCTCCACCGACATGGATGAGTCGTACGCGGCGAACAACCCTGCCAACGTCGAATTGCGCATGACGAACTTCGACGACGACACGCTGGCTTCGATCCGTAATTTTCAGGGCGTGAGAGAGGCGGAGGGCCGGCGCGTGAGCAATTATCGCGTCCGACCGGAAAGCGGCGGGCAATGGGCGACGATTGACCTGATCGCGCTGGAAGACTTTGGCGGGAACAAGGTCAACCTGTTATCTCCCATCTCCGGGCGGGCAGAGGCGGACAAGGACGAAATCATCCTGAACAAAAAGAACATGGATAAAATCCGCGTCGGGGTGGGCGAATATCTCGTCTTTGAACTGGCGGACGGCTCGACGAAAAAATTGAAAGTGGTCGGCGTCGTTCAGGATGCCAGCACCGGCGCGGACGACTTCCTCGCGCCGCCCTTCGCCTTCACGACGATGGAAACCCTGCAAACCCTGAAACAGCCGGAACTGTTCAACCGCGTTTACCTGACCGTCGTCGATTCGCCCAATGACCTTCGCCACATCCGCTCGCTGGGGGCGGACCTGAAAGACAAACTGGAGAAGAACGGCAATACCGTCATTCGCGCGCGTTATTCCGAGCGCAACAAACACCCGATGACGGACACGATCAACGCCGTGCTTTATATTTTGATGGCGCTGGGAATCCTGATCGTGTTTCTGTCCAGTTCGCTGATCGCAAACACGTTGAGCGCGCTGCTCAGCCAGCACTTGCGGCATATCGGCGTCATCAAACTGGTGGGCGGACGCGACCGGCAGGTTTTTGCCATGTATCTGACTCTGATCATGGCGTTTGCGTTGCTGGCCCTGGCCATCGCCGTTCCGCTCGGCGGCTGGGGCGCGTACTGGCTGGCGGGCTTTATTGCGGATAATTTAAATTTCAGCCTGCTGGGTTATCGCATCGTGCCGCTGGCGTTTTTTGTGCAGGTGGCGGTGGGGTTGCTGGTTCCGCTCTTTGCCGGGTTATCCCCTGTCCTGAACGGCTCGAAAATCTCCGTGTTGCGCGCCCTGAGCAACGACGCGGCCGGAGACGAAAGCAGTCCGCCGACCGCGGATGGAAAGCCGCGCGTCAACTGGCTGGACTGGACGCTGGTGCGCCTGACGCGCATCCTCGCCGCTCGCGGAATGCATCTGCCGCGCCCGTTCATCATCTCCCTGCGGAATACCTTCCGCCGCACGAATCGTCTTTTGCTCACCCTCTTCACCCTGACGATGGGCGGCGCGATCTTTATTGCCGTGTTCAATGTGCGCGTCAGCCTGCGCGACTACAGCCAGCAGATCGGGCGATATTTCAGCGCGGACGTCACGCTCGATTTCGACCGACCCTACCGCGTCAGCGAGATCGAAAAATTCGCCTTTCAACTCGACGGGGTGGAGCATGTCGAGGGCTGGCAGTTCATGGGCATCGAACTGCTCTACCCGGACGGTTCGGTGGCGGAGAATGTCAATCTGCTTGCGCCGCCCGCCGAATCGGACCTCGTCAACCCGATGATCGCGTCCGGGCGCTGGATTCGGGCGGACGACGCGCGCAAACTGGCGATCAGCGAAGCGGCGCTTAAATATTATCCCAATTTAAAACCGGGCGATTCCCTGCGCCTTAAAGTGGACGGGCAGGATGAGGTCTGGGAAGTGGTGGGCATCTTCAAATTTATCGGACGCGAGGGCGTGCTGGCTTATGTTCCGCTGGAATATATCGAGAAGGTCACGAATCTGACCGACAAAGCGTATTCGTTCCGCGTGGCGACGACCCGGCACGACCGCGCGTTTCAGGACGCGATGGCTGAAAAATTGGACGACCACTTCCGCGAGAACGGTTTCAAAATCCGGCGGGCCGAGTCGGGTTCTGCTTCGCTCGATTCCGTCGCCGAGAGCCTGGATATTCTGGTGGTCTTTCTGCTCATCATGGCTGTGTTGACCGCCATTGTCGGCGCGATGGGGTTGACCGGCACAATGGGCATGAATGTGCTGGAACGCACGCGCGAAATCGGTATCATGCGCGCCATCGGCGCCGACGACCTGGCTGTGATGCGCACCATCGTCGGCGAAGGATTTGTGATCGGCGCGATCTCGTTTGCTTTGGCAATTATTATCTCCATTCCGCTTTCCTATGGGCTGGCGTTCATCGTCAGCATCGCCATCTTCGAAACGCCGATTGACGTGTTGTTCACTTATCAAGGTTACGTCATCTGGCTGGCGCTGGCGCTGGCGCTTTCCGTTTTGGGGTCGGTTCTACCCGCAAGAAACGCCGCGCGCTTGACCATTCGGGAAGTGTTGGCGTATGAGTGAGCGCAACCTGCAACCTACAACCTACAACCTGCAACCTACAACCTGCAACCTACAACCTGCAACCTGCAACCCAAAGAAGGATTCCATGAAAAACAACGTATTGAAATTTTTGATGCTTGCGCTTCTGCCTGCGCTGATTCTGTCCGCGTGCGGGGCGCACGAGACTCCGGCGGCTGAACTTCCGGGCGAGGAGGGGGCGGCCTCTTCCGCGGAGGTGATCGCCGAGGGGCGGCTCGAACCGGCGCGCGCGACAAACCTGACTTTTCAGGCGCGCGGCGTGGCGGCGGAGGTTCTTGTTAAGGCGGGGCAAACCGTCAGCGAAGGGGATGTCCTGGCGCGGCTGTCCAATGCGGGGGAGGCGGAGGCGAATCTTCTCGTCGCGCAAAACGCCTATGATGCGCTTCTCCGCAATGAGAGCGGCAACCGCGCTCAATTGTGGATCGCATACCAGCAGGCGCAGAGCGCCCGCGCCGAGGCGGAGCGTGAATGGGAAGACCTGGACGTGGAGGCCATTGACGACCGTCTGGAGGAACTCGACGGCGAAATTGAAGACCTGAAGGAAGACTTGCAGGACGCGCAGGACGAATTCGATAAATACAAGGACTTGAGCGAGGATAACTCCAAGCGCAAGACCGCCGAGGACGATCTTGAAACCGCGCAGGAAAACTTGAACGACAAAATCCGCGAGATGGAGGAGGAAGCCCGCAAGCGGGACGGGGTGAAAGCCGCCTATGACGCCGCGCTTGCCGCCGAAGCCGAAGCGAAGTATCAGTACGAGATCAGCCTCGACGGGCCCAACGCCGAACAACTGGCGATTGCAAAGGCGAATCTCGACGCGGCGCAGGACGCGCTTGCCAATTTCGTCATCATGGCGCCGTTCTCCGGCGTGG
Organism: uncultured Chloroflexota bacterium; assembly: GCA_900696595.1. GTDB lineage: Bacteria > Chloroflexota > Anaerolineae > Anaerolineales > Villigracilaceae > Villigracilis. The sequence continues at coordinate 5,572 of CAADGT010000181.1, forward strand.
CGGCGGACGTGAACGTCAAAGCCGGGGAGCAGGTTGCGCCGGATACGCGCGTTGTGAGTCTCATTGACGACAGCGCCTGGTTCGTGGAGACGACCGACGTGACTGAACTGGAAGTGGTTGATTTAAGCGTTGGGCAAACTGTGTCCATCCGCCCGGATGCCCTGCCCGACCTGGAACTGACCGGCGTGGTGACGGAGATCAGCGCCGCCTATACCCAATCGAGCGGCGATATTTTGTACGCAGTCCGCATCCGCGTGGACGGCTCGGACCCCCGCCTCAAGTGGGGCATGACCGTGGAAGCCATTTTTAGAACAAGTGAGTGATTGAAATTCGATTCGAAATATGCAATAATAAAATCGCTCCGAGAAAGAGCAAAACCGGGAAAACCCGGCGGCGCAAAGCCCTACTCTAAAGCTGAACTGAGCCATGAGTGTCAGGGCTGCCGATAAAAGCAAACCCGTCGAAAGGCGGCGACGCAAAGTCAGAGTGTCTAACATCGCGCAATGCGCGGTCAAGACCGACCGACTGCCGAAAGGCAAAGTCAGGGAAACCTGGCGGCGCAAAGTCATGGGTCTAAAACCGAAATTCGTTTCGTGGTCAGGATCGCCAGACTGCCGAAGAGCAAACCCTCCCGCAGGGACGACGATAACAAGTCGTCCCTGCATTGGTTTAATGTCCTTTTAGAACCCATCCGGTTAATCATGCTCCCGGCGGCAGAGCCTTATGGGATGATCCAATGGGCATCCCTGCGCGGTTTGAAACGGGGCGGAAGAAATTCGTATAAATCCGCCAAAGTCTATTATTCCCGCAGGGTATAATCCGCGCATGGCAAAACAGAAACCGCTTGACCCTGAAGCCAAACCCGACGACCGCGTGGATAACGCCCTGCGCCCGCAAAAACTGAACGATCTCATCGGGCAGGATCAGGTCAAGGAAAATTTATCCATTCTGATTGCGGCGGCTCGTCAGCGCGGCGAGGCGTTGGATCATGCGCTGTTTTACGGGCCGCCCGGGTTGGGCAAGACCACGCTGGCGCATGTGCTGGGCAACGAAATGGGCGTCAACGTCAAGGTCACGGCCGGCCCCGCCATCGAACGCGCGGGCGACCTTGCCGCCATCCTGACGAATCTCCGCGCGGGCGACATCCTTTTTATTGATGAAGTTCACCGCCTCGGACGCGCCGTGGAGGAAGTCCTCTACCCTGCGATGGAGGATTTCGCCCTCGACATCGTCATCGGCAAGGGACCTTCGGCTCGTTCCATCCGTTTGAAGTTGCCTCGTTTTACGGTAGTGGGGGCTACGACCCGGCTGGCTCTCGTCACCGCGCCCTTGCGGGCGAGATTCGGCGCGGTCTATCGTTTGGATTATTACGACCTGGACGCGATGAAGCAGATCGTCGCGCGCGCTTCGGGTTTGCTCAAAGTCCGGGCGGATGAATCCGGCGTCGGCGAGGTGGCGAAGCGCGCGCGCGGGACGCCGCGAATCGCATTGCGACTCCTGCGCCGCGTCCGCGATTTTGCCCAGGTGCGCGCGGACGGGATCATCACGCAGAACGTCGCAAGGGAAGCGTTGGACCTGCTTCAAGTGGACCCGCTTGGGCTGGACGACGTGGATCGCCGCGTCTTGAAGACCATCATCGAAAAATACGGCGGCGGACCGGTGGGCTTGAACACGATTGCCGCGTCCATTAGCGAAGAACAGGATACGATCATGGACGTGGTCGAGCCGTATCTTTTGCAACTCGGATTTTTAGACCGCACTCCGCAGGGGCGCGTGGCGACCAAATCCGCGTATGAGCATTTGGGTTTTTTCTACGCGGAGGAAGACCAGCCGCGGTTGTTGTAACCATGTAGGGGCGACCCGCTCAAATCCATTACGGCATTTTTGCGCAAACAAGGGTCGCCCTGTGTGGGCAGTGTAATCGTGCGCAAAGGGCGACCCTTCGTTGCGCTTCAGGGTTCCATAAGACCCTGGCGGGTCGCCCCTACGAGATATTCAATCGGTTTGCATAAGTTGTCGAAAGGATTGCGCCATGTTGCAGGAAATTGTCATTAAAGCGAACACGCAAGAATCGATCAAGCCGCTGGTCGAGACGGCGATTCGCAATCAGTTAAAAGCGTTGCAACACGGCATTGCGCGCACAAAAGGGCGTATCGCCGAGTTCGAAAAACGCGCCGGGATGGCGTCCGCGGAATTTGAAGAGAAATTAAAATCGGGGAAAATCGAAGAAACCATCGAAACAATAGACTGGAACATGGAACTCGCCGCATTAAGATTGTTGGAGGGACAATATCATTCGCTTAGCGAGGCGAAGATTGATTGAGCGATATTTTCAATCAACCCTGGATCTGCTCGCCAGTCAGCCCTTCGTTCACTCGTCTGATGTGAATCTTGAGAAGCGAGGCGATTTGGTGGGTTTTATCCGCGGTAGGGTTGAATTCCAGGACGGCTCGACCTTGCTGTTCTTTCGTGAATTGGTTGATCTGCGGCTTCCCGTCCAGCGGCTCATGTATGCATATCATTACCAAAAGGAAGACGGGACTTTGATATTTCGATACGACAATACTGAGCATCATTCATCTATTGCGACCTTTCCGCATCATAAGCACTCAGGAATTGATGACGTCATAAGTTCAGACGCTCCGACTTTGGAGCGGGTTTTGCTTGAAATCGAGAACTTGATCGAAGGGGAGTGATTTATATGGAATCCATCTCCCGCTACCTCATGCTCTTTGGCATCCTCCTCTTCCTCCTCGGCGGCGGGATGTACCTCGCGGCGAAATTCGGCATCCCGCTCGGTCGTCTGCCCGGCGACATCCGCATCGAAGGGGAGCATGGCTCGTTCTACTTTCCGCTGACGACTTCAATTTTGGTGTCGGTGTTGTTGACGATTGTAGTGAATCTTATCGGCCAATTGTTGAGGAAATGAACGTGATCCGCTTCTCACAACTCCACGCTCGAATGCATGGGCGGAAAATGCGTCCGCCGCATTTTATTTTCCTTCAACTTTTCCATCAACGGCAGCGCGCCTTTTTCCTCGCCGTGAACCAGAAAAACATGCCCGGCGCGATCCTTTACCTTTAAAGCGTACTCGACCAGCAAATCCTGCCCGGCGTGCGCGGAGAGTCCGCCGATGGTGGCGACCTCGGCGCGCAGGGAAAAAGTCTCGCCAAAGATTTTGACCCGCTTTTCCCGCTCCGCAATCCTGCGCCCAAGCGTGTCGGGCGCCTGCCACGAGACGATCATGATCGTGTTCTTTTTGTTCTCGATCGCCCAGCGCAGGTGAAACACGATCCGCCCCGCCTCCGCCATGCCCGAAGCGGAGAGAATGATCATCGGGTCGGCGCGCTCGTTCAGCGCTTTCGATTCCTCGAGCGACTTGACATAGGTCAGATTCTTGAACTCCAATGCGGGGTGGCCCGCTTGAACCAGCTCCTTCATCTCTTCGTCGTAACATTCGTCGTGCCTGCGAAAAATTTCCGAAGCGTTCACCGCCAGCGGGCTGTCCACATACACGGGGACTTCAGGCAGTCCGTTTTCGTCGTACATGCGGTTGAGGTTATAGACCAGTTCCTGCGTGCGCCCGACGGCAAACGACGGAATCACAACCTTCCCGCCGCGCTCCAAAGTCCGCCGGATGACGTCGCGCATCTCGACGTACGCTTCCTCCGGGTCGCGGTGCGGTTTGTCGCCATAGGTTGATTCCATCAGCAAAACATCCACATCGTCGCCCGGCAGGATCGGGTCGCGCAGAATGGGCAGGTTGCGTCTGCCGATATCGCCGGAAAACCACAAATGTTTCCTGACCCTTTTTTCCTCCAGCCTGAGCGAGACCGAAGCCGAGCCGAGGATGTGCCCGGCATCGTGAAAGGTCGCAATCACTCCTTTTGCAGGCTCGAAGGCTTTTCCATACGGAACGGGTTGCAACAACGGCTCGACTTCTTTTGCGTCCTCCTCCGTGTACAGCGGGTCAACCGGCGGCTCCCCGCGCTTCCGGTTGTAATAACTGGCGCTCTCCGCCTGCCTTTCCTGAATATGCCCCGAGTCGCGCGCCATGATATCGGTCAGGTCGGCGGTGGCGTGCGTGCAATAGATCAACCCCGAAACCCCCTGCTTGATCAGATTGGGCAAATTTCCTGAATGGTCAATGTGCGCGTGTGAAAGGATTACCGCGTCAATCGTCTTCGGGTCGAATGGAAAATTCCGGTTCTTCTCAATTGCCTGCCTGCGCCGCCCCTGATACAATCCGCAATCCAAAAGCAGGCGCGCGCCGTTCAATTCGAGCAGATGCATCGAGCCGGTCACCGTTTGCGCCGCGCCGTGAAAACTGAGTTTCATTCCGCCTCCGCGTTTTATTTGCAGGGATTTCGGCGATTCTAATTCATTCGTTATCAAATGCAAACCTCCGACTTCGACTACCATCTCCCCGAATCGTCCATCGCGCAGACTCCCGCCGAGCCGCGCGACTCGTCCCGATTGCTTGTCCTGCATCGCGCTGCGGGGGATGTGGAGCATCGCCTCTTTCGTGACCTGGGCCTGTTCCTGCGCCCAAACGATCTCCTCGTCCTCAACCGGACTCGCGTCATCCCCGCCCGCATTTTTGCCCGCAAGGAAACCGGCGGCAAAGTGGAATTGCTGCTCCTGCGCCGCCGCGACGAATTGACATGGGAAGCCCTGGTGGGCGGCAAGGGCTTGCGCGTAGGCAAACTGGTGTTTATTGAGATCAACAACGATGTTTCGCCAGGAATCGAAGCGGAGATCGTGGAAATTCTCAACGGCCCCGAACGGTTGATAAAATTCTCCGAGCCCATCGAGCCGCATCTGCCGCAGGTGGGGAACATGCCTCTGCCGCCGTACATCCACGAGAGACTGAACGACCCGGAACGCTATCAAACCGTCTTTGCCAAGGAACCTGGTTCCGCCGCCGCGCCCACGGCGGGATTACATTTCACGCCGGAGTTGTTGAACGAACTGGAGAAAAACGGCGTGAAGACCGCCTACGTCACCCTGCACGTCGGGCTGGATACGTTTGCGCCGGTCAACGAAGAGAAACCGGAGGAGCATAAAATCCACAGCGAGTGGTGCGAACTTCCGCAGGAAACCGCCGACCTCATCAACGCCACAAAACAAAATGGGGGAAGAGTAATTGCCGTTGGCACAACCAGCGTCCGCACGCTTGAAAGCGCGGCCAATCTCCAACCCTTTGACTTGGCTCAGGGCAAGTCTCCAATCCCATCTTATACCGGACCCACCGCCCTTTTCATCCTCCCCGGATACCGCTTCAAAGTCGTGGACGCCATGATCACAAATTTTCACCTGCCGAAGTCCACGCTCATCATGCTCGTCAGCGCCTTCGCCGGGCGGGAGAAGATTTTGCAAACCTACGAACTGGCCATCAAAGAAGGCTATCGCTTTTACTCCTTTGGCGATGCGATGTTGATTCTTTGAGGTGTCAGGTTTCGGGTGTCAGGTGTCAGGCGCCAGGTAAAATGGTCTTAACCTTCAACCTCCAACCTTCAACCTCCAACCTTCAACCTTCAACCTTCAACCTCCAACCTTCAACCTGTAATATGCCCCCTTCCTCTCAACTGAAATCTCTAAATAAGGAAATCATCTCCTGCCGCCTCTGCCCGCGTCTCGTCGCATGGCGCGAGGAGGCGGCGCGGGTGAAACGCAAGGCGTATATCCATGAGGAATATTGGGGCAAACCCGTGCCGGGATTCGGCGATCCGAA
>CAADGT010000182.1 GCA_900696595.1 uncultured Chloroflexota bacterium
GCGGTTTCCTTTTAAACGCAAAGCCGCCAAGCCGCAAAGATTCAAGGGTTTTCCCTTCGCGTCTTTGCGACCTGGCGTTAAGAATTTCATTCGGCAAAAGCGCAATTTGTACCCGTGTTCAGTATATCAGTTATCAAAGGGTTGATTCAATCGTAAATCAAAAACCTGCGCTGGGCAAGGACAAGGCATCGCAACTCGCAACTCGTACCTTGTAACTTGTAACCCTGCCCTGAACGTAGTTGAAGGGTCGTATCTCATATCCCGTATCCTGTATCTCGTACCTCGTCACTCCGTCCCCGACCTTAACCTTACAAACGACTCATATCTTTCTTGATGAATCCTCCCCTCCTTCAACGCCGCAAGCACGGCGCAGCCGGGTTCGTGTTGATGAGTGCAGTCGCTGAACTGGCAGTGCTCCACCAGTCCGCGCAGTTCGGGGAAGTAGGCGTCCATTTCCTCTGGTTCGGTGTCCCACAAGCCGAGCGATTTCCAGCCGGGGGTGTCGGCAACGTAGCCGCCGCCTTCGAGAGGGAATAACTGACGCGATACGGTGGTGTGACGTCCCTTATTCATGGCTTGGCTGACTTCGTTGACGGCCAGTCCCAGACCGGGTTGAAGGGCGTTGAGCAGGCTCGATTTGCCGACTCCGCTCGGACCGGCAAAGGCGCTGATCTTATTTTGTAGATGCGATTTTAATTCTTCGAGTCCGCGCCCCGTTTTGGCGGATGTATAAATGACGCGGTAGCCGATGGATTCATACATCTCAAAAATTGAGCGCGGGTCTTCGACGAGGTCGGTTTTGTTCGCCGCGATCAACGCGGGAATTCGTTGCTTTTCTGCGATGACCAGAAAACGGTCCAACATTCTCAAACGCGGACTGGGATTCGCGCAGGCAAAGACAAGGATGGACTGATCCGGGTTGGCTAAAAGCGTCTGGCGGTAGACTCCGCCCGGGCGGGGGTCGAGGCGCGCAATCTGCCGAGTCCGCTCATGGACGGAATCAATCGTCCCGGAGCCGTGATCCAATATTGTGATATCCACTTTATCCCCCAACGCGGCGATATCGCCTTTGGCTTTGCCTTGTTTGAGTTTGCCGCGAAGTTGACAGACGATAATGCCTTCCACAGTTTCAACCCAAAAGAAACCGGATTGGGCTTTGACGATGAGACCGCTTGCGTTTGCCAATGAACGCCTCCCCGCCGAGGACGGCGGTGGGAGCAACCGCTTTACGGGAACACTCCGCCCGACCGCGGTGTGGGCGTGTAGGGCGGGTAGCCGATCTGCCCGAAGTCGTAATACTGGCGCTGCGGGCTTCCATAGTAATAGGCTTCGACCATCGCGCGGAAGAACGGCACGGCGTATTCGGAGCCTTCGCCGACGTTTTCGCCGACCGCGACGATGGCGATATCGGGCAGGTCGGTGTTGGCTTTGTTGAGCGTGTAACCCGCAAACCAGCCGTGCGGTTTGCCGCTGCCGGATTCTGCAGTGCCGGTCTTGCCTGCCACTTTAAATTGCAGTCCAAGAATATTCCAACGGGCTGTGCCTTTCGGATCGTTGGTCACCATCAGCAACGCTTCGCGCAGGATGTCGAGATTCTCGGGGCGGAGCGGGAGCGTGCCTTGCGCCTCGGGCTTGAACGTGAGAACCGGGTCGCCTTCGACGGGTTGAATCTTCTCGATGATCTGCGGACGGTATAACGTGCCTCCGTTTGCAATTGCCGCCATAAAACGCGCGACCTGCAGCGGCGTGACCAGCACGTCGCCCTGTCCGATCGCCTGATTGACCGCGTCTATTTGAGTGGCAGGGTCTGTGATCTGCCCGGCTTCTTCGGGGATTTGTCCGATGCCCGTCGGCGAGCCCAGCCCGAACCCGCGCGCCATGTTGGCGATGTCGGAGCCGCGATCCCAGTTGGTGTACAAGTCGTTGCCGATGTGCCAGAAGTACGGGTTGCAGGAACGCATCAGTCCCTCTTGCAACGTGATCAAACCCGAAGGCGTGCTGTCGGTGGTGTTGCAGAATTTTCCCGCCGCGATGCGGTCCTGACAGTGTTGCCAGGTCCAGTCGTGACGCACTTGATCGCTCAATTCCGTGAAATCGTACTGGCAGTCGTATTCGGTGTCTTTGAGATACAGCCCGCTTTCGAGCGCGGCGGAGAAAGTGATGATCTTGAAGACCGAGCCGAGCGGAAGTTGCCCCTGCGCGGCGCGGTTGAGGAGCGGAGTGCGCGCGTCGTTCAACAGGCTGTTCAAGGCGATGTTGTTCGGGTTGTTCGATTCAAAGACGTTCGGATCGAAGTCAGGTCCCGAAGCCATCGCGAGAATGCGCCCGGTCTCCACTTCCATGACGACGATCGCGCCGCGGAAAAATTCAACCGCCGCCTGCGCGTGGAATTGCAGGTTGCTGTCAATGGTGAGATAGACCGAATCCGCCGGTTCGGGCGCGCTCTGCCCCAACGTGGAGACGATCTGTCCGGTCGGGCTGACGACGCGCAAAACCCCGCCGTGCTTCCCGGCGAGATAATCCTCCGCCCATTGTTCGATGCCGGTCTGTCCGATGCGTTCGCTTCCGCTGTAGCCGAGTCGGCGGTATTGATTCAACTGTTCGGGCGAAATGGCGAGGGTATAACCCACCGCCTGCGGAGCCAGCCCGCCGCGGAAGTAATACCGCGAGGAGTATTCCTGAATGACCAGACCGCCGGGGTTGATCGAAAGCAGGCGCTGGGCTTCGGCGCGCGTCCCTTCGCACATGGGCAGGTACCAGCCGGGTCCCGAAGAATCGATCAAACTCTGGATGCCGAGCGGATCGAAGCCGCATAAACGCCCCAATTCCGAGGTCAGCGCGCCGACCATGTCGAAATCAATCTGGTCGGTCTGAATGCCGAAGGCGAACGCATCGGCTTGAGTCGCGATCGGCAAGCCTTCGCGGTCGTAGATGTCGCCGCGCGCGGGAATGTCGTATTCCATCGCCAGTTGATTGCCGCCCGCCAGTTCCGGCAGGATAAGCGAATCATCCCAGACGATCTTCCAGCGATTCTCTTCATTGGTCAGACGCATCAAAATCTCGCGGGAAATATCTCCTGCCAGAATCGTCTTGTAGGTAATGGAGTATTTCACCTCTCCATTAAACGGGCTGATGACAGACGACAGGATCTTAACTTCAAACTCCGAGGCGCTCATCGTGTTCAGCGCGTCGTTCCAGCGTTTGGAAAAATCCTCCAGCGTCAGCGCGTCGCGGCTGGATTGCGCAAGCATCGCATACATCGCTTCATAGTCGTCGTTTTCGAGCGCTTCGAAGAATGCCATCACTGCCGCTTCTTCGTCCGGCGCAGGAGTCACAGCGGCTTTGGGAGTGGGCAACGGCGTGTCGGTGGCAAATATTTCGCCAACCCCGCCCGGCGCGGAGGAACATGCAACGATCAAAAGCGCAATCAGAAAAATTTGAATCCGGCGTGCTGGCTTCATTACCTTTCCTTTCAAGAGACAAGTTCTCCACTTAAGACGGCGGACGAAACCCTGCATTCATATGCGAGAAACGACTGACAGGCGCCCGGCACATCCTCGCAGACGGAGACCTGAATCTGCCGCAGCATCCGCAGAAGGTGGCACAAGGGCAATCCCATCACACCGGCGTAACAACCATCCAAAACTTTAACAGGCTGGAAATCGGGATGCTGGATCGCATACGCGCCCGCCTTGTCCATTGGGTCGCCGCTTTGGATGTAACGCTCGATCTCATCGTCGGAATACTCGCGCATGGGAACATCCGTCACGCAAAGATCCGCGAACATCCGTCCATTTTGCAGGATCGCAATTCCCGTGAATACCTGATGAACCCTCCCCCGCAGTTGTCTCAACATCCGCCGCGCGTCCGCTTCGTCAACCGGCTTGCCGAGGATCTGATCCCCATCCGCCACCGTTGTATCCGATCCGACGATGACCGCCTCCGACTCCGCCCTGGGTTGAATCGCTAAAGATTTGGCTTTTGCCAGTCTGACGACGTATTCGCGCGGCGGCTCGTTCTCGAAGGGAGTCTCATCCACGTCCGCGGCAAGGACGGCGAAGTCCCAGCCGCCGAGGGCGAATAATTGTTTCCGGCGCGGAGAATTGGACGCCAAAATAAACCTTGTTTTATCCATCAAGGGGAAGATTCTAACACAGTCATTTTTTTCTTTCATCGCGCGGCGCAGGCTTTCCTCTTTCATCATCCCGTTGTAAAATCGCCGCAGAAAATCTACTGAACAATCGGAGGGCTCTTTGAACAAATTGCAGGAAAGAATCTTGAAAGACGGGCAGGTCCTCGGCGGCGGGATTCTCAAGGTGGATAGTTTCGTCAACCATCAGGTGGACCCGCTCCTCATGGACGATTGCGGGCGCGAGTTTGCAAAGCGCTTTGCAAACGTCGGCGCGACGAAAATCCTCACGGCGGAAATCTCCGGCATTGCCCCGGCGCTGACCACCGCCATTCACATGAATCTGCCCGTCGTCTATGCCCGCAAGACCAAACCCGTCACCATGCCCGACCAGGTCTATCTCACGCTCGCGCCGTCGCACACCAAAGGGCGCATGGTCGAGTTGATCGTCTCGCCGGAATATCTCGCCAACAACGAAAAAATCCTCATCATTGACGACTTCCTGGCCAGCGGGCAGACCATCCTCGGACTGGCGCGACTTGCCGAAGC
>CAADGT010000183.1 GCA_900696595.1 uncultured Chloroflexota bacterium
AAAGCCGAGGCGGAATTGGGTCGCGCCTTTCAGGTTGACGAAGGGCAAAGCCTTTGCGTCGAGGGTCGTCCAATACCAGCCGCCGACCGGGTTATCGAGCATCGTCCCCGCCGTGTAAAGCGAAGCCGCAGCCTGGAAATCGGACGCCTGTAACGCGCCGATCCGCAACGGACCGAAACTGCCGAACGCGCCCTGGCGGATGTCCACCCAGATATACCGATGCGTCTTGAACGGATTCGTCCCGACGGTTGTTTCCAATTGCAGTGTCAATATCGCCTGCGTGATCACAGCGTTATCCGGCAGTGAGGTCGTATTGAAGTGCAGGATCGAACGGTACTGGTTGTCCTGCGCGTTATCGCCCACGCGCAACACGACGGCGCCCGCGTTCATCGTCCCGCCTTTGTTGCTGGTTTCCTTCGATTCCAAAATCCAGCCGTCGTGGGCGCCTTCCGAATAGAATGTGGCGGTTTGAATCAACGGAGTCGCGCGGTCAATCGCATAAGACTCGCCGTTGTAATAGCTCGCGTCCTCTGCGCCGCCCAAAGACAGCCCGCCCGCGTCGAGAATACTATCGTTATCGAGCAGGTCGAGGCGGATGGAGCCGTTGCCATTGCCCGTGCCGATTGTGACGGTGTACGTCGTCCCGGAGCCGCTTACGGATACAACCCCCGCCTCGTTCACGCCCGAAGTTGACAGCGCAAAATCAGCCGCGTCCACGCCGGTCACGGATTCTGAGAAGTTCACCGTGAAGCGAACGCTTCCGGCGGCGGTGGGGCTTGGGTCGAGGCGCAGGATCGAGGTCGCGCCAGGAGCCGCTTTATTGATCGTATAAAACTCGCCGGAGGAATAATTCCCATTGCCCGCGCCGACTCCGCCCAAAGGCAGGGAAGTTTCGTCGAGAATCGAATCGTTATCGGCGAGGTCGAGGCGCAGGGTTCCATCGCCCGCGCCGGTGTTGACGGTCACTGTGTACGAGTTGCCCGATCCCAAAATTTCGGTAATCGAATAATTGGAAATCGAACCGGACGGGGTCAGAACAAAATCGCCCGCGTCCACGCCTGCGACGTTCTCCGTAAAATTGACCGTGAAATGAACGAGGTTGGCGTTCGTCGGGGACGCATCCGCGCGAACGATAGCGCTTGCAAACGGCAGGGACTTGTCAATCGAATATGATTCGCCCGCATTGAATCCGCCGTTGCCCGCGCCGATTCCCCCCAGCGGAGTCCCGTTTGCGTCGCGGATCGAGTCGTCGTCCAACAGGTCGAGGCGCAGGGTTCCATTCCCCGCGCCCGTGTTCACGCCGACGACATAGTTCGATTCGTTGATCGGCGTTACGCTCAAAACAGACGCGCCCGTGATGGATGGATCAACCGCAAGCGCGAAGTCCGCAACATCCACGCCGCTGACCGCCTTCGAGAAGGCGACGTTGAAATTGACGATGGACGCGCCGGTCGGGTTGACATCCGCGCGGGCGATGGATGAAACCGAAGGCGTTGTAACGATGAACGATTCAATTGCGCCCACATCGGGAGCCGCGCCATAAAAACCGTCGTTTACGCCGGGGATGAACAGTCCGCGATCAATGTTTGCGCTTGTGGGCAGTAACGAAAAATCGCCGCCCGCCGGGTTTGCCAGCCCCGGCGCGGATTCGCGCCCGTTGCATTCCAAACCCGAAGCGCGGCAGAACTGGCTGATGTTCGCATACTCCACGCCCTCCCATTTGAAGCGCGAGCCGGAGCCGGTATTCCAGTTATCGTAATTCCAATCATGACCGGACGCGCCGGGGTTGCGCGCCTCCACCGAATAAACCCCGCCTTGAAAAATGTTATTGCGTAAAATCGAATTTCGCGCCGCGCTGATGAACTCCAGCGAATTGGGCGCGTTGAAATTCGTCCAACTGGTATTGTGATACATGAAAACCCAGCCGTCCGAAGCGCGGTCCCATTTGACGCTGCGCCCCGTGAAGTTGGAAAAGGTGTTGCGCAAGACCCAGACCGGTCCCATTGTGATCGGCGCGAGCGAGATGCCGACCAATGTTGAATCAATCGTATTGTTTCGGAAGCGATGATTGACGCACGTCCCTTCGGGTTCAAACGCGTCGTCGCCGATGGCATAGATGCGGTTGTTGTAAATATCCGCGTCGAACATCACGCCCGGGTTGTCGAGCGCGGCGGACGAACTGGTATAAATTCCGTTGAAATAATGATGAATGGTATTGCCGCGCACGATCGCGCCGTTATGTCCGCGCAAAACAATGGCGATGGATTCCATCGAAGTCCCTTTTTGCGCGTTCCACGACCAGGCGCTGTCCAACACGTCGTACATCTCGTTGTATTCAATGCGCGTATCGTCCCCGCGCCCCTCCGCGCCCGACCATTCCAGGAAGACCGGGTTCTGCATGTTGTGAATGCGATTCTTTCGCACAACAATATGCGAGGCATCCTTCAAGCACGCGCCGCATCCGTAGCCCGTGCCATAGTAGCGCATCTCGAAGCCTTCGATCCAGAGCCAGTCGCGCCCGTCCGCATAAAACGCGCGGTTGAAGGCGGGAATGTTCCATGTATATTTTTGCGGCTCGCGCAGCGCGCGGACATATAACCTGCCCGTGTTCGGGTCGTAATACCAACCCTCGCTCATCGGCGCGTTGTCATGCCCGCGCCCCTCGAGCAAATGATCCAGATAATCGTATTGATACATGCGCTTGCCGTCGCGCGCCAGATACTTGATCCAATAATTAAGCCGCATGACCCAAACGCCGGAACGCGACTCGTGCGGCGACCAGGATTCTGACGCGGGGATCTCCGACCCGTCGAGGATCGCGCCTCCGCCCTCCGCCTTGACCTGAATCCACGCCCCGGGCATTCCACTCGCCGGGAATGTGACCGACTCCCTGTAAACCCCATCCGCCACCAAAACCTGAGTCCCCGGCGTTGCGCGGTTGACGCCTTCTTGAATCGTCTGAAACGGCGCGGCAAATGAACCGTCGCCGCCCGCGGGCGCGTCGTCGTTGACGTAAATCACATTCGTCGGCGCGAACGTCAGTTCATCCGCCTGGGTGGTGAACGAACCGACAATCTCCCCGCCTGAATAAGAAACCTTCGCTTCGTACGCGGTGGACGGCGCGAGGTTGAACAAACTCCCAATCAACCGCCCGTCTTTAATGCGGACAAGGTTATGCGCGGCGCGCCAGTTCGACTCTCCCGCCGCGCGGTACGCCAACTGCGCGGATGCGGGCAGGCCCGCGCCCGTCACCGTCACGCCCGCCGTTTCGATGTTCGCCACAAAACTGATCTGACCAAACGCCGCCTGACGCGCGGATCCCGCCGTCTGCGCGGGCAGGCACAACGCAACGATCACAGCGGCGGTCAAAACGGTCAACCTGATATTCTTCCTACGGATGGAAAACATTTGCGCGCTCATGGTCATACGACGGGGCAGAATCTCCCCGCCCATGTTTACTATAGCGCTTCGATGAAGAAATAAAATTCCCGTACCGTGACAAATTCCCCCGTCCTTCTACAATGTCATTCTGAGCGAAGCGAAGAAACTCTGCGGCTATCTCAGAGTATTCATGAGGATTTCACCCCAAAGCGCCTGAAAAAGACCTGACAGGTTTCCGCAGAACCTTAATCAACCAGCGCGATTGCGATTCACAGAACCCGAATCGACTCACGACACGATGAAACCTGTCAGGTCTGCGACGGGTATTTTTTCATATCAGACCCTTCGCCAGTCCTTCCCTTTGTTCAGGGCTTCGGCTCAGGGCGACCTATCATGGATAAATTACCCGTACAACTCCCGCCTGAAAAATTCCGGCAATGCAAACGCCGCCTTGTGAATTTCAGGGTTGATGTATTGATTCTCGCCGGGCGGATAGGGCGTCTTCAAACCATTCTCCCAGGGCGTATCGGAGAGGTACATGAAGCCGATCCCGCCGCCGGGGTAGGTGGGGATGTTGGCGTAGTAATACGCGGGATTCTTCGTCAACCGTTGCGCGGATTGATAGATCGTTTTAATCAGCGCCGTATCGAAGTACGGTTGTTCGCACTGGGTTGCCGCCGCGCCGCCGGGGACGAGGGCCCGAACGACCAATTTTTGAAACTCGTCCGAGAACAACCGCTCCGCCATGCCGATGGGATCGGTCGTGTCCGAGATGATCACGTCGAATTGTCCCGGGTTCTCTTCGAGGTAGCCAAAGGCGTCCCGGACGAGAAGTTTGGAGCGTGGATCAGCCCACGGGTCCCCGAAAGAGGCGGCGAAAAATTCGCGGGATAAATCCACCACGCGCTGATCCAGTTCGCAGACGACGGCCTCTTCCACCGATTCGTATCGCAGAACCTGTCTCAGCGAGCCGCCATCCCCGCCGCCGACGATCAACACGCGCTTCGGCCTGCCCACCGCCAGCATGGGCGCGTGGACGATCATCTCGTGATAGCCCATGTTGTCGCGCTCGGTGAGTTGGATGATGCCGTCGAGGATCATCGCATTGCCGAAGAATTCAGTCTCGACAAATTGCAAACGCTGGTACTGCGTTTGCTCATCCGCAAGGATTTTTTTGACGCGAATGCCCTTGCGATAATATGGATGCAATTCTTCCGTGAACCAGATGCTCATTGATCTCCTGACTTGTAGGTCACGTTTTCAACGTGACAGTCAGGCTGTAAGCCTGACCTACAATTTGTAGACCGCCGACGGCAGACCGCAATCCATGGTCTGTGGTCGGCGGTCTGCCGTCGGTCGCCTGAGATTAGTTATACCGCAATCGCCATCTTCATCTCAATCGAAGCCTCGCGGTCCAATTTACGCACGGCAAAATCGTCCGCGCCGAAGGCTTCCTTGAGACGCATCAACACGGGCATGAAATCCGTGCCGAGGGCGCAGGTGAACAGGTCAATCGCGCAGTAATTATATTCGGGCCAGGCGTGCAGGCTGGCGTGAGATTCCGCGAGCAAAAGAAAGCAGGTAAACCCGTGCGGGCTGAACTTAAAAAAACCCTCGTCCACAACGGTCAACCCGCTCTCGCGCACAGCATTGGAAAACAGCGCGTAAGACCGTTCGCTGTCCATCAGAATCTCGCGATCGCAGTCGGAGAGGTCGAAAATATAATGCTCTCCCAATTTCAAAGCAGCGTTCATTCACACCTCGGGCGTTAAAAAGTAAAGAACCCACCCGGGAACCTTTCCGTTGATCCGCGGGATGTATCCCCGCGTAACAAACGGAACCGTCCATGAGTAGACTCTGTTGCGGCGAGTTATACCCGCTTTCGCCCGGCTGTCAATCTTTTGAAGCGGTGAATAATTTTCACAGCAATCCCTTGTCCAAATCAAAATCGTCATGGATAATCCCCTCCGGGCAACGATTGTGATTTGACAATCCCGCTTCCTGCCGATTCAAAACAACCGCTCCTTCTTCTTCCCCATTCCCATTCCCTCCATGCCCTACCTCCTCATCGAATTCCTCGACGAACTCGTCTTCGGCGTCGGCGAAACCGCCTGGCCCCTCATCCGCGACGACCTGCAACTGACCTACTCGCAGATCGGGCTTGCCCTCTCCCTGCCGGGAATCATCGCCGCCTTCATCGAACCCTTCATCGGCATCCTCGGCGACGTGTGGCGCCGCCGCCTGCTCATCCTCACCGGCGGGCTATTATTCACCGTCTCGCTCCTCCTCGCCTCAGCCAGTTTTTCCTTCATCCTTCTGCTTTCCTCCTTCATCCTTTTCAACCCCTCCTCCGGCGCATTCGTCAACCTCTCACAGGCAAATTTGATGGACTCCGACGAATCGCGCCACGAACAAAACATGGCGCGCTGGACCTTTGCCGGTTCGCTCGGCGTAGTGACGGGCCCGCTTCTCCTTGGATTATTCGTCCATCTCGGCTTGGGCTGGCGCGGGACGTACGCCCTGCTCGCCTCCCTCTCGACCCTGAGCCTGCTCCTCGCCATCCGCTTCCTCCCCGCCGATAAAAAAGAGACTCCCTTCCCGTCCTTCAAAGAAGTCTTCGACGGGTTCAAAGCCGCCTTCGCCGCCCTCAAGCGAAAGGAAATCTGGCGCTGGCTTCTCCTGCTCGAATTCGCCGACCTGATGCTCGACGTGCTGTTCAGTTTCCTCGCCCTCTACTTCGTGGATGTTGCCGGAGTCACAGCCGCGCAGGCGGGCATCGCGGTCACAGTCTGGCTGGTCATGGGTCTCATCACCGACTTCCTCTTCATCCCCTATGTGGAAAAACAACGAGACACGCTTCAATACCTCCGCCGGACAGCGCTCCTCAACGCCGCCGCCTTCACCGGTTTCATGCTCGCCCCCGGCTTCATTCCCAAGATCGTTTGCATCATCCTCGTCAACCTGTTCAACACCGGCTGGTATCCCATCCTGCAAGGGCGGTTATACTCCAGCCTGCCCGGCCAAAGCGCCAGCGTCATGGCAATCGGCGCCGTCACCGACCCGCTGATGAAACTCCTCCCGCTCCTGATCGGCATCCTCGCCGACCGCTTCGGACTCGCCTCCGCCATGTGGATTCTCATCCTCGGTCCCCTCGCCCTCCTCATCGGCTTACCGAAACGCCTTCAACCTGAAACCTTCAACCTGAAACCTTCAACTTGAAACCTTCAACTTGAAACCTTCAACCTCCCTCTACCTCCACATCCCCTTCTGCTCCCACCGCTGCGCCTACTGCGACTTCAACACCTACGCCGGGCAAGAGTCGCTGATCCCCGCCTACATCAACGCCCTCATCAAAGAAATCCACTGGATCGGCAACCAAACTACCCAACTATCCAACTACCCAACCATCAAGACCATCTTCTTCGGAGGAGGAACCCCCTCGCTTCTCACCGGAACTCAAATTGATTCCGTTATATCAGCCTTATCCTCCGCCTTTGCCTTATCCCCTGACGCGGAGATCACCATCGAAGCCAACCCCGGCACGACCTCGCCCAAAAAACTGGACGAATATCGCCGCGCAGGAGTCAACCGAATCAGTTTCGGCGTTCAATCCTCCATCACTGAAGAACTGCGCCTGCTCGAACGCGCGCACGATTTCTTCGCGGTCATCGAAGCCGTATCCACCGCGCGGAAAGCCGGGTTCGATAACCTCAACCTCGACCTCATCTACGCTTTGCCCGAACAAACGCTTCAATCCTGGCAGACCACCGTCAAGCGAATCCTCGACCTGCGCCCCGAACACATCTCCGCCTACGCCCTCACCCTCGAACATGGCACGCCTTTCGGCAGATGGGCGTCGCGCGGACTGCTCCCCATCCCCAACCCCGACCTCGCCGCCGACATGTACGAGTGGACGATGGACTACTTTCTCCAATCTGGCTACGCGCAGTATGAGATTTCCAACTGGGCAAAAGTCAATACGGAATTTAGAATGCAGAATGCGGAATCGAATTCATCATTCCTCATTCCTCATTCTGCATTTATATGCAAGCACAACCTGCAATACTGGCGCTCCCTTCCCTACCTCGGTCTCGGCGCAGGCGCGCACGGCTACGCGGGCGGATATCGCTACTCAAACGCACTTCGTATAAAAACCTACATCGAACGATTAACCAATCACCAATTACCAATCACCAATTACCCATTAACGCCCGCCACTGTCAACAAACACAAACAAACGCTGAAAGACGACATCTCCGATTTCATGATCAATAATCTCAGGCTGGTAGAGGCCGGGGTCGCTGAATCAGATTTCAGATTAAGATTCGGAAGCGGGCTTTTGGACGTCTTCCCAAAAGAGATCGGGGAACTCATCGGCGCAGGACTGCTGGAAAAAAAGACTTCCGAATTCTGCAAGAATTCGGAAGTCTATCGCCTTACCCGCCGCGGAAGGTTATTGGGGAATCGGGCGTTCGAAAAGTTCGTCTAACCGCGCTGCATTATCCGGGCCAACAAAGGCAGCTCGGCCATGGGTCCTGCCCCGGGAACGGACATTGATTGGGGCAGGTCGGTTCGGGCGACGGGCCGGGGTTGCCAGGGTCCTGCGGACCGACGATCACTGGTTGAACGATGACGGGGCAAACTTTCGGTTCCATCAGTGTCGGCTCGAATCCAACCGCCTGATAGCAGGTATTATCAACCGAATAAAGCGCCTTCAGCGGATAGTTGGGATTGGAACGAACAGGCGAGCCCGCGTCCGCTTCGGTGAAATAATCCACATAGTCGAGTCGCGCGACGTCCTTCAACCCGGCGTCGGCCAGGACGCCGTAGAAGAACATCGCGCCGGAGAAGGATTTTTTGAATGCAAACTGCACGGTGGCAAATTCGCTGGCGTTGATGCGCGCCCAGGCGACGTCAGGGTCGCTCCCCACCCCCTGCGCGAAGTTGTGAATCAATGAGTCGAATCCGTTGCCCGAAAAAACCGCATCGGATCGCGAGGCGGAAATTCCGGCTGTGTCTCGGTCTGTGTCGGTGAAAATGGAAATATTCTCCGCCGACCATTCCTCGGAAAACGGCGGATCGGCGACGATCAGGAAATCACTGAAACTATCCCGGTTCGTATCCAATTCGACTGCAAAACGGATTCCCGGCGCATTATTGGGGTTTTTCCCGACCATTTCAATGGAGATGTAATACCAGGTATCGTCTTCGCTGATGCCGAAGGAAGCGATATCCACATCAGGCATGTAGATCATTTCCTGCGTGAACGGGCGTTCGAGGCGGTTGATTTCGTAGGAATCGCCGTAGGGGGCGCGTTTTTCCGGGGCGGTATCCGCCGACGTGACATCGGGATACGACGAGACGTTCAAGGTCGAGACGGGGAAATCCTGATGCTGGATGGAGGTCGGTTCGGGCGGCGACTGAGAAGGGATTTCCGTGGGCGGAGGCGGCGTGGCAACAGGGATCGTTTCGGAGGACTCTGGCAGATTGCAAGCCGCGACCAAGAACATGAGAAATAGGTAGATCGGTTTTTTATTCATCTCTGCTCCTTTTTATGATTCTCCCCAAATTTCGAGCAAAATACAATAGACCATTGGTAACCAGAGAGTCGCTGCCGCATATTCTCCGCCGCGGACGAAGATTTCTCTTTGAAGGATTTTCAAACGCTTCTGAGAATCCGTGAATCCGCGTAATCCGTGTCCAACAACAGGTTTAAGAAACTCTTGCCAAAAAATCCCCGCCCTTCCCGGGCGGGGATCTATCCGTCATTTTTTCGCTTTCTTCCTTGCCTTACCGGGCTTGCGGGCTGGCTTCACAGGCTTATACTTCAACGCCGCGTGAGCCGCAGCCAGGCGCGCAATTGGCACACGGAAGGGCGAGCAGGAAACGTAATCGTTGCCGATGATGTGACACCATTCAATCGAGTCGGGGTCGCCGCCGTGTTCGCCGCAGATGCCCACCTCGAGTTCGGGGCGGGTTCTGCGTCCGTCGAGGATGGCGTTCTTCATCAATGCGCCCACACCGTCGCGGTCAATCGTCTGGAAGGGATTCTTTTCGAGAATTCCCTGCTCCTGGTAGGTGATGAGGAAGTTGCGCTCGGCGTCGTCGCGCGAGTAGCCGAAGGTCATTTGCGTCAGGTCGTTGGTGCCGAAGGAGAAGAACTGCGCCTGCGCCGCCACCTCCGCCGCAGTGACTGCCGCGCGCGGAATCTCGATCATCGTGCCGAACTTGTAGGCGAATTTGACTTTCTTTTCCTGCATCACCGCCTTGCCGATCCGTTCAAGGCGCGGCTGGATCCATTCGAGTTCCTTCACCGTCCCCGTCAGCGGGATCATGATCTCCGGCTTGACTTTGATTCCGCGCAGGGCGCAGTCGGCGGCGGCTTCGAAAATGGCGCGCACCTGCATCTCGACGATCTCCGGCATGGAGATGCTCAAGCGCACGCCGCGCAAGCCCATCATCGGGTTGGATTCGTGCAGGCTTTTGATTGCCGCAAGCAGTTTTTCCTTGTCGGCCAATCCTTCGGTCTGTCCTTGCACGCGCATCGTAACGACTTCTTCGAAAAGCTTTTCCTCGTCGGGCATGAACTCGTGCAGGGGCGGATCAATTAATCGGATGATGACCGGACAGCCGTCCATCGCTTCAAACAGACCGTCGAAGTCCTTGCGCTGATGCGGCAGGAGCAGGTTGAGCGCTTCAGTGCGGGCTTCGCTCGTCTCCGCCAGGATCATGCGCTGGACGATGGGCAGGCGTTCCGGCTCGAAGAACATGTGCTCGGTGCGGCACAGACCAATTCCGACCGCTCCATACGAACGGGCGCGGCGCGCGTCCTTCGGGTAATCGGCGTTCGTCCAGACTTGTAAACCGCGAGTCGGGTATCCCTTCGCCAGCGCCGCGCGGATAT
>CAADGT010000184.1 GCA_900696595.1 uncultured Chloroflexota bacterium
CATGCTTCGAAAACGCCCCAATCCCCTGTTGAAACTCTTCTTCAAATTCCCGCTCCTGCTTCACAAAATTGGTTTGGGCGGCTGGGAAAAACTTATTGGCGCGGAATGGATGCTGCTCTCCACCACAGGCAGAAAGACCGGCAGGCGGCGCGACTCGATGGTGGATGTGATGGACTACGACGCTGAAAGCGATACTTATTACATTGAAGCCGCCTACGGCGCGCGCGCCGATTGGTTCAAGAATATCCAAGCCAACCCGGTCTTCGACGCGCAGGTGGGGCGAAGAAAATTCAAAGCGACGGCGGAAGAATTGAGCGGAAAGGATACCGGCGAGGCGCTCGTCCGTTTCTTTCGCCGCAAACCCGCCTACACCCGTTCCGTCATGGCGATGGTCGGGATGAAATTCAAAGATGAAGATGAACTGCGCAAACTGGGAGAAAACCTGACTCTGCTCGCGGTCAAGCCGCTATCTCGCGGTCGCTCTTCCACATGACCGATTCCGCCTCGGAGTCGATACCCAACAGCGTGGATAAAATTCTCTGGACGGAATCCGCCTCCCCCGATGTGATGAAGCGGACTCTCCCCCCATTTTGATTCTCCGCCCCTCCCGCTTCGATCAGACGTTTGACCTGTCTCGCCACTGCGGGGGCTGGGTCTATCACCCGGACCTTTTCCCCAACTATTTTTTGAATGAGCGGAATCACGAAGGGATAATGCGTACATCCCAACACAACTGTATCAATATTTTTTTCAAGCATCGGGTGAAGCGCGTTTTCCAAAATTCTCCGCGTTTCATCGCCATGCAGATTTCCCATCTCGATCTGCTGCACAAGCCCGCTGCAAGTATTTTGAAATAACTCCACCCCGTTCGCAAAGCGTTCGACAACGGAAGCGTACAACGCGCCCTGAAAGGTGGCGGGAGTTGCGAGAACGCCGACTTTGCCCGTTTGCGTTTTCTCCGCCGCCGGTTTGACCGCCGGTTCCATGCCGACAAATTGTACATTGGGAAATGTTTCGCGCAGATGTTTCAACGCCGCCGCCGAAGCCGTGTTGCAAGCCACAACGATGATTTTTGAATTTTGCGCCAGCAGATAATTCGTTATCCCCTCTGAAAAATCCTGTATCTGTTTCATTGAGCGCGGTCCGTATGGAACGTGTCCCTGATCGCCGAAATAAATAATATCCTCGCGCGGCATCAACGCCCGCATCTCGCGCAGGACGGACAGCCCGCCCACGCCCGAATCGAAAACGCCGATGGGATGATTTGAGAAGGACATGGGGAAGGTAATGCATAATCCGCAAGTCGTAATTACGGATTACGCATTGCGAACCATTTACTTTGCCGCGTCCACAAACGACTTGAACAGCCTTTGCGTCGCGGGCTGGTCGGTCAGCCATTCGGGCTGCCACTGCACGCCCATCGCGTAGGGATGGTTCGGCAATTCCACGGCTTCGATCAAACCGTCCGGCGCATGACCCACCACTCTCAAGGAAGAGGCGACGTCCTTCAATCCCTGGTGGTGCAGGCTGTTCACCTGCAATAATGTCTCGCCGAAGATTTCCGCCAACCGCGAGTCTTCATCAATGTTGACCGGGTGAATGAGCGTGGTAAATTCGTCCTGGCTGTGTTCGATGGTCGTGTCGAATTGATCGGGGATGTGCGTGTACAGCGTGCCGCCCAGCGCCACGTTCATCACCTGCACGCCGCGACAGATGGCAAGGATGGGTTTGCCGTCTTCAACCGCGCTTCTAAGCATGGAGAGTTCGGTCGTATCGCGCAAATCGTCCACCTCTGAAATCTGCGGGTGATCTTCGCCGTCAAAGTATTTGATGTGGACGTCCCCGCCGCCGGAAAACAGAACGCCCTGCAAACGGGAATAAAGGGCGCCCCGAACGTCGTCATCGAGAATGGACGGGATCAAAACCGGGATTCCGCCGCCCTGCGCCACCGCGCGGATATATGTATGCTGAACCGCCGCAACGTCGCGCCCAAATTTATTCCTTGTATTATAGGTGGTAATGCCGATCAAAGGTTTCGCCATGCGCGCCTCCAAAATTTTGCACGGCAAGGATACCATAGCGCGGCTGCGCCGCAACCCTTCGGCAAACTCAGGGCAAGACTTCAGTTTGCGCTTTGCGCGGGGACAAACTGAAGTTTGTCGTACTGCGCAAAAAACTCCGATGAAATTTCATCGGAGTTGTGGAGGGAAGTTTACGAAAACCTTTCCTTGATGCGCGCGCTCTTGCCGGTGCGTTCGCGCATGTAATACAACTGGGCGCGGCGCACTTTGCCGTGGCGTTCCACCACGATCTTGTCCACGCGCGGCGAGCGGAGCAGGAAGGTGCGCTCCACGCCGATTCCATTGGAGGCCATGCGGCGCACAGTCACAGAGGCATTGTTGCCGCTGTTGCGCAGGCGAATGACCATGCCTTTGAACTCCTGGATGCGCTCGCGGTCGCCTTCCTTGATCTTGACGTGAACGCTTACCGTATCGCCCGCGGCAATCTGCGGGATATTCTCGTTATTCTTCGCCTCGACGGCTTTCATCAGGTCTGCCATTTCCGTTCATCCTTACATTTATGTATGATTGATTTCCAAGTAACGCGAAGGCGGATTATAGCACGGCTTTTTGCATACCACAAGCAAAAATCAAGGATGAATAACCTGCGCAACCCGCGCTTCCCAGCCCGGAATCAGGCGTTGGAGAACGCCAATTGGGCGGCAATAGGTTGCGTCAGGAATATTTTCGTATCGCCAGCACGGCGTTATGCCCGCCAAACCCAAAGGCATTGCTGATCGCCAGCGAAATCTTCGCCTCGCGCGCCATATTCGGGATGTAATCGAGATCACATTCCGGGTCCGGGGTTTCATAATGAATCGTGGGAGGCAAGACTCCCTCGCGGATCGCCCGCACGCAAAAGATCGCTTCGAGCGCGCCCGTCGCTCCCATCATGTGCCCGGTCATGGACTTGGTGGACGAGATCGGGATTTTATAAGCCAGGTCCCCAAACGCCGTCTTCACAGCGCGAGTCTCAGCCTGATCGTTGAGCGGCGTGCCGGTCCCATGCGCGTTGATGTAACCGACCTCGTCCGGGTTTGCCCCCGCCGAATCCAGCGCCATGCGAATCGCCGCCGCCCCGCCCGTCCCGTGTTCGTGCGGGGCTGTAACATGGAAAGCGTCCGCCGTCGCGCCATAGCCCGCGAGTTCCGCAAAAATTTCCGCGCCGCGCGCCTTCGCGTCCGCCTCGCGCTCCAGAACCAAAACCGCCGCGCCCTCGCCCATGACCAACCCGTCGCGGTTCTTGTCGAAGGGCTGGGGCGTCATCGAGTAATCGTCGTTGCGCCGCGACATCGCGCCCACGCGGTCGAACGCCGCGACGCCAGTGGATGTGATCGTCGCCTCCGACGCGCCCGCCAGCGCCGCGTCTATCATCCCCGTCCGCAACATCATCAACGCCGTGCCGATCCCATCCGCGCCGGAAGCGCACGCCGACGCCACCGAAAAACAGGGACCTTTAATTCCAAACTCAATTGCCGCCATGCCCGCGCCGCCGTTCGGCATCAGCATCGGGATCAAAAAAGGACTGACTTTGCGCGGGCCTTCCTTATAATTCGTCAACGTGGCTTCCTGCAACGAGTGCAACCCGCCGATCGCCGACGAAAGGATCACGCCGATGCGCCCGGTATTCTTATCTGTAACTTCCAATCCCGAATCCGCCAGAGCCTCCTTCGACGCGGCAATGGCAAACTGCTCAAAACGGTCGCGCCGTCGCGCCTCGCGCGCGTCCATAAAATCCTCCGGCTTGAAACCCTTTGCCTCCGCCGCGATGTGCACCTGCAATTTCGCCTCATGCGAATCAAACAGCGTGATCGGAGCCACACCGGACTTTCCCGCGACGGCGTTCGTCCACGATTCCTTTACGTTCAAACCAAGCGGATTGACAGTCCCCATTCCCGTAATCACAATACGTTCCTGCATATATCCTCCGGCGATAAGTTTGAATAGATCGTACTTAAGAACACGCGGCGGTCAAAAGCGTGACGCTTCGCCTCTCCTTCCCCGCCCCGGCTTGCTTCAACGCTTCGAACCTTTACCAACCCCGAAAGCGACTCGACCTACGCCGCCCGCAGACGCTTTCCAACAACGCCCGATCTCGAGCGGATCGCAAGCGCATCCATCGGGTAACGCGAGTCCATAGACTTACCTTACTCTCCCGGCTTCGGAATGTAATCGCCCTCGATCCATTCCTCGCCGTTCGGTCCAACCTCTTTTTTCCAAACCGGCACAATTTCTTTCAGGCGGTCAATGCCGTAACGCGCCGCATCGAAGACGCCCGTATCGCGGTGGGCGGCGGTACAGGCGATCAAGACCGTCGGCGTCTTCGGGTACAGCTTGCCCACGCGCTGGACGATGGCAATCCCCTCCACGACTGGCCACTTCTCGCGGATTTCGTCCGCAACCTGCTTCATTTTCGCTTCCGCCATTGGGACGTACGACTCATATTCAAGATATTCCGTCTCATGCGCGTCGCCGCGGGAAGTAATGCCGCGCACCATGCCGGTAAAAATCGCCGCCGCCCCCGTTGATGTAAGCGTGATTTTTGTCAGCAAGTCGTTCAAATCAATTTCGGATTCGGTGATGGAGTAGATGGTTGGGAATTGGGACATGGGGGGAGTGAAATTGGAGAGTAGAGAATAGAGAGTAGCAGGGATGGGCGGTTGTTATTGGCCGCCGGAAACGGGCGGGAAGAGGGCGATCTCGGCATTCGAGGGGACAACCGCCTCGTCGAAGGCGTATTCGCGGTTGACGGCGACCAGGACAGATTTCATGGACTCTTTCAGGTTGGGATAATCCGCGCCCAGCTTTTCTTTCAGTTGAAGGATGGTCATATCCGATGGGATATCCATCTCAATGGATTTCGCTCCCGCCCGGTCGCGGATGGCGGCGAAAAATAATAACTTGATTCGATTCATCTTTACCTGTCTACCTGTTTACTTGTGCGCCTGACACCCTTCACTCATTCACCACATCCCCGCTCATGCCGCCATGCTTCTCCACTAAACGGATATTTTGAATCCGCATGGTCTTCTCGGCGGCTTTCGCCATGTCGTACACCGTCAGCGCGGCGACAGAGACGGCGGTCAGCGCCTCCATTTCCACGCCGGTCTTGCCAGTTACTTTGGCAGTGGCGGTGATGACCACGCCGGGGAGCGAGTCGTCCAATTCGAGGTCAACGTCCACCTTCGAGAGCGGCAAAGGGTGACATAACGGGATCAGGTCCGAGGTCCGCTTTGAGGCGGCGATACCCGCGATTTGCGCCACAGTCAATACATCGCCCTTCTTGATCTGCCCGGCGCGGATCAAATCCAGCGTCGTCTTCATCATACAGACTTCGCCGCGCGCGACGGCAACCCGAGTCGTATCGGGCTTGTGACTCACATCCACCATTTTCGCGCGGCCCGTTTCGTCGAGATGGGTTAACTTGGTCATGGGGTGGATTATAACTGCATGTCATTGCGAGGGCGATGCGCTTTCGCCCGAAGCAATCCCCTCCGCGAGACACAAGATTGCTTCGGGCTTCGCCGTTTGAGGCTCGCCCTCGCAATGACGGAAAAATGCGATGATATAATTCGCGAACTTATGGACGGTTTTCTCGGAAATCAACTCGCCGGTTACAAGGTGCAAACCCCGGTTTATGAAGGTCCGCTCGACCTGTTGTTGAATTTGATCGAACGCGCCGAATTGGATATTACGGCTGTCTCGCTCGCCTCGGTGACAGATCAATATCTCGCGCACATCCAAAGCCTCGAGCGGATGATCCCCGACGAGATTTCCGCATTCCTTGTGATCGCGGCGAAATTGGTTCAGATCAAATCGGAGGCGCTACTGCCCCGCCCGCCCGAACGCGAAACCGGCGAAGAGGACCCCGGCGAATCGCTCGTGGAGCAGTTGAAGTTATACAAGCGATACAAGGAGATCGCCGCTTGGCTCGAAGACCGGCAATCGAAAAACCTGCGCGCCTTCCTGCGCGTCGCCCCCCCGCCGAAGGCGGAGCCGAAACTCGACCTCTCGAACCTGACTTTGGAAAAACTTCTGGCGGCGGCGGAGACCGCATTCGCAAGGGAAAAAGCCAAAAAGCCGCTCGGCGCGATCATCACCGCGCCGAAGGTGACGATCCGCGAAAAGATTGATCTCATCACAAAAACTTTGAAAAACATCCAGCGCGCCACCTTCAGCGGGTTGATCGCAGACAAAGCCACCCGCGTGGAGATCGTTGTGACCTTCCTCGCGCTGTTGGAGTTGGTCAAGCGTTACCGCGTCACGGCGAAACAGGAAGTTTTATTCGGGGATATTGAGTTCGAACGCAGCGAAGAATGGGCGGACGACGAGGAAATCGAGATCGAGTTTGAATAAACTCAAATCTCCCCCGCCGCCCTGATTCCCGACAAATACGCCCCATGCACTGTGCCGGGATATTCGCGCGAAGTCGCCTCGCCTGCAAAAAACAACACATCATCCACAGGTTCGGCAAGCGCGTCGTAATCGTCGCCGCTGGCAAAGGGCGGGATGTGCGAATACGCGCCAAATGAAAACGGGTCTTTACCCCAACGCGTAATGATGAAACTCTCAGGGTCGGGAATATCGTCGCCAAACATCACACGCAGGGTTTGCATCGCGCCCGCCACAATCTCATTGTCGCCCAAGTCTTCGAGCGCAAAACCTCTATCGCCGCCGTGAAACGCCATCAACACCGGCTCGCCCGTGAACGGCGCAAAACTCAACCAATCGCACCACTCGCCCAGCCGCTCGCCGACATAACTGATCGTCTCCAAATCCTCGCCCCAAAACGCTTCTGGAAATTTCAAATAGACTTTATTCAAGACTCCCATCCCAAGTCTTCGGATCGCTTCCTGTTTTGATTCAGGAAGCGGCGGCTCGAACTTGACCGACGCCTGTTTCAACACCCCAAGCGGAAACGTCACCACAACCTTGTCTGCCACAAAATTCCCGGCGGACGTTTCCACCTCGACCCCATCCTTTCCGTACCTGACAATTTTTACAATCTCTCCGAGTCGAATATCCAAGCCTTTGGCAAGTCCATCACTGATCTGGTTGTACCCGCCGGGAAAGATCGCTTCTTCTCCGCCGAATTCCTCATCCTGATCCCACCACCACAGCGAGAGGTCCTTGGCGTCCGCGCCGTATTCCAGCGCGGTTACCAAATGGATGTAGTAATTCAATCGGCGCAAGTCTTCATCCGAAAGCCTGCGGCTGGCGATAACTTGATCGAATACGGCTTGCAGGGGCATATCGTCATCCGTGCTGTCTTGCATCTCCGCCACTTCTTCGTAAATATCCTCGAACAAGGCTTCCATGCGCTCGAACTCGCCTTCGGGCAGTTCGCTGCCGTCTGCCGCAAACTCAATGGCGTTTTTCCCATCTGTAGGCATGGTCTTCACGCCAAATTCTTTCGCTAATTCAGCGATCGGATTCCCCTCCACGCCATGTATCCACGACGCGCCCAAATCCAACGGCAGACCCAGCGACGAATCCGTCCACAACCGCCCGCCGATTCGATTCCGCGCCTCGAGGACGATCACAGTGCGCCCCCTTTCGGTCAACGCGCGCGCAACGGCAAGCCCGGCGATCCCCGCGCCAAGCGCCAGCACATCCGCGCTCGTGGATAATGGATCGGTCACGGCTTCCTCCTCGTCCAGGGAAAAGACTCCGCAAGACAAGGCAATTGCTGATGCGCTCCCAATGGATGCAACCTTTAAGAAGTCTCTGCGGGTGAATTTTGAAGTCATTGTAAATCCATCTCCATCCGTCTCCCTCTTTAATCGGAGAGAGTTTTGGGTTTCTTAATGATCGTTCATCTTTTTGTAATGGCAAAACTGATTACCTTACACTCTTAAAATCAGGACGCGGACGAGCGCGAAAAACGCGGATTCAAGGCGTCTTTTCGGACGTTTTGTCAAAAAAATCTGCGTTCATCCGCGTTTTCCGCGTCCTAAAAACAAA
>CAADGT010000185.1 GCA_900696595.1 uncultured Chloroflexota bacterium
CTATTCGCACGGTCACCTGATCAAACAATTCGATTTTCCATTCGTCGGCAAGCGCCTGTTGTAAGCGATCATTTGGCGCTTATCTTTCTTGCACTGTCGTCAGCACTCATTTGGCGGACGGCATCTACTTTCTAATCTCTACTCTCTAATCTCTATTCTCTATTCTCTATTCTCTATTCTCTACTCTCTTCAACACCATTTCACACAACTCCCGAATCGCGCCGCGCCCACCGCGCCTGGTCAGCACATAATCCGCGGCGCGAATCACTTCGGGGTATGCGTCCGCCACCGCCACAGACCAGCCTGCGATTTCAAAACAGGGGAGGTCGTTGAGATCGTTGCCGACGTAGATGACATCCTCCGCCCGGACTTTTTTCCGCTCGAGGACTTCGCGCATCACTTTCCCTTTATTCTGCATCCCGATCCCGTGAATTGCCTCCACCCCCATCTTTTTCGCGCGCGCCAGCACAACGGGATTCGGCTCCGAGGAGAGGATCATCGTCTCCACGCCTTTTTCGCGCAGGGTTTTGATGTGCATACTGTCGCTTCTCGAAGCGGAGACCGTCTCCTTGCCGTTTTCATCCGTCAACACAAAGTTGTCCGTCACCACGCCGTCGAAATCGCAGAGGATCAGTTTTACGTTTTCGGGCATTTGCTTGCGCGGCTTGCCCGGCGAGACGACTTCCAACCCGCCGTAGATCACCGCTTCATACTTGACCCAGTCGGCGGGCGTGTCAATGTCCACCGTGAATTTAGGGTCTATCGTTAACGGATAGATCGTATCGCCCGTCAACGATTTTTTCTCCAAAATCGTAGCGGCGCGGATCGCGTCCACATGCCCGGTCTGCCAGTACACGGGCGGAAGAATCTGCCGCGGCGCGTTGTATGGTTCGGGGATGCCGGGGACTTCCAGTAATTGCTCCAGCGGTTTTTCTTCGCCGTTGAACCGCCACATCTTGAAGGGATTTTGCGCGGCAGGCACCACTCCGCGCGCGCAGTCGGCGTCCGCATGGGTTTGCAGGATTCGAATCGCATCGTCCACCATCGTCTTCGGGCGGATGGGCGAAGTGGGGCGCAGTTGGATCACAATTTCGGGGCGATAGCCTTCGGTCTCTTCCAGCCACTTGAGCGCGTGTTCAAAGACGGGCAAATCCGTCGTTTTGTCCTGCGCCAGTTCGGCGGGACGCAGAAAGGGCGTTTCGGCTCCCCATTCGCGGGCGACGGCGGCGATCTCTTCGTCGTCGGTCGAGACGATGACGCGCGTCACAAGTTGAGCTTGCTTCGCCGCGGCGATGCTCCACGCAATGAGCGGATAGCCCGCAAAACTGCGGATGTTCTTGCGCGGGATTCCCTTTGAGCCGCCGCGCGCGGGGATGAGGGCGAGGATGTTTTTCATAAGAGAGTAGAGAGTAGAGAGTAGAGAGTAGAGAGTAGAGAGTAGAGAGTAGTGAGTAGTGAGTAGTTTTGAACTATTCTCTATTCTCTAATTACTAATTATCTTCTTCCTACCACGCCGTCCATCCGCCATCCACGATGACGTTGTTGCCCGTCATGTAAGAGGAAGCGTCCGAGGCGAGGAAGAGCAGGGCGCCGTTCATTTCGTCCTTTTTCGTCATGCGTCCGAGGATGGTTTTGGCGGAATAGTTCTTGACGAAATATTCTTCGTGGTTGTTATACACGCCGCCGGGGGTGAGCGCGTTGACGCGGATTTCCGTTCCGGCGTAGTAGGCGGCGAGATATTTGGTGAATCCCATCACGCCCGCTTTGGTGGTGGAGTAATACACAGGCTTGAACGCCACGCGCTTCCCGTCCTTGATGTAGATGCGCTGGTCGGGTCCGTTGAGCCCATAGGTGGAGCAGATGTTGATGATGCTGCCCTTTTTTCCCTGCGCGAGCATTTGTTTGACGCAAGCCTGCGTGGCGAGGAACATTCCGGTCAGGTTGACGTTGAGGGCGGCTTGCCAATCGGCGAGGGGATAATCCTCAAAGGCGCCGGGGGCAATGCCTTTGGATGCGGCGTCCGGGTCGAATTTGGGGTCGAGCGCGGCGGAGTTGACGAGGATGTCGAGGCGGCTGAAGCGCTTTACGGTTTCAGCGACCAGTTCGCGGGTCGATTCGAGGCGGGTCACGTCGAGGGGAAAAGGCATCGCCGCGTACCCGGATTCCGAGAGTCGAGTCGCGGTTCGGGAGGCGAGTTCCATATTCAAATCGGCGGGGACGACGGCGGCTCCGGCTTCGGCGAGGGTTTTGCAAAACTCAAAGCCCAGTTGCCCGCCGCCGCCGGTGACGACCGCCACGCGGTCTTTCAAATTGAATTTGTCGAAGATGGTCATGAGAGTCCTTTGGTAGGGCAACCTTAAGGTTGCCTTACGGATGCGCGGTGTAGATTTTATCGCCTTGTCCATCGAAGGCAAGATATAAGCCGTCGGCAAGGTTTCGATATACCGATTGTACATCCTCGTCGCGCGAGCCGAAATCGAAGAGCGCGAGCGCGGCTTCGCCGGAAAGCACATCGGACTGGAGGGCGGCGATGCCTTCGTCGGTGTTGCCGCGCGGCAAGCCGGTGACGGGATCAACGAGGTCGGGCAGGACGTAGCCGGGGCGATTGGTGTAAAGATAGACCGGCGCGGTTTCGTTGGAGTAGATGCGCGTCCCTTCGGGAAGTCTGCTGAGAAAATCCATTGCTTCGGAGTCGAACCATTGGAAGGAGGCGTAGCCCTGTCCGCCTTTGCGGAGTTGGGCGAGGGTGGAGGCGAAGTTGTAAATGGAAAGGGAGAAGATGATTAGAGATAAGAGAATAGAGATTGGTTTTTGTTTTTGCCAGAGTTGCCAGCCGAGATAGGCGAGCATGACGAGCAGGCTGACGTAAACGGGCGCAAGGATGCGGAGTTGAAATTTTGTGCTGGCGTCGAAGAGCGTCATTGAGGCGAGGATGGAGGCGAGGTAGGCGAAGACGTAAAGCGCGTTGACGAAGGAGAGGATTTCGGGCGTTTCGGATGCGGGGTTGAAGAATTTCTTCGAGGCTTTGGCAACGACCCAAATCAGCAGGGATGAAAGGAGGATAACGATAAGGACTGGGAACAGATTGGGAATTTTAATCAGCGTTCTGCGCCATTCTTCAACGGGCAACATGAATGCGGCGAGGTTGGAAATGCCGAGTTGAATATTTTCCGCCGTGACGGGGTGAAAGACAAGCGTGCGGTTGGTGGCGTTGTCGGTCAGCAGGCGGTTGCGGGCGCTCCATGCAAGGGCGGGGGGGATGAATCCGGCGAGGAAGGCGCCCGCGCTGGTCAGGCGTTTTTTCCAGGTATCGTGAAGGATGAAGAGGGAAACGAGAAGGGTTGCGACGAGGGCCAGTCCGGCGTAACGGGTGAGGTAGGCGCAGGCGGCGAGGGCGGAAGCGAGTAATAAAAATTTTGCGGCGGTTTTTTCTTCTGCGCCCGACTGGAAGTCGCGGGCAACAGCCGCGAAGCCGCCCTGCGGCGGCTGGTTTTCAGTCCGCGAAGGCGGGCTTTGTTGCGGTAGGCGCGGTTTCCAACCGCCAGCCTGAGCCGTTGCAAAATATTGCGAAAATGCCAAAAACGCCGTCAGCGTAAAGAAGATATACAGCGGTTCGCTCATGGCGACGGCGTGAACGCGGAAGAGCGAGCCGTTGATTAAAAATAAAATGGCAAGCGCGAGCCCGGCAGGTTGCGACCTGGTCATGCGCCAGCCGATGAGTCCGAGCAGGAGGATGTTCGCGCCAAATAAAAGCGAGTTGACCAGGCGCGTTCCGCGCAGGGGGTCGAGTCCGCTGAGGCCGACGAGGGCTAAGATGGATGAAAAGCCGGGAGGGAAATGGGTGACGGGTTGGTTCGACGCCAGCCACGCTTCGCGGTAGCCGTCTCCATTGAGGATACTTCTTGCCCCGGCGATGTAGGCGATGGAGTCATCCGAAAGCCCCATGCCCTGCGGAGTCGCATACAGGGTGAGAAAGGTCCCTGAAAGGGCAAGCAGGCTCAACGTCAGAATTGAGGCGAGAGGGGGGTGTCGAACGGTCATACAAAAAAAATCGTCATTGCGAGGAGGGCGCTCTTCCCGATGAAGCAATCTCATGATTCGTGTTTGAGGTTGCTTCGGGCGAAGAGCAAGAGCGCCCTCGCAATGACGGAAAGAATTACTTCACCGGAAGCAAAAAGCCCTGTTCTTCCAAATACTTAATGATGATGCGGGCGTTGTCTTCGGGGGTGGAGTCGTAGCCTTTGAGCGTGATCTCCGGATTGATGGGCGGCTCGTACGGATCATCCACGCCGGTGAAGCCCATCGGTTTGCCGTCTGCCATGGACTGGCGGGCTTTGGCGTAGAGTCCTTTGACGTCGCGCTGTTCGCAGACTTCGACGGGGGTGTCCATGAAGATTTCGATGAAGTTTTCGCCGACCATCTTGCGGGCTTCTTCGCGGGTGGCGCGGTAGGGGCTGATGGCGGCGCAGATGACGATGCCGCCCGCGTGGACGATCTCGCCCGCCACGAATCCGATGCGCAGGATGTTGGTGTCGCGGTCTTCCTTGCTGAAGCCGAGTCCCTTCGAGAGATGCGTGCGGACTACGTCGCCGTCGAGGATGGCGGTTTCGCGTCCGCGTTCGAGCAGGAGCGAGGTGAGGACTTGTGTGGTGGCGGATTTGCCGGAGCCGCTCAGCCCGGTGAACCAGATGCCAAAGCCCTGTTTGTGGCGCGGGGGGTAGGTCTCGCGCAGAATTTCAGCGGTCTCGGGGCGGGTGAACCATTCGGGGAGCAATTTGCCTTTGGCGAGATATTCTTCGCGCACTTGCGTGCCGGAGATATTGGCGGTTTTGGCGCCCTTCGGCACATCTTTTTCCTCCACGTAGCGGCCTTCGTCGGGGAGATAGACGAGCATCTCGAAGGGGATCATTTTGACGCCCAGTTCGGATTCGTACTTTTTCATGTTCTCTTGCGCGTCGTATGGACCGTAGAACGGTTTGCCCGTCGAATCGTTTCCGGGTCCCGCGTGGTCGCGCCCGACGACGAAGTGATTCGCTCCGTGGTTGCGGCGGATGATGGCGTGCAGCAGGACTTCCTTCGGTCCCGCCATGCGCATGGCCAGCGGAAGCAGGCTGAGCATGGTTTTGGATTTGTCGTAGTGATTGTCCACCAGCGCCTTGTATGTGCGGGTGCGGGAGTAGTGATCCACGTCGCCGGGTTTGGTCATGCCGACGGTGGGGTGAATCAGCAGCGATCCGTTCACCTGCGCGGCGGCGCGTTTGGTCAATTCTTCGTGGATGCGGTGAAGCGGGTTGCGGGTCTGGAAGGCGACGACGTTGTCGTGTCCCATTGCTTCGAGCCGTTCGCGGACTTGCGCGGGGGTGAGGCGCAGGTCAACAAAGTCGTAGTAGCGGGGCAGGTTGATGACCTTGAGCGGGCCGCTGATGCAGACCTTGCCCCAGCGTCCCATTTCGGAGACCATCGGGTGCTTCGAGTCGGTCGAGCCGTAAGCCAGCGCGGCTTCGGTATCGGCGTCCCAGTGAAAGACTTCGTCGAGGCGCATGACGGCGATCAGGTCGAAGTTGGCGTTGCGCAGCGCGAGTTCTTCGCCGACGGTGGGGAGTTCCTTTGGGTCGGCGGTCAGCGTGATGGGAAGCGGGAAGAGCGTTCCATCCGCGAGGCGCATTTCCTTGAGGACGCGGTCGTAGTCGGCTTTGCCCATGAAGGTTGTCAGCGGCGAAAAACCGCCGGTGGCGATCAGTTCGAGATCGCACAGGTTGCGGGTGGTGATTTTGATCGAAGGCAACTGCCCGGCGCGGGCGATCAGTTCTTCGCGCTCTTTTCCTTCGACAACGAGATTCACCAGCTTACCGCCATAGGGGGGGATGAGTTTTGCTTTTGCCATGGTTTCTCCATTCGTTAAGACTTCCGAAGTCTCAAAGACTTCGGAAGTCTATTTGATCTGCGCCGATTATACTCCAAAATTCAGCGGGTGAATTTTGGATGGGGCTGTAGAACAAATCTATAGATTTGTTCTACGTGGACGCCAATGCCGATTTGAGATTCACAAACGCCTCTTCTTCGGATGGGTCGGCT
The DNA here is from genome assembly GCA_900696595.1 of uncultured Chloroflexota bacterium. Lineage (GTDB taxonomy): Bacteria > Chloroflexota > Anaerolineae > Anaerolineales > Villigracilaceae > Villigracilis. The sequence goes on from CAADGT010000185.1 coordinate 6,076, forward strand.
CCGTAAGCCATGGCGAGGTAGTACGCCATATAATCGCCGAAGAGGAGCAGCGTCCACAAATGCGCGATGAGGGATTCGCCGCGCGCGTCAATGACGTCGGTGTTCAGTCCGTCGAGCATGAAGGACTGGCGCATCAGGTCGGAGCGCAATCTGTCCCGCGGATGGTCGCCGGGCGCGCGCAGGAAGAGAGTCATGGTGTGCGCGTTGAGTGTGGGATTTGGGTTGACGCTGGCGACGAGCGTGTTGTGCGTCGCTTCGGGGATGATCTCGAAGTTGGCGCCCGCCTTGGCCAGCTGGTTGATCTGCGTCTTCCAACGCTTCGCGACGGGGGCGAGTTGTTCCGTTCCAATCAGCGTGACCCAACGTCCGACGAGTTGCCCGGCGTAGCGCTTGGCGGGATTCTTGGCCGCAAGCGCTTCGGGGACGATGTGCTGTTGCGAGCGTTTCATCATTGCGACGGCTTCGGCAATGTCCGCGGACGGGTCGGGGATCAGGCCGAGGCGGGAGAGGAGGGCGAGAGTCAAGGCGAAGGGATAGGCGATGGCGGTCGTGTCCATGCCGGAATAGGCAAACTTCCAGACGGAGATATGGTTGGCGTTCGCGCGTTTTTCGATCTCGCCGCCGGTGGTGATGACGAAGATTTTGCATCCGTTTTTCCGCGCGGATTCAAACGCGTCCAACACTTCTTCAGAGTTGCCGGAATGGGAGAGGCAAACGACAAGCGTTCGAGAATCCGCGAAGGCGGGCAGTCCGTATCCGCGGTGGACGCTGGCGGGGAGGTTAAGGCTTGAGAAAACAGAGGCAAGCGCGAGTTCGGAGGCGGAGCCGGAATCGCCCATGGCGCACAGGAGGATGTTTTGAATCCCATCCAGGGTTGGGAGCGGAAGCGTCCGCCCTAAATCCCACGCGCTTTGAAGTTGATCGGGCAGGGCGTTGATCTGCGCGATCATGTTTTGTCTGTCGAGTTGTTGGAAGAGGTCGAGATCGTCGAGGTTCATGGTTTATACGCAATGAGACCTGACAGGTTTTTAAAACCTGTCGGGTCTTTTTTTATTTAACTCGCGTCCCTGATGAATTTGCCCAGATCCTTTTTCATCTGTTTGAGCGAGGGCATGTGGACGTACATCATGTGACCGGCTTCGTAGTAGCCCATGCTGATGTTTTTGCGCAGGGATTCGTCGAGGGCGAGATGGTTGAAGGTGTATTCGGTGGCGAAGTAGGGCGTGCCGAGGTCGTAGTAACCGTTGGCGACGAAGACTTTGAGGTACTTGTTGAAGGTCATCGCGGCGCGGAGAGTCTCGGCGACGTTGACGTATTGATTTTCAAAGTAGCTGTACGACCATTGCCGCCAGACTTTTTCGCTGAGGATTTCGTAGGGCGTGTCGGTTTCAAATTTAAGTTCGGAGCGGATGTAGTCGTTGAACGCCGCCGTGTAGGGGCCGTTGACCTGCGCGAAGAGCGGGTCGTACTCGAAGGTTTCGCCCACGCCGGTTCGATCCATGCCGGTGTAGCGGCTGTCGAGCCGCCCGACGGTTTTGCCCTTATCCCGCAACAATTCCTTGAAGAAGTGGAAGGTGTGAATGCGCAGGTTTCCGCGTTCGATGAATTCGACCGAGATGCCGGTGAGCCGCGCAAGTTTTTCGGCGATCCTTTTTCTTTCCTCTTTGGGGAGGGCCGCGTCTTTCATCAGCGCGGCCGTATATTCGCCCAATGCAAACTCCTCAGACTCTTTGAGCCAGGTCTTGAGCGGAATCTTTTTGTCCAGTTTGCCGTGATACCAGGCTGTGGCGGTGTAGCCCGGCACAAAAAGAATGTAGGGCAGGTCGTTGTTGTGGTTGAAGTCAATCGTGGTGAAATCCAGCACGGCGGAGACGAGCATCAGCCCGTTGAGCAACATGCCGTGACGGTCGGCGAGATAGCCGGAGAGCCCCGAGGCGCGGGTTGTGCCGTAGGATTCGCCCGCCAGGAATTTTGGCGAAAGCCAGCGGTTGTAGCGCGTGGCATACAGCCGGATGAAATCGCCCACGGAGGCAATGTCCTTTGTGAAGGTGTGCCAGTCTTTCGATTTCTCGCCGTCCACCGGGCGGCTGAAGCCGGTGCTCATCGGGTCAATGAAGACGAGGTCGGTTTCATCGAGGATCGAATATTCGTTGTCCGTCAGTTTGAAGGGCGGCTTGGGCATCTCGCCTTCGCTGGTCAACACCACGCGGCGCGGACCCAACACGCCAAGATGCAGCCAGACGGAGGACGAGCCGGGTCCGCCGTTGAACGAAAACGTGATCGGACGTTTGGTTTTATCCTTCACCCCGTCGAGCGTGTAGGCGGTGAAGAAGATCTGCGCGCGCGCCTTCTCCACTTCGGCGTCCTTCTCCTTGTCGTTGACCTCCTCCTTCAAGACCATCGTCCCGGTCGTGACGGTGTACTTCAACGTCCTGCCGCCGATCCGCGCGGAATGTTTGGTCGTGACGATGTTGTCCTTGGGGGTCGGTTTTTCGTCTTTCTTTTCTTCGTCCTTCTTTTTTTCTTCAGCCATGTCAATCTCCTTTTATGAATGATACAGACGGTCCGACAGACTTTGAATTTCAGGAACGATCCATTGTAGCGCAAAGAACGACGCATATTCTACGGGAATCAACAGCGGGAGCATTCAAATTCTGTAGAATCAAGCAGCCAACGGCAAGGCATCCCATTGGCGGCTAAGCCAGGCGGCTCGAGCCTTGGCAACCATGGTAGCGCCCTCCTTTGTCCAGCGCGCGCCGGGAC
>CAADGT010000186.1 GCA_900696595.1 uncultured Chloroflexota bacterium
ACCAGCGACCCGCTCGAAATGTACCTCTCCGATATTTACGTCGTCGCCACCAACCCCGCAGGAGTCCCTGCCTTAGCGCTACCCTCTGGCTTCTCGGACAACATGCCCGTCGGTATGCAACTCATCGGCAAGCGTTTAGATGAGCAAACCTTATTCCAAGTCGCTCACGCCTATCAACAAGTGACGGATTGGCATAAAAGGCTTCCATCCCTTTGACCATAGACCATTGACCATCGTCCATCGTCCATCGTCCATGGTCTATCGTCAACTAGCAAACTATCAAACCATGAAACTAACCTACGAACCCGTAATCGGACTTGAAATTCACGGCGAGTTACTCACCAACTCAAAAATGTTTTGCAGTTGCTCCGCCGACTATGCCTCCGCGCCTGAGCCGAATGTCAACATCTGCCCGACATGCACAGGCTTGCCTGGCGCCATGCCCACCGTCAACAAAAAAGCGACTGAACTCGCCGCGTTGGTCGGACTGGCGTTGAACTGCTCCATTAACAAGCACAACACCTTTGCAAGAAAAAATTATTATTATCCCGACTTGCCCAAAGGCTATCAAATCTCGCAATATGAATTGCCGATTGCAGAAAAGGGTTGGTTGGATGTAATAGATTCTTCCGCGCCGAGCGAAGCGGAAGCGCAGTCGAAGCGCATTCGTGTGCGCCGCGTCCACATCGAAGAAGACACTGCCAAACTCGCCCACGAAAAAAATTACGCGCTCGTAGATTTCAACCGCGCAGGTGTGCCGTTGCTTGAAATCGTCTCCGAGCCTGATATGCGTTCCGTCGAAGCCGCGTTGGATTATGCGACAAAAATCCGCGCCATTTTGCGTTATCTCGGCGTGAACTCGGGCGACATGGAAAAAGGCGTGTTGCGTTTTGAAGCCAATATTTCTGTGCGACCTATCGGCAGCGACGAACTTCGGACGCGTACTGAAATAAAAAACCTCAACAGTTTCCGCGCGCTCGTCCGCGCTTCGCAATATGAAATTGAACGCCAAATAAAAATTTATGAAGATGGCAGCGAAGTGATGCAAGAAACTCTCGGCTGGGACGATGTTCGGGGCGTGACGACCAGCCAAAGGTCAAAGGAAGATGCGCACGATTATCGCTACTTCCCCGAACCTGATCTGCCTCCGCTTCAGTTATCGGATGCGTGGATAGATTCGATTCGCAAACAATTGCCTGAATTGCCTGAAGCAAAAACCGCGCGCTTCGTTAAAGATTTTGAACTGAAACAATCTGAAGCGCGTTTTCTTACGTCCGAAAAATCATTGGCGGATTATTTTGAAAGGGTTTTATCAATATCGAAAAGCCCCGCGAAAACGATCCACTCATGGATCGCGGGCGAGTTCATGCGCTACCTGAACGATTCAGGCTTGAGCGTTGACGATGCGGCCCTCGCGCCCGAAACGCTTGCAAAATTAATTGACATGGTGACGGATAAAACCATCGGCGCAAGCGCGGGTAAAACCGTGCTGGTCGAACTCTTCAAAAACGGCGGCGACCCCGCGCAGATCGTGAAGGAAAAAAATCTCTTGCAGATGACGGATGTGAACGCCATTCAAGAGATCGTGACCAAGATTTTGAACGACAACCCCAAAGAAGTTGACGAATATAACGCGGGCAAAGAGACGTTGTTCCAGTGGTTTATGGGTCAGGTGGCGCGGGCGACGAAAGGCAAAGCCGACCCAAACACAGCGAAGGAATTGATGACGAAGGGGCTGAAAGAACGAAAGAAATAACGCGCGCCTAAAATCAACCAATCGCCCTTTTCCAAACAAATTTCTTCGTCGTTGTTTCACAGCCAATTTGAGCGCGAGTTGGAAAAACCGCCTTGCTAATCCCCCAAATATTCCCGCAACTCCCTGCTCTTCGAGGGATGCCTTAACTTCCTCAGCGCCTTAGCCTCGATCTGGCGCACGCGCTCGCGGGTCACGTCGAAGTAACGGCTGACCTCCTCCAGCGTATGCTCCCGCCCGTCCTTGATGCCGAAGCGCAGTTCCAGCACGTCCCTTTCCCGTTCGGAGAGGGATGCGAGCGCATGCAGAATCTGTTCGCGCAACATCTCCCGCGCGGCGGCGTCCATCGGCGAGAGCGCGTCCTCGTCTTCGATGAAATCGCCCAACGCGCTGGATTCGTCGTCCCCCACCGGACCTTCGAGCGAGATCGTCTCTTCGGCGGAGCGCAGGGCGCGATTCACCTTTTGGGTGGCGATCTCCAGTTTGCGCTGAAGCTCGGGGCCGACGGGGCGATTCTCAGCATGCGCGCGCAAAATAGATTGCACGTCCACCGCCGAAAGATAGCCGACTTCGAGCGCGATATCCTCGTTGGTCGGTTCACGTCCCAGCATCTGCGTGAGATGGCGTTGCGCGCGCAATATACGCGAGATGGATTCGAACAGATGAACCGGGATGCGAATCGTGCGCGCCTGCTCGGCGATGGAACGGTTGATGGACTGACGGATCCACCAGGTGGCGTATGTGCTGAATTTGAATCCGCGCCGGGGGTCGAACTTGCCGATGGCGCGAAGCAAGCCCAGGTTGCCCTCCTGAATTAAATCGAGCAATGGGATGCCGCGCCCCAAATACCGCTTTGCCACACTCACCACCAGCCGCAAATTCGCGCGCACAAGCGCCTGCCGGGCGTCGGAGGCGCGCTTGCAGGCGGATTCCATCTCCGCGGACAGATGCTCCTGCGAGGGTAAATTGCGGAAAAGCGCGCGCCGTGACGGAAACGCGTGACGAGCGCGGAGATGCTTCAACAGCCACTCGGCGTAACCGAACGGCAGCAGATACATGCTCAGGAACACGCCATAAGCGTGGCGCGCAAGGTTGTCCCACAGGTGGTTGCCCCCCCAGTGACCGTTGTCGAGATAGGCGCGCAGATAGGATGGAGAATCAAACTCCCAACCGGCATGAAGCGACTGCGCCTCCGCCAGAAGAAGCGGAAGGTTCGGCGGGTCGTATTCAAGGCGTTTGGTATCCTCGCGCAAGCGATCCCACGATGTAAGCAGTTCCGTAACGATTGAATGAAAGATCGAATCCGCCCGTTCGATTCCCTTGCGCTGTTTGATTTTTTTCAAAGCCTCGATCATGCGCTCGCCTTCGATCGTCGTCGCAAGGCGAAACTCGTTGTCCGCGCCGAGCAGTTTCACCTGCCCGATCTCGCTCAGGTATAGGCGCACCGGGTCCTCGCCCGATTCATTGGAAAGATGCTCGCGCAAGTCGAGCGGCTCTTCGAAGTCCTCCTCCTGCTGCGTCAGGAGCGATCCGTCCGGCTCGATGAATTCGTCGCCGCCGTAATCATGAAAGTCCGCCCGCCCCGTCCCCGCATGAACGGCGGGCATCCCATGGGCGTTTTGCGTTTTCATGTTTTGCTTTTCCCTCTTCGCCATTTTTCTTTGCGATGCTTTCGTTCCCGATTGCCTGGGAGACATTCGTCTTCCTTTCACAAAAATAACCGCTACGCCTGCCTCTTGGACAGTTTCGACTTTGCCTGATCTAGCCCGCGCAATAAACGCGTAAACTGAATTGTCTGCTCCTGATACAACTTCAAATTCCCGCCGCCCGCCTGTTGTTCATCCTCCTGCATAAACCGCAATTGATCCACATTCGTCTTTGCGCGCGCGCGTCTCAGGTCCAGGAAACGCCCCAGCAGGTCTTCCAGAAGGCGCTCCTCCAACGGGTCGGTTTTTTCCTCGCGCGCCATGAGTTCGTTGATCAGCGGCGTCAACGCATCCGGCGCCTGCGAAAGGACGAACTGCCCGTGATCTTTTTCGTCCTGCCCCATCGCCTGCCTGAGAACGCCGAACAACAACTGCTGGTCAGTATACTCGAAATCCTCCGCCGCCAATGCGATCAAGCCGAATTCTTCCAGCCTGCGGTCGAGCCGATAGATCAATTCGGGTTTGCGGATCAATACGCCCAAACAATAGAAACCGATTTTTCCTCCCGGATGAGCCAACACAGAAGCGGATTCTACGCCCCGGCTTGATTCGGTCCTCCTGGACCTGCGCCTCGCCGCCGCGCCCCGGGGCTGGGCAGCCATCAACGAGCCCTCATTTACCCGAAGCATTCTCGCCAGCGTCTGGCGGTAGGTATCGCGTTCCAACGGACTCGCCAGATCGTCAATCAACGGCAGAACCTGCGCCGCGATCTCATCCTTTGTCTTTGGGTCGTTCAAATCCCGCCCGGCGGAAAGCGTCTCCATCACATGCGTCACAATCGGTTTGGCGTCCGCGATGATGCGCTTCCATTCTTCTTTATCCCGCGCCACGATCTCATCCGGGTCGAGCGCGTCGGGCAGGGTCGCCACGCGCAAATCCGCCTGCAAGCGCGACTCATTCCTCAACACACCGCGCGCGTCGAACCCCAGTTCCCCCTCCTTGTCCATCGCGGAGCGCGCCGCCTCCAACCCGCGCAACACGGCTTTCTGCCCGGCCGCATCCGGGTCGAGAGCAAGGACAATTCTTCTCGTCAGCCTCTTCAGCAAACGCAACTGATCTTCGGTCAATGCCGTGCCCATCGGCGAGACGACGTTCTCATAGCCCGCCTGATGCAAGGCGATCACATCGAGATAGCCTTCGACAATCACCGCCTGATCCGCCGCGCGGATGGGCTTGCGCGCGCGGTCCAACCCGTAAAGAATTCTGCCCTTGGTGAAGATCGCCGTCTCGGGCGAATTGAGAAACTTGGGAATATCCGTTGGGTCCACGATGCGCGCGCCAAAGCCCGCCATCCGGCCCTGCTCGTCGCGGATCGGAATCATGATGCGGTTGCGGAACTTGTCGTAGCGCTTTCCGTCGTCGCGCTCGCTCAACAAGCCTGCGTCCATCAAATCCTGCTCGAGCCAGCCGCGCTGGGAAAAATACTTCAAGGCGTTATCGTAGCCGGGCGGGGCATATCCCAAACCGAAGGTTTCGATTGTGGCGTCGGTCAAGCCGCGCCTCTCCCGCAGATAGGCGAGCATCTCGGCGTTTGCCATCAATTGACTGCGATAGAAAATGACCGCGTCCTCCATCAATTTGCGGAGATGATCGTAGGCTTCCTTCTGTTGCGGCGTTTCGGGCTGATACTCTCTGAGTTCCACGCCGGCGCGCTCGGCAAGTTTTTGCAAAGCCTCTTTAAAGTCAACGCCCTCGCGCTTCATCACAAACTTGAAAATATCGCCGCCCTCGTTGCACTGACCGAAACAACGCCATGTGCCGGTCTCGGGCCAGATCACAAAGGCGGGCGTATGTTTGTTGTCGTGAAAGGGGCAAAAGCCGGTCATGTTTCGACCGGCTTTGCGTAATTTCACCCCCGCCTCAGAAACGAGGTCAACAATATCTATCCGGGCTTTAATTTCATCAATGGCGGACATGGCTCCCCTGAATTATACCCATTGCCCCAAAATCGAGTTGGGATTCAACGCCTAATCTTGAAAAGAGTTACAGGCTGCAGGATAACTTCAACACTTGCAACGGGTTAAGCCCATGTATTTCATAAACGAAATACCCGGAACCTTCCCACCATCTTGAAGTTACGATCACTTCAGAACAGTGACTGGAACATCAGGGCGCGGGGAATTGACTGGCATCATGGCGGGTGTCGGGAGATAATTATCAGTCTGGATGGCGGGCGCTGCCTGGGGCTCCTCCGGGTAATAATCATCCGGTGGCGCTC
>CAADGT010000187.1 GCA_900696595.1 uncultured Chloroflexota bacterium
ATCTCCGCCGCCGCCCTGCCGGGATTATCCGCCCGCGAAATGGCGCGCGAGATGGGGAGCAACAATCCCTTGCCGTCTGCCCGCAAGCCCGATTTCAGCGTGATTTCCAATTCGCCGCCCTGCGCGCCGACGCCGGGAGCGAGAAACCACAAATCCGGCGCCGCGGCGCGGATCATCTCCATAACCTGCGGATGGGTCGCGCCGACCACGACGCCGACGTTATTTTTTTCGTTCCACTGTTGGGCAAGTTTCGCCACGTAAATATACAACGGCATGGGCGCATCCGAACCCGGCGGCATGACGAGCAGGTTTTGCAAATCCATCGAACCGGCGTTGGACGTTTTGCACAAAAGAAAAACGCCCTTCTCCGAATCCTTGATGAACGGCTCGACGGAGTCTTTGCCGAGATACGGATTCAACGTGATGCAGTCGGCGCCGAGATGCTCAAAAGCGGATTGGGCATACGCTTCGGCGGTGGATGAAATGTCGCCGCGCTTCGCATCCAGGATGACGGGGATGCGCGACCCCATTCGGGCTGATTCTTCGCCGATGGCTTCGATCACTTCTTTGAGCGCGGTCCAGCCTTCCGCGCCGAAGACTTCGAAGAAGGCGGCGTTGGGTTTGAATGCCGCGGCGTAGCGCGAGGTCTGATGGACGAGATTCAGGCAAAAGTCGCGGGCGGAGGCGGCGGTGGGGCTTGGGAGGTCGGAGAGGTGCGGGTCGAGTCCCACGCATAGAAGGGAGGAACAATCATCGGCGCGTTTTTCCAAAAAAGAGAAGAAGGTTTCCATAGTATTCCTTATGAAAAGACCCTAAAGGTTTTGAAAATCTTTAGGGCCTTATTTTACTCAATGAACGTGCGCCATTTCTCATTCGCCTGTTGAATCCACAACTTATCAATCCAATTGACGAAGTCCCAATAGAAGGGATTCCAAATATCCGCGCCGTAGCCGTGACATTCGGGGATGAGGATTTCGGGCGGGACGGTGTCGGGTAGGTTACAGGCAGGGGCAGCGCCTCCGTCGGGCGGTGCGGGGGGCTTGCCTTCGCGCGTGTTTGCGAGGTTGGGTGTGGGGACGCAATCTTCGAACCACGAGTTTCCGGGGGCGCCGTCGGGCAGGCGGCAGAAGGATGCGTCTTCGGCGCGGGCGAGGTTGTAGGTAAAGGCGTCGTAGATTTTGCCGCTGGAATTGACAAGGCGCACTGTCTCGCCGCCGTCGCTGAGCAGAAGGTTGGTCTGTTTTCCGTATAAGACGATGCGCTCGCCCGGTTTGAGTTTGACCTCCGGCAGAGCGAATGTTTTTCCGCCGTTTAACGTGTTAATCTTCCAGCCGTTCAGGGAGATGTCTATGGCGGTCAGGTTCTTGATCTCGATAAATTCGTCGAAGACGTCGGCTTTGCCGTCCTGATTCCAGTCGAAGCCGGGGCGGGCGAGGATCTCGTTGAGGATCGGGCGCGGCGGGATGGGGATGGGAGAGGGTCGCGGGGTGGGCGTCTCTGTCTTTTTTGGGGTGACAGTGACCACAGGCAGGGGAGTGTTGCTGTTCCTGGGAGTGCCGAGGATGTCGCCGCCGTTGGCGTTTTTTCCGTTCTTTTTGATTCCGGTATTTGTCTGCCAGTTGCTGTCGCTGTCGGCCGAGGCGCTCTTTCGTTCCATCGTCCCATAAGTGGATGCGCTGCCCGCGGGCCACGAGCCGCCGTTGCCGTTGGCGGTGTCTATCACTTTGCTGGCGCCATCGCGCAGGGTTAAAGATTCGCCGCTGTTGGAGAGTTCGCCTGTATATATTTGGTCCGCGTCCACATCGGAGACCGTATCGTTGTCGTCGCGCTCGAGCAGGAAATACCCCCCGGCGGCGATCGTTCCTGCAAGCGTTATGGAGGGCGTTCCATCCGACGCTCTCAACGTCCAACCTGTAATGTTGATATCGTTGCCTGTGGTGTTATGCAGTTCGATCCATTCATCGCCTGTCAGTCCTGACGCGGTTCCTGCCCACGCCGCTTCGTTGATGATGACCGCGCGGGCGCTGATCGAGAGGAATTCGACTGAGTTGTCCGTTGGAGCAAGATTGCTCGCCGTATTGTTATTGCCGGAGAGGTCGAGGACTTTGTTGGCTTCAATGATCGGGGCGACTGTTCCATAGCCCGAAGAGACGGCAGAGAGCGTGAAGGTCGTGTTATCGCCGGAGTTGGCGATATTCCAGACAACGCTCGCGGCTGTGCCGGTCTGGGTGATGTCTGCGGGAGTGAAGGTCGCCGTATTGATCGGCTCGGAAAATTGGACGGTGAAATTGATCGGCAACGCGCTGGTCGGGTCGGGTTGCCCGGCGGCTTGCGTGATGGTGACGGTGGGGTCATCTGTAACATTCAACTGTACACAGTTGTTCGGTTCAGTGGCTAGACAACTGCCGCCAGCAAACACGTCATTGTTGTTTCCTGCCAGATCATTAACTGCATTCGCGCTCATTGTCGGAATTACAGTGCCGCTGTTGCTTGAATTTCCGGAAACGGTAGCTGATAAATTGAAAATTGCCGGGTTTACTGTATTTGATATGTACCAGGTAAGTCCAGAAGAGATTGAGCCGTTTTGGCCGATATCTGAAGGCGCAAGTGTGGAGGCGACAATCGGTTCAGAAAAGACAATCTCGAACAGAATGGGCTGAGAAGAAGTAGGGTCGGGCTGGGTGGCAAGTTGATTGATTGAAATAATAGTTGGCAGAGTATTATCTACGGTGTAAATCTCGTCTATGGATGGTTCAGGGGTAGTTAGCATTGCGTTGCCCGCCAAATCAGTAACATTGGCAGTCAAACTAATATTGATCCCAACATCCGCGCTCAAAGCGGCAAGATCGCCGCCTGAAATAGTTAGATCGAATGTGTATCCGTTGACAGAAGTAATAAGAGATACCGCTGCTGTTGAGCCAGTCACAATAAAATCGTCGGCAGTGACGGTCGAAGCGTTAACAACCTCGCTAAAAGTTGCCCGAAACACTAGGGTGTCTACATTTGTAGGCGTGGATGACGGAGTTTGTCTTCTGATGGAAACAAGAGTAGGGCTTCCCACTGCGTCAATCTGAATATTCTTACTATCCCCCAAGGATCCGCTTGCCCCCGGCATGGGAAGATCAAGCAAGGCGTCTCCAACCGCGCCGGTGATCATACCGCCATTCAAAGATAGGGCTGTTGTCGAGACATAATCCAGATCAATTGAAGAATCTGTGCTGGAAACAGTATATCGAAAGGTAGTGATCGCATCCCCGTCATTCGCGTCAGCGTCTGGGGAGTAAACGGCATTCCGGTCGGTCGGACCTGTTTCCAAAAGCAAAACCGGGCTTCCTGTGACGTTTACATTGTTGCTGAATGTCACGTCTATATCAATCACTTCGCCGGAGGTGTAGGTTCCATTCGACTTGGTCGAATCTACGCCTGTAACATACAGGCAGGGAATTATAGGGCTGGAAGAATTTTGTGGATTACTGGGGTTTGTTAGCAGGAAGTCTGCCGAATTATTATTTGTATCGTTACACCCATTACTTGTCCTGGCATAACCCTGGTCTAAATTAGACGTCAATGGAGACAGCGGCGTTCCCTCCAGATAGGCAGAACCCGCGCTTAATCCTGCTTGATCAATGACAGTTGTCCCATCATTATACATCAGCGCAACCCCGCCATCATCGGTGATACCTGTTCCATAAGTCAAGTCAGCAGTTTGCGGACCACTATACCCTGTATGGGCAATTAAGTAATATTGCCCTGGAAGAAGAATCGTCCCAGATGGAATCGTAGCTCTTATACTATTTGAACCGGCATTATTTGATCCCCAGATTTGCCAACCGCCAATGGCAACAGGAATATTTATCGGATTATACAATTCAATGAATTCATCGTTTCCTGCGCCATCTCCTCGAAAACGAAATTCACTTATGACGACATTTATAGCGTTCGCCCCCGCCGGCTTCGCCCCCACCCCTCGCGGACTCGTCGAAAACATCCCTGCGCAAAAGGCGGCGAGCAGGGTCAGGGAGAGGATAAAGCGTGAAGACCGATTCCGGCTTGGCATGGGAAGGCTTGGGCGTGGATTCGGGCTTGGGGGGAGCGACCCGCCCAGGGCGGAGTCTGAGGCGCAATTCGCGCGCGGAGAACCCACGCGCGAAAATTATACCCGCTGCGGGTACAAACAATCCACCCTTAATTTATAAACGCGCAAGGCGACAGTCATCTCAGAAATGACTGCCG
>CAADGT010000188.1 GCA_900696595.1 uncultured Chloroflexota bacterium
GACCCGCCGCGCAGTGAAGTTCAAGACGCGGTGGCGGTCGCAAAGTCCGCGGGCATCCGCACGATCATGATCACCGGCGATCATCCGCTGACCGCCATCGAGATTGCGCGGCAATTGGGTATTGTCCATGCCCCATCTGCTCCCGTCGCCGTCCTCGGCGCCGGGGACGGCGCCTTGAGCATAAAGGCGCTCACCGGCGTCGAGATCGAAAACCTCGCGCCCGATGAATTGAAAAACGTCGTGGATGAAGTAAGCGTGTTTGCGCGCGTTGCCCCCGAACACAAATTGAGAATCGTGCAAGCCTTGCAGGAGAAGGGTCACATTGTTGCGATGACCGGCGACGGAGTCAACGACGCGCCCGCCCTGCGCAAGGCGGATATCGGCGTGGCGATGGGAATTGCCGGTACGGATGTTTCCAAAGAAGCGTCTGACCTCGTTTTACTCGACGATAATTTTACGACCATCGTGGCGGCGGTGAAGGAAGGGCGCACGATCTACGACAACATCCGCAAGTTTGTGCGTTTTAGCGTGGCGGGAAATATCGGTAAGATTTTGGCGATGTTGCTCGCGCCGTTTTTGGGCAAGCCATTGCCGTTACTGCCATTGCAATTGCTCTGGCTGAATCTATTGACCGACGGCTTGCTCGGTTTGGGCATGGGCGTGGAAAATCCCGAAAAGGATGCGATGAAGCGCGCGCCTTACTCTCCCACCGAAGGCGTGTTCTCGCGCGGCGCAGGCAGGCAGACGATTTGGGTCGGGCTGATGATCGGCGCGCTGGCTTTGGGACTCGGCTCGTGGTATTTCTTCACCGGCCGCCCCGAATGGCAGACGATGCTCTTCACCTCGCTGGCGTTCATGCAAATCTTTCAGGCGCTGGCTTCGCGTTCGGATAAAGAATCGCTGTTCAGGCTCGGCGTGATGAGCAACCCTGTTCTGGCGGGCATGGCAGTCATCGTCTTTGGTTTGCAGATGATGGTTTTGTACATCCCCGCGCTGGCGAATTTCTTCGAGGTCGCGCCGCTCAGTTTATGCGATCTGTCCATTGCGGCGGCGGCGGGCGTGGTCGTGTTTGCGGCGATGGAGTTGGGGAAGAGGATAAAGAGATGAGTAGAGAATAGATAAGTAGATGAGTAGAGAATAGATAAGTAGATAAGTAGAGAATAGATAAATAGTGAATAGTGAATAGTGGAAACCCGTCTCGTTGTGAGGTGGGTTTTGATTTGGGCGTGTTTCATTTCAGTACAAGGCAAATCATTTCCGCGTAAAAACAGCCGGGTCCAGTTCGGTCGCAAACTCCGTTTCGGTTCCCAGCCCCAATTGCAGGGAATCGCCGCTCGCGGAATAGATGAACGTGTAGAGCGGCGCGTCGAACCCGGCGGGTTTGCCGTTGACGCGAATCCACGTTTTACGCAGGGTGATGCGGCTGGCGGCGGCGTCGTAAGCGACGATCTCGGAGAACTCTTCGTTCACCTGCCCGCTTTCGGGGCGGATGATAACGTGGTACAGGCTGTTCGCCGTGAAGACGTACGTCTCCGTGTCGTTCATCCACATGCCGAGGAAGGGCGGCGCGGATTCGGCGGGGGCGGACGCCTCCGTCGGCGCGGCGGCAGGCAGGGCGCAGGCAAACAAAACGGGGAGAATCAGGGCAAGGGGCAGGATTTTTTTCACAGTTATTCTCCAAGAAGATATTGATCGAAAAAGGCGGCGACGCGCGTTTCATATTCCCCTGCGCGTTCGGTGTCGAAATCCACGTGACCGAGTTCGGGATCGAACCAGAGTTCCTTCGGCTCGTTCGCCGCGTCGTAGAGGATCTGTCCGCTCGAAGGCGAGACGACCGTATCCGCGCCGCCCTGCATGAGGAAGACCGGGCGCGGGCTGATGAGCGGAATCCACTTTGTGGCGTCTATCTCCTCCATCTTGACGCCGTTGTCCGTCTCCGCCCAGAAGACAATCAGCGGCACGAAGGGGAATTCGGGCAAACCCGTGAAATGCTCTACGCTGGTCGCGACCGTATCCGACATGGACGAGAAGGCGCTATTGGCGACAACGGCTTTGATGTCTTCGTTTTGAGCGGCGTACTGGATGGAGAGCATCCCGCCGTAGGAGTTGCCGAGGATGCCGATCTTATCGGGATCAATATCCTCGCGGGAGATGAGATAGTCGTACCAGGCTTGCATGTCGTCCATTTCGTAAACGCCGAGCGAGATGAAATCGCCCTCGCTGTAATCGTGCGCGCGGACGGATGTGATCAACGCGCCGTAGCCGTGACGATGCATCATCTCCGCTTCGTTGAGCATTTCCTTGCGCGTGGATTTGTACCCGTGCTGCATGATGACGACCGCGCCGTTCTGCGAAGGGACGAACCAGCCAACCAGCGTCATGCCGTCCGGGTTGACGACGGTTACGTCCTCGAACTCAAGGTTGTAATCGGCGGGCGTTTCTTCGGGGTGTTTATGTTCCGCCTCGGGCGAATGGAGCAGGTTGTAGGCCTCCTGCTTCGTTTTCCACAACAACCCCAGAACGGCGATGACGAGAATCCCGACAAAGACTCCAAGTGCGATCTTCGCGCTTTTTTTCATCTCAGCCTCCTTTTATTTCACAAGCGACAATCGCCCGCGAGACGACTGTCGCTTCACGCTTACTTTTGCAGCGCCTGCTTCACCGCTTCATACAAACCCACCACGCCGAAGCCGTAGGCGTTGCTGGGGCGGACGCCGGTGAAACAGTCGGATAATTCCAATTACTTGTCTTTGATCGAAATCCATTCGAAAAGGACGGTCGCGGGGGCTTGCGCTAAAGACGCGGCGGAAATTCCGATGTTGCCTTCGGTCAGTCCGTAGTTCGTCACATCCACGTTGCGTAGGAGGGCGTCGTTGACATAAAGACGCAGGAAGTTGTCTTCGCAAAACAAGCCGGGTTCGAGGACGGGGCTTTCAGCCAGGGCGCTTGTATCGCTGAAGATGGGAACGTATGTGACAATACCTTCGGCGAGCCATTTGCCAAGCAGGAGGCTGTAAGTCCCGTCGCTGGCGATGTTGAATTCGTACCAGCCGTCGGTTTCATTGTAACGGCAGATCAGCCCGACCGAGCCGGCCGGGTTTACCGCAGTCTTGGCGCGCAGAAAGACGTTGGAATACGAGTGAATGAGATGGACTCCGACGATCCATGAATCGGGCGCGGGGTTTTCGATGCGCAGGGAACTGTCGAATGTGAATGTCGCCGGCTGCGCGCCTCCGACCTGGACGATCTTCCAATAGGGAGAGGCGCTATCGAACTCGTCGTCAAAGTAGGGCGGCGGCGGCTCGGGCGTGGGGGAGGCTGGAAGGGGCGCAGCCGTTGCGGGAGGAGGGGGAGGCGTTTGCGTGAGGGGCGATTCATCCGTCGGCGTGTAACCGGGCAGATTGCAGGCGAGGCTGAGGATAAGACATCCCATAACGATTGCAAGTTTTTTTTTCATGTCGGTTGTTTTCCGTTAAACGATAATTGCCCAGCGCAATGCCGGACAATTATACAAAGTGGAGATGGCGGGAATTGAACCCGCGTCCGAAAGATTCGACTCGCGGAACTCTACGAGCGTAGCCTGCCGTTGTTCGTCATCGCAGGCATCCCGGCCGGCTGGTAAGCCTGCGACCATCCGCTGGTCTTGGGCGTGTTTAGCGGAATCACACGCGGCGCTCCATCATTGTTTCGCCCGGTCCGTCGCCGGGTGGAGGACGGGGACGGCGGACGTGACATCGCGAAGATGTCAACCGTTAGGCTTCGCCTTAGGCGGCGAGGGGCATAGCGGCGTAAGTGCGGTTGTTGGCACTTAAAGTTTGCGCTGATTTTACGAGGTCGGCGCGCGCTCGGCTCGCATTCCGGAATCAGCCTCTCCCGTCGAAGCCTGTCATCCCCATTTGGGCGGTTGGTTGTTCCGTCGCGGGTTTCATTATAGCGCCAAAAGATGGGGACTTGTCCGTTATAATTATAGAAACAGTCTGGGCTCAAGCCGTTGAAGCCCGGCTCCTGTTCGCGAGGTTTACAATGTCTGAAAGAATACTGATTATAGACGACGATGTGGATACGTTGCGACTGGTGGGGTTGATGCTCCAGCGGCAGAAGTATGCGGTCAGCGCGGCTTCGAACGGCGCACAAGGGCTGGAGAAGGCGCTGGAGGAGCGGCCGGACTTGATCCTGCTGGATGTGATGATGCCGGATATGGACGGTTACGAAGTGGCTCGCCGCCTGCGGAAGAATCCCGCGACGGATTCAATTCCGATTCTGATGTTTACGGCGAAGACCCAGCTGGACGACAAGGTCGCCGGGTTTGAAGTCGGCGCGGACGATTACCTGACCAAGCCCACGCACCCGACTGAGTTGCTTTCGCACGTCCGCGCGTTGTTGTCGCGCTCCGCTCCGAAAAAACCGGAGGAGATGGAAACTCTTGCGCGGGGGAAGAATGGATATATGGTCTGCGTTTTATCAGCCCGCGCGGGGTTGGGCGTGACTACGGTTGCAATGAACGTCGCGGCGGCTCTTTACGCCCAGACCCAGGAGGATGTGATCCTTGCCGAACTAACGCCCGGGCAGGGCGCGCTTAGCGACGAATTGGGGTTTCAGCCGCAAACCGGGCTTTCAGATATCCTGCGCGGGACGGTGGCGGAAGTGACTCGCGAGAAGGTCGGTTCGGCGCTGGTCAGTCACGGTTCGGGTGTGAAGGTCCTCGCGGCTTCCGAAAACCCGCGCGATGTGGACCTGGGCGCAAAGATCGAGAATTTCGAAACGCTGGCATTGCGCCTGTCCACCCTGGGACGCTTTGTCGTGTTAGACCTCGGCTCGGGCTTGTCCTCGGCTGCGCAACGCATTCTCAATCTGTGCGCCGAACGGATGGTCGTCATGGAAGGAACCGCGAACTCCATCCGGCACACCAGGCTTCTGTTGGATGAGCTGATCTCGATGAAAATTGATCCGAAAACCGTTTCGGTGGTTTTGAACAATCGCCAGCGTTCGGAGGCGCAGATTCCCTGGAAGCAGGCGCAGGAGCAATTAAATCATCCCGTGTTGACGGCGCTCACGCCGATGCCGGAACTGTTTCTGCAAGCCGCCCGCGCCCACACGCCGGCGGTGATCGCCCAACCCGCGAACATGATCTCGCAACAATTCGTCAAGCTTGCGGACGGAATCCTCGAGCGCGAAAAGGCGCGATGAATTCCTTCTCCGCCCAGAGCCGCGCAAAAATTGAATTCGTCGCAGATCTGATCCGCAACTCCAAACACACGGTCGTGTTGACCGGGGCGGGGATTTCCACTCCGTCGGGGATTCCCGATTTCCGCTCCACCGGCACAGGCTTGTGGTCGCGGGACGAACCGCTGGAGGTGGCGTCGCTCAGCACGTTTCGGACGAAGCCGGGTCAATTCTTCGAGTGGTTCCGCCCGCTGGCGCGCCAGATGTTCGAGGCAAAGCCGAACGCCGCGCACGCCGCCCTGGCAGAGATGGAAATGCGCGGCTTTATCAAAGCCGTCATCACCCAGAATATTGACGCGCTCCACCAGAAATCCGGATCGCAGATCGTCATCGAGACGCACGGGACGATGCGGACCCTGACCTGTACGCAATGTTATCATCAGGCGCAGGCAGGGGCGCACATCGAGCGCTTCGTGGAAACCGGCGAACTGCCGCGCTGCCCGCGATGCGCGCAGTTGTTGAAACCGGACGTGATTCTGTTCGGCGAACAGTTGCCGCAGGCGGCATGGTTCGCGGCGCAGAAAGAAGCGCGCGCTTGCGATCTGATGCTGGTGGCGGGTTCGTCGCTCGAGGTCCTGCCAGTGGCGGGCTTGCCCATGCAGGCGCTCGACCGCGGCGCGCATCTGGTCGTCGTCAACAACACGCCCACCTATATCAACGTCCGCGCGGATGCGGCGATTCTCGAGGATGTCGCCGCGGTCCTGCCGGCTATTGCAGAGAGAGTGTTGAATGGCTGAAATCAAAACGGAAAGACTCGACAGTTACCGGCGCCTGATAGACATCTCGCGCGACCTCGCCTCGACCCTCGACCTGGATATTCTGCTCTCGCGCATCGTCCATGCCGCGGCGGAGATCAGCGGGGCGGAGGCGGCTTCGATCCTGCTCTATGACGACTCTTCGCGGCAGTTATATTTTCAAGTGTCCACCAACATGGATGAATCCACGCGGCGGGGCATCACCGTGCCGCTCGACGGCAGCATCGCCGGCTGGATCGTGACCAACCGCAAGCCGGTGCGCATCACCGACGCGCACGGCGACAAGCGCTTCTATTCCAACGTGGAGGCGATCACCGGGCTTTCGACCCAATCCCTGCTGGGGATTCCGCTGATCACAAAGAATAAGATCGTCGGCGTGCTGGAGGCGTTGAACAAGCATCGGGGGAAATTCAGCGAGATGGACGAATCCCTGTTATTGGTATTGGGGGCGCAGGCGGCCGTGGCGATCGAGAACACGCGCCTCTTTCAACAATCCGATCTGATCTCCGAATTCGTTCACGAACTGCGCACGCCGCTTTCCTCGCTGAGCACGGCGACCTATCTTTTGCTCCGGCCCGAAATGTCGCAGGACCAGCGCGACCAGATCATCAACAACATCCACAGCGAAACCATGCGCCTGAACGCGCTGGCGTCATCCTTCCTGGATCTGGCGCGGCTCGAATCGGGGCGCGTGCAATACCGCAAATCCGTGTTCAGCCTGGCGGACCTGATGTACGAATGCAAGGACATCATGGCGACCAAGGCGGTGGAGGATAACATCCACCTGCGGGTCGAATCGCCGGAAGGACTGCCGCTGGTGGACGCCGACCGCGACAAGATCAAGCAGGTCTTTCTAAACCTGCTCAGCAACTCCATCAAGTACAACCGCCCCAATGGGAGCGTGCTTCTGCGCGCCGAAGTTCATGAGAACGAGGTCATGGTTGTGATCCAGGACACCGGCATCGGCATCCCGGAGGAGGCTCTTCCGCATCTCTTCCAGAAGTTCTATCGCGTGCGCGAGCATGAAACGCGCGCGTCCGGCACGGGATTGGGGCTATCCATCTGCAAACAGATCGTGCAGGGACACGGCGGGCGCATCGAAGTCAAAAGCAAAATGGGAGTGGGAACCGCGTTCATGATCCACCTTCCGCGCACGACCAAAACCATTCCGCGCGACCTCGCCGTGGAACCCCAGCCGAAAAAAGGAAAGAAGTGATTCCGTAGGGGCGGCCCGCCCAACCCTTTACAGAACTCTATTGTGCGGCAGGGCCCACCCGGTTCGCGTGTACGGTGGGATATATGTACCGTTTGACTTTTTGGAATGAAGCGAATAAACTAAGCCCAGGTTTTTGAATTATCCTTACGGAGGAAGAAGATGGCACAATTTCAATTTGTCATGCGATCGGGTCCTACGCCGGGCGTCACCTTTCCGCTGGAAGGCGATCAACTCACCATCGGGCGCGATTCGACCAACGGAGTGGCGATCAACGACGCGGAGATCTCCCGCAAACATGCGCGCCTCATGTTCCAGGGCGGCAAATACGTGCTGGAAGACCTCGGTTCGACCAACGGAACCTTCGTCAACGGACAGCGCCTCGCCGGACCTGTTGTGCTTAAACCGGGCGACGTGGTTTCCCTCGGCGAGCAAATTGTCCTGATGTACGACGCCATCGCCAGCGACGCGGGCGCGACTGTGGCTGTCTCGCGCAAAGCGGCTCAACCTTCGCCCCCGGCTTATTCCGCCCCGCCCCAACCAGCCTATGCCCCGCCTCCGCAGCCGCATTATTCGGCTCCGCCCCCGGTTGGAAAGAAATCCAACATGACACCCATCTTCATCGGCGTCGGCGCGCTTCTTTTCATCTGCGCCTGCGCGGTCTTCCTTTGGTGGGTGGACGCCACCTACCGCTGGTGCGTCTTTTTGCCATTCCTCTCAGGCTGTTAAAAAACGCCCCCCCGCCCCGCGAGAAAACCTCGCGGGGCTTTTTTGTCGCGCAAAAATCGAACCATCTTTGATAGAATGAAATCAAACGATCCATCCTTCTATGCCACAGGAATCTCCCATGGAACAAACCTCCAAACCTTCCTCTCCCGGCTGGGGAACAAACACCAAACTCGTCGTCGCGCTGACCATCGTGGTCGTGGTCGGCGCGCTGCTGGTTAAATTCCAGTTCATCATCACCCCGTTGGCAATGGCGTTCCTGCTGTCTTATTTATTTCACCCCGTCGCGGATTTTCTCCAGCGCAAACTGCGCTTTTCCTGGAACGCCGCCGTCGGCTCGATCTTCCTGCTGATCGTCCTCCTTTTGCTGAGCCTGCTCACCCTCGGCGGGGTCGGGCTGGTGCAACAAGTGCAAAGTCTCGTCATCATCGTACAGGACGCGCTTCGCACCCTGCCGCAATTGATTCAGGACATCTCCGGGCGGGTTTTTCAAATCGGCCCCTTCAAGGTGGATTTCAGCCATCTCGACCTGAACGACCTGAGTCAACAGGCGCTCGACATGATCCAGCCGTTATTAAGCCGCACTGGCTCGCTTCTCAGAACGGTGGCGGGAGGCGCCGCCAACTTCTTCGGCTGGACCTTGTTCGTCCTGCTCGTCGCCTACTTCACGCTTATCGAGAGCAAAGGCATCCGCGACGAGATCATCACCGTGAACATCCCCGGCTACAACCAGGACTTCGGACGTCTTAGCCGGGAACTTGGGCGCATCTGGAACGCCTTTCTGCGCGGACAGATCATCATCTTTTTCCTGGCTGTGATCGTGTATTTCATCGTCTTAAGCCTGCTGGGAGTCAGTTACGCCATCGGTCTTGCGTTCCTCGCCGGGCTCGCCCGGTTTGTTCCCTACGTGGGACCCGCCGTCAACTGGACTTTGCTGGTCATCGTCGCCTACTTCCAGCAATACACGATCTTTCACCTGCCAGACCTGACCTATACCGTCATCGTCCTCGTCATCGCATTGATCATAGACCAGATATTCGATAACATCATAAACCCGCGCATCCTTTCGAGCGCGTTGAAGGTGCATCCCGCCGCGGTGCTGGTCGCCGCGATTATTGCCGCGAACCTGTTCGGCATCCTCGGCGTGGTCGTCGCCGCGCCCATCCTTGCCACCGTGATGTTGTTTTGGAATTACGTCATGCGCAAGATGTTCGACCTCGATCCGTTCCCCGAAAAGGAAATCGTCCAGCCGCCGCCCCCTCCCGGCTCGCGGGTCATGGTCGCCCTGCGCCGCTTCATCCGGGACCGGAAACCGGGCGCCAAAAAATAGTTTTTTCTTCGCCGCATCCTTTTTCCGCAAAATGAATTTCGCGGTACGCAATAAACTCAGGAGAACCCCCATGAACAACCCGAACGACCATGCCGCCGAAACCCTCGCCGAGACCGAAAACTTCAGCGCCTTCCGCGCCGACGAACCCGACGGCGAGACCGTCTATTACCTGCAACTGGGACGCGCCACCCTGAACTTCTTTACCGAAGAATGGGACGAATTACTCGCGGCCATCCCCGAACTGATCCAAGCCAAGCCCGACGACGAAGGCATGTACGCCGCCTCGTTCGATAACGTGGACATTTGGATGGACAAAAATGACTGGACAGAGTTCACGCAGTTGATGCGCGACCTGAATGCGTAATCGGCGTTCTCCAACGCCAATTACGCCCATGTTGCTCCATGAGAAAACTCCGCAACTCCATCGCCGACGTTCCCGGCATCGAAGTGGGACACGCGCAGAATAAACAGGCGCTGACCGGCTGCACCGTCATCCTTTGCCGCGAGGGGGCGGTCGCCGGCGTGGACGTGCGCGGCGGCGCGCCCGGCACGCGCGAGACGGATCTGTTGAATCCCGGCAACCTGGTTCAACAGGTTCATGCGATATTGCTTTCGGGCGGTTCCGCCTTTGGGTTGGATGCAGCGTCGGGAGTGATGCGCTGGCTCGAAGAAAAAAAGATTGGCTACCAGACCCGCAACGGAATCGTCCCCATCGTGCCAGCCGCCATTTTGTACGACCTCGATCTCGGCAATTCCAAGATCCGCCCGGATGCGAAGATGGGATATCAGGCCTGCGTTAATGCGTCGGAGGATGAAACCGCCGAAGGCGTGGTGGGAGCGGGAACAGGCGCCAGCGTGGGCAAAATGCTTGGGATACGTCGCGCGATGAAGTCGGGAGTCGGAGGCGCGAGCGTCCATCTCGGAAAAGGAATCGTCGTTGGGGCGATCGCCGCCGTCAACGCGCTGGGCGATGTGTACGATCCCAAAACGGGCAAGCTTGCGGCGAGAATCCAGCACGAACAAACGACAATGGAGCTGATGCCTTTGCTTACATTCAAACGCGCTCCAAAACGAAATACCGTGATCGGAGTCGTGGCGGTCAATGCGAACTTCACCAAAGCGGAGACGACCCGCCTGGCGCAGATGGCGCACGACGGGCTGGCGCGCGCGATTCGACCCGCGCATACGCAATACGACGGCGACACGATCTTTGCGCTTGCGACCGGGGGGAAAAAAGTTGACCTCTCGCTGGTCGGCGCGTACGCCGCGGAAGTTTTTGCGGAGGCAATCGTCCGCGCGGTGAAGGCTTCGGTCTCGGCGGGCGGTTTGCCGGGGCTGGCGGGTCATGTCCGAAAATCCAAATGAAGAACCGCCGGCGTTCCGTCCTCCGCTTCCTGTTCAGTCTCATCGCGGCGTTCATCGTTTCGTTTGCGCTCGCGGAATCGTTTTTCGATCTCCGCTCGCGCGCGCCGATGGATCAATGGTTCCTTCTCCTCGTTCCCGCCTTCGCCCTCTTTGTCATTCTGTCTTCGGTTTTTCCCTTTTTGGAAAAACAACTTTCCCGCGCATCTTCTCCAATCCGCTGGTTCATTCTCGCATGGGCGGTAATCGCCGCTCTCGTCTCGTTGCCAATTACCAATTACCAATTACCAATCTTTCTCTTCGCCCTCTCCCTCCTGCTCATCATTCCCGCCGCTCCCTCCCTTCAAACACTCGCCGAAGCGGGCGGGCGTTCCCGCGTTTTGGGCGCATGGCTTTTCGCGTGCTTCTTCTCGTTCCCGTTCGCCGGTTTTCTCGACAACTTTTATTCCAGCCCGATCGAGATCGCCCTGCTGACCGTCCTTTTGCAAGCGGCGCTCGGCGTGGGCGGATATTTCTTCATGGGCAGGGCGCGGCGCGTGGCGGAGGAACGCCGGTTCGACGCTGTCATCCAATCGGGTCTATTCATTTTATTGACCGCCTTCATTTTGTGGCTTTTCATTTACAGCCAACGCGTGTCGCTCTTCCCCGTTTCATTTTTTACACTGAACGGCGAAACACGCGGCGTATTTTTCTTCGCCAGCCTGCTTGCGCTGCCCTGGCAGGCGTGGCTTCACCTTAAACTCAAGTTCGACGGTTATTACAACCGGATGAAGGCGACGAATTTCTACGCCTACGTCAGCGCAAACCTGGCGGGACTTTCGCTCGCCCTCGCGTTTTGCGTTTTGTATCTTGTCTTCGCCTCCGTCGTCAACGACCCGCGCTTCGACGTGGACGATATCTTCTTCGACGCCGACGGGGCGAACTGGCGCATCCGCCTGACGACCGACAACTGGGCGGATTTATACAATCGCTCGGTTCATCCCTTCGTCCTGCTGCTCTTCAAACCGCCCGTGGATCTGCTCGGCTTCCTGCTCGAAGGGAACAAACTTTGGGGCGCGTATCTCTTTGCGGCATTGGGCGGGGCGGTCTGCGTGTACCTCGCGTGGACTTTCATCAAATCCGCGACGGGAAGTTCGATTTATGCCTCGCTGATCGCCTCCCTTTTGGGACTCAGCGCCTCGCACTTGATTTTTGGTTCGCTCATCGAATCGTACATTTTCCTCGCCGCGGGTTTGATCCTGTTCTTCGTCCTGCTGATAAAAGATAAGCCGTTGCCGACTCTGATTGCGGCGGGGTTGTTGACAATCGGCATCACACACTCGAACTTCGCCCAAAATATGATCGCGCTCTTCACGGTCAAACCGAATATCAAGCAGATGATCCGTTTCGTCCTTGCGGTGGTAGTCCTGCTGGTTTTACTTACCCTGCTGAACAACATACTTTTCCCCGGCGCGCATCCATTCTTCTTCGCGCCTTCCTCGCTGCAAGCCGAAAGGCAGAATCTCTTTCCGTTGAACTCGCTGCGCGTCCATGCGTTGATCCGCGCCTTCTTCTTCCATAACGTCGCCGCGCCCTCGCCCATCTTTTACGACAGGGACATTCCCTTCATCCAATTCCGTTTCTTCAAACCGGAGATAAACGAACTGAGTCGGTACGACCTCCCGATTCAAGATATCGCGGTCTCGGTTTGGCTGGGGTTGCTGACTCTTGGGGTTTTTCTCTTTCTGTGGAATCTCAGAAATAACCCGCATCTACGCCTGTCAATTGCGCTGATGGGGTGCATGGCGCTCAACTTCGGACTCCACTTGCGCTACGGCAAGGAGTTATTCCTCTACACGCCTAATTGGACGTACGCGCTCATCCTTTTGTTGGGGCTTTCATGGAAAAAAGTCCACGACCGCAGATGGTTTCAGGCGATCCTCCTGGCGTTCCTTTTCCTATTGGCGTGGAATAACGGGATTCTGCTCTCGACGATTTTGGATGTGTTGGGGGATCAAGTGTAGGGGCAACCCTCCAAATCAAACGAAACCTTATTATGCCGGAAAGGGTCGCGCGCAAAGGGCGACCTTTTTTTTTTCGAGGCTGTGTAAGACTCTGACGGGTCGCCCCTACGGTTATCTGGGCAAATGCACAACGAACTTGGAGAATCTCTTTTCCTTGTACCCGATCTCGGGGTCTGGCGGGGATTCTCTCAGGGTAAGGATATAGGCCGCCTTCGGGTCGCCCAGGCATGAGTCCGGGGAGAAGCGGAAGCGTTCGAGGGAAACCAGTTTCCGCGCGGGGTCGGCTGGGTCGGCGGGATCGATCCATTCCAGATCGTTCGCATATTCTGACGGATGATATTTCTGGGTCAACAGTACATAGATGTAAAGCGAATAATGCTCGTCGGTCAAACAGACAAGCGAGTCGCTTTTTTTAGCGGCGTATTCGATGGACTGGACGATGCCTTCGTTGAATAGCGCGCTTGTGACCTTGCGATAATCCTCGCCGTGATAGGCGCGGTTGAAGAAGATGAAGGCGATGAGGAAAACGCCCACAGCGGCGGGAATGATTCTGGGCAGAATCCGCTCCAGGTCCAGGAGGAGAAGCGCGATGCAGAGCAGGATGGGGGTGAAGACGATGTTGATGCGCGTCAGGTTGACCGGGTGAACGACTCCGACGAGGAGCGCGGCAAACATCCAGGCGGCGATCAGCCAGCGTCCCGGTCTATTCTCTTTTACGAAGAGAGCGAGAAGCAGCCCGATCAAAACAAGCGGGAACGTATATTTATAAAAATATCCGAATGGCTCGACAAAATTCCAGGGAAAGGCGTCGGATTGAGTCCATAAGACATGGAACATGATGCGCGCGTTTTCGCCGACCGCCGCCAATGGAGAATCGCCGAAGACTGCCGCCATTGTCTCGTAGCGCGCTTCGACCGGCAGGCGCGGGATGGTGATTGCGCCGAGACGCATGGCGTTTAACTTGAGGGTGTTAACTGCGAGAAAGAGTCCGATGGGGAAGGCGAGCAAAATAAAAATGACCGCGCCGATGACGACTTGCTTCCATGTGACCCGTTTGAGTTTAACCAAGTAGGGAACGGTCAACAGGAGAAAAACGGGAACGCCGACGTACGCCGTCCCGTACGCGTACAGGCAAAGCGCGAAGAAAATTACCGAAACGTAAAGCCACAAATTCTTCGCGCCCGCCAGGGTCAGCGCGGCAAAGCCCGCCAGAAAAAGGAACGGCATAATGTTCGACTCGACCGCCCAGCGCGAGTTGACGATGTGCCAGGGCGAGATTGCCACGAAGAACATCGCCAGGAGCGCGAACTTTCCGTTGAACAATTTTTTTCCGGCAATGAATATCAGCGGCATCGAAAAGATTCCCGCCAGCATCATTGGCAGGCGCACGGCAAAGGCGTTGATTCCCTTCAGAGCCACAAAGGGAATCAGCAGGTAGGCATATAGCGCGTTCTGCCCGCTTCCCCATGAAATAAAATGAACGGGGTAGGACAGCCCGAATCGATCCACGCCGAATTTGTAAAGATAATACGCTTCAACCCCGATGGAGGCTTCGTCCACGTTCAAGCCGGGCGGCAGGGAGGCGAACTCCCAGACGCGGGCGAAAATGCCAACGAGTAAAATGACGGCGAAAAGAAGATGCGCCCTCCAGCGGGACGTGAAAGCGGCGAAGAATTCCATGCGCGGGAAAATATACCAGAAAGCGCGCCCGTCGCCCGGCGGAGCGGGAAAAGTTCGCCGGGAAGTTTTGCAATCCAAAGCGACACCCTTTGCTTGCAAGAGACGCAGCCCCCGCCACATGCTATAATTTCGAGCGCGATGGGAAGAAGGGCAACCTGCTCCTGCGAAAAAGAGGCGGAAAACTCGCGCGTCTCCTCTGCGCCAGACACCCCTGGCGGCAGGGCTTGCATTGAATTTATCGAAACGGCGCCGCCTTGAGTATAAACATCAACCAACCCGCCCCCGATTTCGAACTGCCCGACCTGGACGGCAAGTTGCATCGTCTCTCCGAATATCGCGGGCGCATCGTCATCGTCAACTTCTGGTCGTGCGAATGTCCGCACTCGGAGCGCGCAGACAAAGCCGTCGTCGCCATGTTCGCGCAGTGGAGGGACGACGTAAGCATGTTGAGCGTCGCCTCGAATCGAAACGAGTCGCTATCGGCGTTGAAAAAAGCCGCAGAACGCCGCCGCCTGCCAAACGTCCTGCATGATGCGGACTGCGGGGTCGCAAACCTGTTCGGGGCGCAGACCACTCCGCACATCTTCGTCATGGATCGGGATGGAATCCTTCGCTATCGTGGATCAGTGGACGATGTCGCCTTGCGTCAGAAAACGCCCACGCGCTTCTTTCTGGACGAGGCGGTGGAGTCGCTGCTCGAGGGGCGTTTGCCTGCGCTGACGGAGACTCCCGCCTACGGCTGCGCCATTGTGCGCGAAGTTTGATAGAATCAAAGCGTGATCGAAACAAAAGAACGCGTTATTTTTCTCGACAAGATCCATCTCTTCAGCGGGCTGGAGCAGGATCAACTTGCCGGGATTGCGGTCAGACTCGAAGAGCGCGAGGTCTCCGCAGGGACGGTGATCTTCAAGCGCCACGACAAGCCCGACGGGTTTTACATGGTGTACAAGGGGAAGGTGAAAGTGACTGTGCCGAATGGGGAGAAGGGCGAGCGTCAGATCAGCGTTCTCTATGGCGGGGATTACTTCGGCGAGGAAGCCCTTTTCGAGCGCCGCAACCGTTCCGCCAGTGTGACCGCCGAAGACAACAGCATGTTATTGTTCCTCTCGCGCGCCGGGTTCGATTCCCTGTTGAGCCAGTATGAAATGCTCAAGCCGAACTTTCAGGTCGCCATCAAAAGCCGCAAACTGGCGCGCAGCCGCAACTTCAAATGGCTGGGCAAGAACGAGGTGATCTATTTCATCGCGCGGCGGCACAGGATCCGGCTGTTTCAGGCGTTGATTGCGCCGGTCTTTTGGGCGCTCATCGCGTTGGGGGCGGTCTCCCTGGGTTACATACTCAGGTCGGCGATCCCGCAGGCGCTGGGGTGGTTGGGCGCGCTGGGCGTTTTTCTCTGGGGCATCTGGCGGGCGGTTGACTGGAGCAACGATTATTACATCGTCACCAACCAGCGCGTGATCTGGCTGGAAAAGGTCGTCGGCTTGCACGACAGCCGCGAGGAGGCGCCGCTCGGCACGATCCTTTCGGTGGGCGTGGAAACCGATATGCTGGGGCGCATCCTCAAATACGGCAACGTCATTGTGAGAACCTTCGTCGGGAAACTCGAATTCGACCATGTGGATCATCCACAGCAGGCGGCGGATATGATCCGCGAATACTGGGAGCGCACCAAAGCCATCTCCGCGCGCAGTCAGATGGACGTGATGAAGGACACCATCAAGCAGAAACTGGGCTTGCCCCTGCCGAAACGCCCGCAGGTGGAGCTTTCTCCCATCGTGCCAGTGGATGAGGAAAAAGTCCAGAAGACGCCGCTGTGGCTGCTGGCGCTCTCGAATGTTTTTCAACTGCGCATCGAAGACGGGGGCAAGGTGACCTACCGCAAACATTGGATCGTCCTCTTTCAGCAGGCATGGAAACCGTTCGGCTTGTTCCTGTTGAATTTGTTCCTGATCGGCTGGCGGGTTTACCTGCTGGCGGCGTCCCCCGACCCCGCCGACACGGTCTTTCATATCAACGCCTCGGGCGTCCCCGCGCCCGACGGTTTTGTGGCGCTTCTGTTCGCCGCCTTTCTTCCCATCGGCTTATGGCTGTGGTACGAGTTCGAAGACTGGAAGAACGATATTTTCAGGGTGACGAACGACGAGATCTTCGACATTGACAGAAAACCCTTCGGCGCGGAGGAAAGGCGCTCGGCGCAGGTCGAGAATATCCTCAGTACATCCTATTCCCGCGACGGGATCATCGCCAACCTTTTCAATTACGGCACAGTGAAGATCACCGTCGGCGGCACACAGATGGCGTTCGAGGATGTGATGGACCCGGCCGCCGTGCAGGCGGACATCAACCGCCGGCGCTCGGCGCGCATCTCCAAAAAGAATGAAGACGCCGGAAGCGCAGACCGCGAGAAGTTCGCGACCTGGATCGCCGCCTATCACAAGAACGTCAACGAGTTCAACAAGCCGATCACGGCTCCCGATACCGGCGAGGCGGCCAACCCCTTCGTTGCGGCGGGACAGGACCTGGACGACCTGCCGCTCGGCGGAGACGACGGCATTGGCGGCGAGAACGAGATCGGCGACCAGCCGGAGCCAGGCGAGTTTTAGAGACTGTTTCTCAAGTACACGGGTTTGACGGATTGCGCGGACAAACGCGGACTTTTTTTGTGGTTATCTCCGTGAAATCCGCGTAATCCGTATATCAAATGATTTTAGAAACACCCGCTCGGAGAATAAAGGAAACATCGCGCATGACATTAAGAAGGATCGTTTACCTGCCCGAACCCATCCTGCGAAAGAAGGCAAAGCCGGTCACAAAATTCGACAAGGATTTGCAAACGCTCATTGACGATATGATCGAGACCATGCGCGAGGCGCCGGGTGTGGGGCTTGCCGCGCCACAGATCAACCTGCCCATGCAACTGGCGGTCGTCGAATACGGCGAGGGCGAGGACGAAGCGGAAGAGGGCGCTCCTCCCCCGCCGAAAAAACTCTATGTGCTGGTCAACCCGGAGATCGTGAAGGCTTCGGATGAAAAAGTGATGGGCGTGGAGGGTTGTCTCTCCATTCCCGGATTGGTGGGCGAGGTCGAACGTCACGAGACGATTCAAGTGAGGGCGCTCAACCGTTACGGCAAACCCGTCAGACATAAAGTGAACGGCTGGATGGCGCGCATCTTCCAGCACGAGATCGATCACCTTAACGGCGTGCTGTTCACCGACCGCGCCGCGCGCGTGTGGAAGCCGGGCGAAGAAGATCAGGAAACGCCGCTGGA
>CAADGT010000189.1 GCA_900696595.1 uncultured Chloroflexota bacterium
GTCCCGGCGCGCGCTGGACAAAGGAGGGCGCTACCATGGTTGCCAAGGCTCGAGCCGCCTGGATTAGCCGCCAATGGGATGCCTTGCCGTTGGCTGCTTGATTCTACAGAATTTGAATGCTCCCGCTACAACCATCAATCTTAAACATTCATGTTACGCGCTTTTGCCATCCTCACGAACCGCCCACGAATAAAGTCACGAATTCGCGAATGTTGGCGCGCCTATTCGTTTATTCGTGAACATTCGTGGACGGGCACAGACTCATCGGCAATCGAGATAAACTTGACGGGATGAAACGACCAGCCGTCCTGACTTTATTGGCGTTGCTTTCCGCCTGCGCGCCGCAAGCGACCGCGCTCCCCGCCAAGCCGCCGACCGAAACTCCCAAGCGGATCGTTCCCACGCCGCGATACGATGCGCCGACCCAGACGCGGCTCACATCCACGCCCAAAGTTGATTCCACGCCGACGGTTGAGTCCGCCACGCTGACAGCGACGCCGAACCCCGATGGGTGGATGAGTCTCCCGGTCCAGCCGGAGGCGGGAGAGAATGTGCGTGAAATTTACGAGAGGGGAATCGCGCTCGGAAATGATCCCAATGCCTTTTCCATCTTCGGCGATTGCCAGGCGGAACCGCAGGAATTTTTGGGCGCGTACGACACAGATGAAGTTGTGGCGGAAAGTTTGCCGGCTGAGTTGCAGGAGACGGTCGCGCATTTTTCCGGCTCGTTCGGGCGCGAGAGTCCCACCGCGCAGGACGGCGCCACTCCCGGCGCGTTGTTGTGGGATCAATGGTATCGCGGCGAATACGGCTGTTCGTTCGGCGAAACGCCGGTGGATTGCGAGTTGCGAATCCAGCGCCCCTCGTTTGTCATCATCCAGATCGGCTCGCATTTTGAATCGCGCAACACGGATTATCTGCGGCGCATTGTCGCGCAGTTGATCGAAGGCGGAGTCGTCCCCATCCTCGCCACCAAAGCCGACAACCGCGAACTCGATCACCGCGTCAACCGCGACATGGCTCTGCTTGCCGATGAATTTGATCTGCCGTTGTGGAATTTTTGGGCGGCGGTTTCCGGCCTTCCCGATCGCGGGCTTTATGTAATGAAAGGGCGCGAATTACAAGGCGCGATTTATCTTACCGACGAAGCCAAAGAGATTCACCGCCGCACCGGCCTCGAAGCCCTCAACATCGTTTGGCGCATGGCAGCAGGGCAATAAAAAAACAAATCCACAGATTGCGCAGATCTCGCAGAAAAAAATCTGTTCGATCTGTGTCATCTGCGGATAAAAAAGAACGCCCGCATGGAGCGTCCCAGCTTTCAACCTTCAACCTTCTAACCCTTCAACGGCGGCGCGTCCTTGTCGTATACAAAGACCTGCACATCCATGCCGTCCGAGTTCAACATGTCAATCGCGGGTTGGAAGGTCGCATCCTTGATCTTCTGCATATCCCCCGCCGGAGCCAGCACCGTCAGCCGCGCCTCTTCGTCCGACATCTTCGTGGCTTTCACGTCCGCGCTGGCGCACGCGCCTTTGATCAGGTCGGTCATTTTTTGAATG
The DNA here is from genome assembly GCA_900696595.1 of uncultured Chloroflexota bacterium. Lineage (GTDB taxonomy): Bacteria > Chloroflexota > Anaerolineae > Anaerolineales > Villigracilaceae > Villigracilis. Next base: position 1,563 of record CAADGT010000189.1, read on the forward strand.
GCGTCGTCAATGGACATGGTCGGCTCCTCTGTTTACAGGGATTATATCGTCAGACTTCGGAAGTCTTCAAGACTTCCGAAGTCTTGCTAATTTGCATTCAACTTCGCCACTGTCACGCCTTCGCCGCCCTCGGTATGCCCGCCTTCCTCGAACGACTTGACGTACGCATGACCTTTCAACGCCTCGCGCACCGCCTGACGAAGTTTCCCCGTCCCCTTGCCGTGAATGATGCGCACCCAGGGCAGGCCCGCCAGATACGCCTGTTCCAAATATCGCTCCATCTTATCCAGCGCGTCCTCCGCCATCAACCCGCGCAAATCCACCTCCATGCCGGGAGACGTGGACGATGGACGATTGACGGCGGACGATGAATCTTTCCTGGATTTTTCTTTCGATGGTCCAGCATCCGCCGTCTGCCGTCTGACAAGGTCCGACATCTTCGCCCGCACGCGGATCGTCCCAATCTGAACCTCCGCATCGGACTCGCCCAAAGCGGTCACTATGCCCTCGGCATTCAACGTGCTGACGGCGACTCGCTCGCCCAGTTTTAGAGATTGGAGATTAGAGAATAGAGACTGGTCGGGTTTTCGTTCAACAGGTTGCGTGGCTTTCCCTTCAATTGCTTCGATTTTTTCTTCAATGGCTTTGATGGCGTTCAGAGGTTGTTGCGCTTTCTTCAACTGTGACTTCAACGAGTTAATGTTGCGTTTCAAGACCGCCGCTTCCAGTTCGCCCTCCGCGCGGGCTTTGGCAAGGGTCTCGCGGCGTTCATCTTCGATCTTTTCGAGTCGTTTTTGCAGTTCCGCGTTTTGCGCTTCGATTTTGGCGCGTTGCTTTTCCAGTTTCTCGCGCTCGCGTGAGGCGCGGTTGCGCTCCCTGCGGATGTCGTCCAACAATTTATCGGCGCGTAAATCCAGCGGGTTGATCTCCGCCTTCGCCGACTCGATGATGGACCCCGGCAGTCCCAGTTTTTGGGCAATGGCCAAGGCGTTGGACCTGCCCGGCAAGCCGATGGTCAACTTGTAGGTCGGGCGAAGCGTCTTGATGTCGAATTCCAACGAAGCGTTGACCACGCCCCCGGTGGAGTGAGCGAAGGTTTTCAATTCAGGGTAATGCGTGGCGACGAGCGTCGCGCATCCAACTTCGAGCAGGTGACTGAGAATCGCCCGCGCAATTGCGGCGCCCTCCTGCGGATCCGTCCCCGAGCCGAGTTCGTCGAAGATGACCAGCGAACGGCCGTCAATCTGCTTCAGGATGCGGATGATGTTCGTGATGTGCCCGCTGAACGTCGAAAGCGACTGCTCGATGGATTGCTCGTCGCCGATGTCGGCATAGACCGATTTGAAGAACGGCAGTTCCGAGCCGCTTTGCGCGGGAATGTGCAGTCCGCTTTGCGCCATAAGCGCCAGCAAGCCGACCGTCTTGAGCGAAACCGTCTTCCCGCCCGTGTTGGGTCCCGTGATGACGATGGCGCGCGTCCCCTCGGCGGGGTCAACATCAATCGGCACGACGGTCTCGGGGTCGAGGAGCGGGTGGCGGGCTTGGAGGAGTTTAAGGGACGAGTAACGAGTAACAAGCGACGATGGCTGTTCTTCCTTCTGCCTTCTGCTTTCTGCATTGTGCAAAACCGGCTCGCTTCCCCTCAAACTCTCCCCATACTTCGCCTTCGCAAACGCCAGGTCGAGCGCCGCCAGGTTTTCCACGCCGTATTTCAACTCAGCCGCATGTTCGCCGACGATGGAAGAAACCTCCGCGAGGATTCTGCGCTCTTCATCGCGCCCCGCCAGTTGCAATTCGCGGATCTCGTTGTTCGCCTCCACCACCGGCAGCGGCTCGACGAAAAGCGTCGCCCCGCTCGACGATTGATCGTGGACGACGGCTTTGATGCGCCCCTTGAATTCGGCTCGCAACGGAATCACATAACGCCCGTCGCGCTGGGTGATGATCGCTTCCTGCAACATCGAAGCGGTGTGCGAATCTGTGATGTACTTTTGCAAACGGCTCATCAAACGGTCGTGGGCGATTCGCAACTTGCGGCGGATGTCCGCCAGTTTGACCGACGCCGAATCCAACACTTCGCCGCGATCCGAAAGGATGCGTGAGATCGCGTCCACGATGCCGTACGTCTCCGGCAGTCCCTGCGCGATCAAGCACAGGCGCGGATATTCGCCTCCCTTCTTCTCGAAGGTCTTCTTCAACTCGCGGCAGGCGATCAACGTGGACTTAACGTCCAGCAACGCCTGCGGGTCGAGGACTCCGCCGCGAGCCGCCAGGTCTGCCGCCGCGCGGATGTCATGCGCCGCGCCGACGCTTACATCTTGAATCGAAAACAACCTCCGCGCTTCGGTCGTCTCGGCAATGCGCGAGACGGCGAGGTCATAAGAATCCGTCGGCTCAAGCGAGCGCGCCAATGCCATCGAAGCGGAAAAATCGCAGAAGCCCGCCAGTTTTTCGAGAATCTTCGGGTATTCGAGTACGTTCAGAGTCTTGCTGTCCATGACGGCGGATTATAAACCACGGCATCCCCCGGCTTTGCCCCGCCGCAAAATTTTATCGGCAGGCGCAAGGCGCGATCGTACGGCTTCCTCAAAGCCTTAATTGCGAAAATCTTGAAAAAGACGAACTGCGCCAACAAGTTCCAGGCGTCCGCGTTTTATGCCTCATTTACGTCATTCGCGTTAAGCCTTTTGCGCAGGGTGTAAAACTTGGCAACCTATTTTGAGAAAACCATGAGCGCGAACGCGCCCAGTATAGACAGAAACCAACCCCTCGGCTAAACTTGCGCCATCTTTACCGGAGGCAATTGCATGGATTTTCACAGCATTGACAACAATAGCGCCCGCCGCATCGCCGCGCTCAAACAGCGCGTGGACGAGATCAAAAAACGCGACTATTACTTCTACAACCAGGCGGTGGAGGAGATGCTCCCAAACGCCAAAGTGCGCGTCCGCGGGCGCGTCATGGGGATGTACGCCTCATACTCGTACCTGGGCTTGATCGGACACCCGCGCATCAACGAAGCCGCCAAACGCGCCGTGGACAAGTTCGGCACCGGCACAAACGGCGTGCGCACCCTGGCGGGGACGCTTACGATTCACAACGAACTCGAAGAGACCATCGCCAATTTCAAGCATACCGAATCCGCCGTCACCTTCTCTTCGGGATACGTCACCAACCTGACCACCATCTCCTCGCTGATGGGACGCGGCGATTACGTCTTCTCGGACAAGATCAACCATGCCTCCATCGTGGACGGCTGTTTGATGTCCGGCGCGGAATTCCGCCGCTTCAAACACAACGACATGGAGCATCTCGAAGGCTTGCTCAAAAACGCGCCTGCTGAATCCTCCAAACTCGTCATCGCCGACTCGGTCTTCAGCATGGACGGCGACATCATTGACCTTCCAAAGATCGTGGAACTCAGCCGTAAATACAACGCCTGGCTGATGATTGATGAAGCCCATTCCATTGGCGTGCTGGGCAAAACCGGGCGCGGCATCGAAGAACACTTCGGCATGGAAGACACAATTGACATCAAAATGGGCACGCTCAGTAAGACTATCCCTTCGGTGGGCGGATACGTGGCGGGCAAAAAGGAATTGATTGACTTCATGCGTCACGGAAGCCGCGCCTATATCTTCTCCGCGGCTTTGCCCCCGGCTCAAGCCGCCGCCGCGAACGAAGCCTTCAA
>CAADGT010000190.1 GCA_900696595.1 uncultured Chloroflexota bacterium
GCGCGATCTGCCAGATGACTTGAATGAATAGATTGCCGTTGAAGGCGGCGAGCAGCCCCTGGCTGTAAGTGGAAGGAGAGGCGGGGTTCTTTTGGGCGCTTATATCGAAGAAGGAAACATCTATGGGGTGGCCGATGCAGAATTGATATTCGCAGAATAAACCGGCGAGGCTGAACGGCGTGGGGGACGGGAATGGCGTGGGCGGCGCGGCGCGGGTCGCGGTGGGGAGGGCGGCCAGTGTGGCGGCGACGGCTCTCTGAATTTGGGCGTTCGGGTCGGGAGTCGCTTTCGGCGAGCAGGCAACTGTCAGAAACAGGATCAGGCTGAACGTCAGGAAAAGAGGCGCGGGGGTTTTCATCCGCAGGATTATAAAACAAGTAGGACAAGTCTATAGACTTGTCCTACAGGCTTGTCCTACTTGTGGGGCGCGTTGGAGAACGCGCATTATTCGCGGCTAGTAAATATCGTGAACGGTGTTGTACACGTTGAACTTGCCGGTGGGGGTGATGAGGTCTTTGATGCGCGTGATTTCTTCGAGCGTTTCGTCGTTGTAGACCACGATCTCGCCGGTCTTGCCGGGTTGGTCGGCGGTTCCCCAAACGCTGACCCATACTTCGGTGCCGTCCATGTTGTATTCAAAGTGGACGGCGCGCCCGTAGTCGGCGACTTCCCAGCATTTGTGAACTTTGGTCGGGTCTTCCTTGGCGATGACGCAGACTGTGCGTTGGAGTTTTTCATCCGAGTTGAGGACGAAGTCTACCCAGACCCATTTGCTGTTGGGGTGAGTCTTGACGAAGAGACTGCCCGCGCCGGGGAGTTCGATGTTGCGGACGACCTTCCACGCGCTGTCGGGGTTGCCTTCGGGGTCGGTTCCGATGGCGATGAGCGAGGCGGCGCTGAGGTGTGGCGTGCTCCAGACGGGGCCGAATTCGGGGTCTATCCAGTTTGCGCCGCGCCCGGGGTGCGGAACTTCGGGCGTGTCCACCATGGCTTCGAGATCGCCTTCGACGGCGTCAATCACCACGATTTTGTTGGACTGGTTGGCGGCGACGAGGAAGTAGCGCTGGGTGGATTCCCATCCGCCGTCGTGCAGGTAGAGCGCGGAGTTGATGATTTTGACGCTGATGTCGGTTGGGTTCTGGTAGTTGACGAGCCAGACCTGCCCGGTTTCCTTGACGTTGACGATCCATTCGGGTTTGTATTCCGAAGCGATGATGGCGGCGACGCGCGGATCGCCGACGTAGGTTCCGGTGTCGGCGGTGTAGCCGCGCACGCTGGTGATCTTCATCGGTTCGAGGGTCAGCCCGTCGAGGATGGTGAAGTGGGGGGGCCAGTAACAGCCGACGATGGCGTACTTGTCGGTGAAGTCGCCCAGTTCGCCTTCGTACTTGCTCACTTCGACGGAGCGCGCGTCGTAGCAGGTTTGCACTTCGGCGACTTTTTCGGGAATTTCCATCCACAGGTCAACGAGGGCGAGTTTGCCGTCGCGCCCGATGACGTAGACGTAGCGCCCGGTGGCGGACATGCGCGAGATGTGGACGGCGTAGCCCGTGTCCACCTTGGCGACGACTTCGTAGGTGTCGCCGTCAATGATGGCGACCTGTCCCGCGTCGCGCAGGGTGACGGAGAAGTAGTTTTCCCAGTTGCGCGTGGTCTGCGGTTCAGTGGGGCGGTCTTCCGGCGCGACGAGAACCTTCCATGAGGCTTTCATCTGTTCGAGCGACATATCGGGCGGGGCGGGCGGTTCGTTTTGCAGGTACTTGGCCATGATGTCGGTCTGCTCCTGCGTGAAGAAGCCCTGCTTGCCCCAGTCGGGCATTCCTTTGAGTGTGCCGTTGAAGATGATCGAAGAGAGCGCGACCGTTCCCTTCGGCAGTGTCACATCCGGCGTGAGGGCGGGACCGGTCGCGCCTTTGCGCATCGTGCCGTGACAGCCCGCGCAACGCTCGAAGAAGGTCTGCTTTGCCCAGGCGAAATCTTCGTCGGAGAGCGAGACGTCGGCGGCGGAGGTGTCAACTTCTACATCCGCGTCTGCCATGATGGATTCGCCTCCGGGCAGGGTGGCGAGGTAGCCGACGATCATGCGGATTTCCTCGCCGGTAAGCGTTTCGCTCAATGTGGCTGGCATGAGACCGGGCTGGCACATGCCGGTGGGGCAGTCTTGGGTGAGGAAGGCTTCCGGGTCCACGACGGATTCAAGGATGTATTCAGACGCGGTCTTTGCTTTGCCGGTATAGGCGCTGTCTGCAATATGCCCTTCAGCAACCGTGGAAATGCTGGAGAGGTCGGGCCCAATCGCGCCGACCGCGCCGGGGATTCCGGGGATGGCGTGGCAGGCGCCGCATCCGCCTTTGACGAAGGCATCCGCGACGGCTTGCGGCTCGAGCGTGACCGGTTCGAAGACCTGCGGTTCGGCGGCGGGGGCGCAAGCCCAAAGGACCAAAACCAGCCCAAGCAACAAGAATGCAATTCCGATTTTATTTTTCATCTGGGGTATTCTCCTTTGTGCATAATCGCACAAATGTAAGTGATGAAAAGCGTGTCATCTGTGATAAAAGTCACAGGATGAATTGCAATGTGACATTTGACAAAAGAATTGGTAAGGTTTATCATGCCCGTTATCCCTACCCCCCTGGGAGGGGGGGTAAGAAGAGAAAGGCTGAACGACTCAAAAGCATGGAGGCAACCCATGGAAACTGAAGGCGCGCTCCGAAGATTGAAAACTGTCGAGGGACACCTGCGCGGCGTGATCCGCATGGTGGAGGAGGACGCGTATTGCATTGACGTCATCCGCCAGATTCAAGCGGTGGAGGCGGCGTTGAACAAGGTCAGCGCAAAAATACTCGAAGAGCATTTGAATTCATGCGTGATTACCGCCGTTCAGGGCAACGACAAAAAGGAACGCGAGCGGGTCTTGAAGGAAATTACCGAAGTGTTCGAGATGTCCACGAAGGTGTAGGTAAACATATCTTTTGCGCGAGAACGCGGAAGATCTTGATCGAGACTTAACCTCAAAGGAGATTTTTGTTTGATGAGAAAGATTCTGTTGTTATCCGCGCTCGCCCTGCTTTTGGCGGCGTGCGGCGGCAATGCGGAGGCTGGGGCGACGGCGATTACCGTCAAGGTGAGCGAATTTGCCTTCGACCCCAATCCCATCACTGTTTCATCCGGCGCGCCGGTGGAGTTGACGCTCGTGAACGAAGGCGCGGTGGAGCATGACTTTGTGGTCGAGGTCATTCCGGTCGAGGATGTTACAACCGAGGGCGGAATGGGCGAGCATGAGATGTCCGGCGGGCACGAAGAACCCGATCTGCACGTCGCCACTGCGGCGGGAGGAACGAGCGTCCTGCGCTTTACGCCCACAGAACCCGGAACGTATCAAATCATTTGCTCGGTCCCCGGACATAAAGAAGCCGGGATGATCGGCGAGTTGATCGTCAAATAAAGAATTCAAGGAGAAAAAAACATGACTACAGTAACCTATACCGTTCCCGCCATTTCGTGCGGACATTGCACCCACACCATCGAAACCGAAGTGGGCGAGTTGCAGGGCGTCCAGTCCGTCAAGGCGGAGGTGGACAGCAAGAAAGTGACCATCACCTTCGACGCTCCTGCGGACGAGGCGAAGATCAAGGCTCTGCTGGCGGAGATCAATTACCCGGCGGAGGGATTGATTGCGTTGTAGAGATTAGATGATTAGAGATTAGATGATTAGAGATTGGATGACTAGAGGTTGGTTATTGAAATCCAATCGCCAATTACTAATTACCAATCACCAATTACCAATTACCAACATGACAACACGGCAACTGACCCTACCCATCACCGGCATGACCTGCGCCAACTGCGTGGCGACCGTGGAGCGCAACTTGAAGAAGCTCGACGGCGTGGATAACGCTGTTGTGAATCTTTCCTCCGAGCGCGCCACGGTGGATTACGACTCCGCCAAACTGGGGCTGACGGATTTCATCGCCCGCGTCAACCGCGCCGGGTACGGAGTCGCCACCGGCGAGGCGGATCTCGTCATCAAGCGCCTGTCCGACGACAACGACGCCCGCCGACTCGAGAAGTCCCTCGCCCAGTTGGATGGCGTGCTCGAAGCGCAGGTGACGTTTACGACCGAAAAGGCGCGCGTGAAATATGTGCCGACGATCGTTACGCAAGCCGAGTTGCGTCGCGCCGTTTCCGCCGCCGGGTTTGAAGCGCTGGAATTGGGCGGGCAGGCGGAGGATGCCGAAGCGAGGGCGCGCGAACACGAGATCAACGAACAGCGCCGCCTGCTTGTCATCGGGTTGATCTTTACCGTGCCGCTCTTTATCCTTTCGATGAGCAAGGATTTCGGCCTGTTGCCCGATTTTGTTTACACCGGCATGAGCATGGACGGGATGCGCGAAGCCCGCCCGTGGTTCAACTGGGTGATGCTGGCGTTGGCGCTTCCGGTTCAGTTTTATGTCGGCGGACAATATTATGTCGGCGCGTTCAAGGCGCTCAGGAATAAATCCGCCAATATGGACGTGTTGATCGCGATGGGCTCGTCCGCCGCGTTCTTCTACTCCCTGCCGATCACGTTCGGCTGGCTGATGGGGCATGTTTATTTTGAAACTGCGGCGGTCATCATCACGCTCATCAAACTGGGCAAATTCCTCGAAGCCCGCGCCAAGGGACGCACATCCGAAGCCATCAAGAAGTTGATGGGACTGCGCGCCAAAACCGCCCGCGTGATTCGTGATGGTATTGAAACCGAAGTCCCTGTGGACGATGTGCGCGTGGGCGATGTGGTCATTGCCAGACCCGGCGAGAAAATTCCGGTGGACGGCGTGGTGGTGGAGGGACGCAGCGCCATTGACGAATCCATGCTGACGGGCGAATCGCTTCCCGTTGAGAAGAAACCCGGCGACCCGGTCATCGGCGCGACGCTCAACAAACTGGGCATGTTGAAATTTGAAGCCACAAAGGTCGGCAAAGAGACCGCGCTGGCGCAGATCATCAAACTGGTGGAGGACGCGCAAGGCTCGAAGGCGCCGATTCAAAAAATGGCGGATCAAGTCTCAGCCGTTTTTGTTCCCATTGTCATCGTCGTCGCCCTGCTGACGTTCCTCGGCTGGTACTTCCTTGCGCCGCAAATTACCAATTACCAATTACCCGATTCCCGCTTCACCACCGCTCTTATCAACATGGTCGCCGTGCTGGTGATCGCCTGCCCGTGCGCGATGGGACTCGCCACGCCGACCGCCATCATGGTCGGAACCGGCAAAGGCGCGGAAAGCGGAATCCTGTTCAGAAATAGCGAAGCCCTCGAACGAGCTGGCAAAGTTTCCGTGGTTGTTCTGGATAAAACTGGAACGATTACCAAAGGACAACCCGCCGTCACGGACATAATTACCAATCTCCAATTACCAATTACCAATGACGAACTCCTCCGCCTCGCCGCATCCGTCGAAAAAGGAAGCGAACATCCGCTCGGCGAAGCCATTTGGGCGGAAGCGACCACTCGCGGACTCGCGTTGGCGGAACCGGCCGGGTTTAAAGCAGAGGCCGGGCATGGCGTTCAAGCCGAGGTCGAGGGCAGAAGCGTCGTCGTCGGAAACAGGAGAATGTTCGAGGCGCGGGGAATCCAACTGGGGAGTCTGGAATCCGAAATTCTCCGCCTGCAATCCGAAGCCAAAACGGCCATGCTGGTTGCGGTGGATAACGTCGCGGCGGGAATCATCGCGGTGGCGGATACGATCAAGGACAGTTCGAAGGAGGCGATTGCCGACCTGCACAAAATGGGTTTGAAGGTCGCAATGATCACCGGCGACAACCAAAAAACCGCCGAAGCAATTGCGAAACAGGTTGACATTGACGTTGTGCTGGCTGAAGTGCTACCTGAAGGCAAATCCTCCGAAGTCAAGAAACTCCAATCGTCAATTACCAATTACCAATCACCAATTACCAGCCACCAATCGCCAATTACCAACATCGTTGCAATGGTCGGCGACGGCGTGAACGACGCGCCCGCGCTCGCGCAAGCGGATGTGGGACTCGCGATTGGGACGGGGACCGATGTGGCCATGGCCGCCGCGCCCGTGACGTTAATGAGCGGCGACCTGTGCGGAGTCTCGCGCGCCATTCAACTTTCGCGCAGGACGATGACGACCATCAAACAAAATTTGTTTTGGGCGTTCTTCTACAATGTCATCCTCATCCCCGCCGCCATGCTTGGCTACCTCAACCCCATGCTCGCCGCCGGAGCGATGGCGTTCAGCAGCGTCTTCGTGGTGACGAACAGTTTGCGGTTGCGCGGCGCGAAGATATAGTAGACGTTATCGAAAACAAGCCGCATCTCTTTTATCGGACGCAGATGAACGCGGATTTACGCTGATAAAAAACCTTCGTTTCCTACGCTTGTCCGCGTCCCTCTAGTGAACAGTGAGTAGTGGACAATCACTAACCCTTCACCCTTATCGAGTCCGAATGAGCCGAAAACAAAATAGACCCATTGATCCCGTCGTCGTCGTCATGATCGGCGTGGTGTTCGTGGCTGTCGCCGTCGCCATGATCGCGTTTCAGCCCAAAACAAACTCCATCAACATCGCCGCCGGTTCGGGGATGATGAGTCAACTGATGGTCGCCTTCGTTGCCGGAATCACCACCGGCGGGTTGAGCTGTCTCGCCGTGCAGGGCGGACTGCTCGCCAGTTCGCTCGCGCATCAAATCGAACAGGATTACGCCGGACAGGCCGCGCCGAGGAAAAAAACGAAACAACAACCGCCCGTCGCGCGCGTCAACTCCGCGCTTCCCATTTCACTTTTCCTTTTGGCGAAACTGGTCGCATACACGCTTCTCGGCGCATTGCTCGGATGGCTCGGCTCCTACCTGACCTTCAGCCCGATGACCCGCGCCATGCTCCTGATCGCCATCGGCCTCTTCATGGTCGGCAACGCCCTGCGGATGTTCAACGTCCACCCGATCTTCCGCTACTTCTCCATCGAACCGCCCAAATTCATCACGCGCTACATCCGCAAGACCGCCAAAGGCGCCGACACCGCCACCCCGCTCCTCCTCGGCTTCCTCACCGTCTTCATCCCCTGCGGCGTGACTCAAGCCATGATGGCGACCGCGCTCGGCACGGGCAGCGCGACCATGGGCGCGGCGCTGATGTTCGCCTTCACGCTCGGCACAAGCCCGGTCTTCTTCATTGTCGCCTACCTCGCCGCCGAACTCGGCGCAAAACTCGAAAAATTCTTCATGCGATTCGTCGCCATCGTCGTTTTGATTCTGGGGATTTACACCTTCGACAGCGGACTCAACCTGATGGGTTCCCCCCTCTCGCTTCAAAACCTGACGCGGAACTGGTTCGCCCCTCAAACAGATTCCAACGCCCAAGCCGAATCCCCCCAACCCCCCGCGGACGGAGTCCTCACCCTCAACGTCAAAAACAACGGATACTCCCCCGGCGTCCTGCGCGCCCCGGCGGACAAGGACCTCACGCTGAACCTCGTTACAAACAATACCTACTCCTGCGCGCGCGATTTCGTCATCCCCGCCTTGAACTTCTACGAACTCCTGCCCGATACCGGCGTCGTTAAAGTGAACATCCCCGCACAGCAGGCTGGCTCCACCCTTTTCTTCACCTGCTCGATGGGCATGTACACCGGACAGATCGTGTTTGAATAAAAACAAGGTGACTGTCACCTATCAGGAATCAAATGCTTAAACAAACCTTCTCCGTCCCCGACATGCACTGCCCCAACTGCTCGATGAAACTCGAAAGCATCGAAGACGACTTCGACGGCATCCGCAAGATCGTCGCCAGTTACCACAAACAAAGCATGACCGTCGAATACGACGAAACCAAAGTCAGCGCCGAACAGATCGTCGCCGCCGCAAAGAAAAAAGGCTACACCGCAACCCCGCTGTAACCCGCAACCCGCAACC
>CAADGT010000191.1 GCA_900696595.1 uncultured Chloroflexota bacterium
ACAGCCGAGCCGTATTTGTCCACCCAAACCTTATCGAAGCCGAGAGCGTTCATCTCGTCCACGACGAGTCTCGTGACCGCGCCTTCTTCGCCGGACATGCTCGGCTGGCGGACAATGCGTTGCGTGAATTCGATCAGGGATTCGATGTCCACTTATCCCATCCAATCTTCTATTCTTAATTTTGGAATACGTTGAAATTCGATCACATTATTTGTTACCAAAACAACGCCCAGGCTTAGAGCATGAGCGCCAATCAGTAAATCCATGGAACCGATGATTTTTCCCTCTTTTTCGAGATGTGCGCGCACAAATCCGTAAGTGGAGGAGGCGCGTTGATCGAAATCAACAACTTCGATTGGAAGGAGAAATTGATCCAATGCAGAAAGGTTTTGTTCGACCTGATTGCTCTTATACGCGCCATGCGCCAACTCCGCAATGGTGATGCTTGAAACCCCGACATCACCGGGTTCGCATTGCATGAGGCGTCCGATCAATTTTTGCGGCTTTTGCCTGATCAATCCGATGCATATATTTGTATCGAGCATGTATTTCATGGAAAAGCCGCCTCCCGATTTTGAAGCGTTGGTTGATTTCTCTCATCCATAAAATCGGGCGAAAACATCGAAAGACTGTCCAGCAGCGTTTCCCAGGGGGTTTGGTAGGGAAGCAGGACAACCGCGTTCCCGACTTTCTTTATGTAAACGCGGTCACTCCCAAAGCGGAATTCCTTAGGGAGTCGAACAGCTTGACTTTTGCCATTTTGAAAAAGTTTGGCAGTTTCCACTTTATCTCCTTTAGTATATATTTATAATATATACTCACTTAAGTATTTCGTCAAACCTTCAATCCTCCAAACTGTCTACTTTCCACTTTCCAGTGACTTCATAATCTCTTCCGCCCTATCAATTCTCACAATTCTCTCCGCCACCATCTGCGCGGCGACCTTTTCGATCAATTCCCCGTTCGCGCCTGCCGCAATCGCAACTTGACGGGCATGGAGTGACATGTGTCCGCGTTGGATGCCTTCGGTGGCGAGGGCGCGGAGGGCGGCCATGTTTTGAGCCAGTCCCACCGAGACGATGATCTCGGCGAGTTCGTTGGCGGTTTTTACTCCCATCAATTTCACGGCGGCTTGAGCCGCAGGGTGAACTTTGGTCGCGCCGCCGACGATTCCGACCGCCATCGGCATTTCGAGCGTTCCGACGAGATTGCCTTCATTGTCTTTGCCCCAGGTAGATAAGGAGGTGTACCTGCCTGAACGGGCGGCATAGGCATGCGCTCCCGCTTCGATGGCGCGCCAGTCGTTTCCGGTGGCGATGACGACTGAATCCACGCCGTTCATGATGCCCTTGTTGTGGGTGGCGGCGCGATACGGGTCCACTGCGGCGAAGGCGTAGGCGGCGATGATGCCGTCGCGGACCTGTTCGCCTGTGTAGGACAAATTTCCAATTTGTCCATTGGGCAAGTTGGAAATTTGCCCTACAGATTCAAATGCCAGTTCTTTCACAGGGATGGTACAACGCGCGCGGGCAATGCGCCGGTCTGCAAGATTGGAGAGGATGCGCAAGTGAACTTTCCCGCCGGTGATGGCTTCGATCTTCGGCGCGAGTCTTTCGCAAGCCGTGTTGACCGCGTTCGCGCCCATCGCGTCGCGCACGTCGTAAATGAGGTGGACGACGAGAAACCCGCCGATGGGGGAGTTGTCGAATATTCGCACTTCCAGGTCTCTTGCGCCGCCGCCGAATTTTTTGAGGATCGGGTCAATCGAATCCGCTTCGGCGAGCAGTTCGGCTTTTTTCTCGTAGATTTTCAGTTTTGCTTCGTTGAGGTTGACGACATTGATGACCTGCATCTGCCCGATCATGAGCGGGTCGGTGGTCGTGGCATGGAAGCCGCCGCCCGCGCGGGCCAGTTTTGCCATGAAGGAGGCGCCCGCCACTACGGAAGGTTCTTCGAGCGTCATGGGGATGAGGATGTCGCGTCCGTTCACCTGAAAGTTGAGCGCGATGCCCAGCGGCAGGCTGTGCAAACCGACGACGTTTTCGATCATGGGGTCGGCGGATTCGGCGGAGAGTCCGCCCTGGGTCCACGCCCCAAGTTCGGGCGGGGGAAGAGCCGCGGCGTCCGATATTTTTTGGCGGCGCTCTTCAATCGTCATGTTGTAAAAATGGGGGATGCGTGAGGTCATGGTCATGCCTGCGAGTATAGGATTGGGTTGCTTGCAAATTCTATCAGAGAAGCGGTGTTGGTATAATTTGGGCGGAGTTTGGATGTTATTAACCCGCGAGCAATTACAGGATCGCCTTTTTGCGCTTCATCGCGCGAGCCTTGAGTTGGTCAAGGATGTTTCGCTCGAAACCTTGTTGGAGCGCATCGCTTTGACGGCTTGTCGGCAGGCGGAGGCGCGTTATGCCGCGCTGGGCGTTTTGGATGAAAAGGGGAAGATTTCAAAATTTATCGCCGTCGGCATGAGCCAGAGCGCGATCAAGCGCATCGCACACCCGCCGGTGGGACGCGGTTTGATCGGGGAATTAATGGACGCAAAGTCGCCCCTGCGCGTTCCGGTGATTTTGGAGCATCCCAAATCCGTCGGTTTTCCCGACCATCATCCGAAGATGACCTCGTTCCTCGGGGTTCCAATCCGTTCCGGCGAGCGGCAGTTGGGTCAGATATATCTTACCGACAAGGCGGACGCGGGCGAGTTTTCGTCGGACGACGAAATGATCATTCAGATGCTCGCTACATACGCGGCGACCGCGATCGTTAACGCGCGGTTGATCGAGAATATGATGGAGCGCGATACCGCGCTGACGCGCCAGAATACGGATATGACCTTGTTGAACGATATCGCTTCGGCGTTGACTTCTAGCCTGGAACTCGACGAAATCCTGAACAAAGCGCTGGGGCATGTGATGGAATATATGAAGGTGGAGGCGGGGGAGATATTTTTGCTGGAGGAGGACGACGCCACCCTGCGGATGACGCTTCATCGCGGTCAGGCGGCTGAGGCGTTTTGGACGAAAAACACGTTCAAAGTGGGCGAGGGGTATCCGGGCGCTGTCGCTCAATCCTGCCGCCCGTTGCTCAGCATTAATGTGGCGAGCGACGATAATTTTATGCGGCAGGCGGTGGTGAAGGCGGGTTTCCACCAGGTTCTGAGCATTCCGCTTGTTTCCGGCGAGCGGGTGATGGGGGTGATGAGCATTGCGTCGCGCGACAAGGTTCCATTTGAAGAGCGCAACGTTCAGTTGCTCACCGCGGTGGGCGCCTGGGCGGGGCTTGCCATCGAAAACGCCCGTTTGCACGCCAATGCGCGCCGTCTGGCGGTGTTGGAGGAGCGTAACCGCATCGGGATGGATTTGCATGACGGCATCATCCAGTCCATTTACGGGATTGGGCTGGGTCTGGAAGGCGCGAAACATCTTATAAATGAAGATTCCGACGCGGCAAGGGCGAAAATAGACAGCGCCATGGAAGGATTGAACCAGGCAATTCGTGATTTGAGGGCGTATATTCTCGATTTAAGACCCCGGCAACTCGACACAGACGGCTTGATGAGCGGAATCAAACGTCTGATCGCCGAATATCGCGCGAATACTTTTTCGGAAGTGCTCTTTTCGCCGCCCGATTCCGAGATGAAAGAACTGACTCAGGCGCAGGCGCTGGCTTTATTTCACATCTGCCAGGAGGCGTTAGCCAACGCCGCGAAACATGCAAAGGCGAAAAACGTGCAAATTTCGCTGTGGACGACCGAGGATCGCGTCTTGATGGAGATTCACGACGACGGACACGGCTTCAACACCGATAAAATATCCACATCCATCGGTCATGGACTCGCCAATATGCAGACTCGCGCGCGTTCGACGGGCGGCGACGTTGATATTACATCCGTTTTGAACGGCGGAACAACGGTGTTTGCCTGGGTGCCGCGTGGAATCAAACAATGAATCGCGCTTGTTCGCCGCAGATGTAAAATGAATCACAGGAATTCGGGTCTCGGCGAAATCGAATTGTAACAATTTTGCGATAGGATTTTTTAAGATGAATATGGCATCGAGACGCCGAATCGGCGCGAAATGCCCATATATGGGGTCTTGATCGCTAAAAAGGATGCTTGTGGCTGAAACGTCTGTTCTAGTTTTCTGTCACATCCTCGCTGAAATCAACATGATTCGTTAAGACTTGTCAATCTTAAAAAAACAAAACTTTTTAACTTCCCGTAGGTTGAACGACTGTTATTGATCGAAATGTTCTGCTAGAATAAGCGCACGCTGAAATAACGGATGCGCGTTAGATCGTCTTCATCCGCAATCCCTGAACGACCAAAAACAACCAATTCGAGCAAATAAGACGGGAAAAGCCGCCAAACATGGCGGGTTAATTCCATCTATGCCCAGATCGCCCCATTTCAATCATCGAGGAACGATTATGAACGCTGAAAAAGCATGGCAGACCGTCCTGGCGCAACTTCAAATGGATATGCCCCGCGCATCCTACGACACCTGGGTGCGCGATACGCGCCCCGTCGGCTATGAAAACGGGATGCTGACGGTCGGAGTTCGCAACGCGTACGCCCGCGACTGGCTCGACAGCCGCCTTGCAACGACAGTGAATAAATTGTTGATTGATACTTTGAACTCGAAAGTCTCCGTCAAGTTTGTCGTCTCGCAGGCGGAGGAAAACGCCTCGTCCTCTCCCGAGCCGACTCTTGCTTCCATACAGATCACCCCGCCGGAGCCGAAACCCCGCCACGTGACCTTGAATCCGCGTTACACCTTCGACACCTATGTTGTAGGTTCGGGCAACCGCCTTGCTCATGCGGCGTGTCAGGCTGTGGCGGAGAAACCCGCGCGGGCATACAACCCCTTGTTCCTTTATGGGGGCGTGGGACTGGGAAAAACCCACCTGTTGCACGCCATCGGAAACGCCTGTCACGCCAGCGGGTTGAACATTCTCTATGTTTCCTCCGAAGAGTTCACCAACGACCTGATCGCCGCCATCCGCACGCATACAACGCAAGCCTTCCGCGAGAAATACCGCTCCGCCGACGTATTGTTGATTGACGACATTCAATTCATCGCCGGGAAGGAATCGACGCAGGAGGAGTTCTTCCACACCTTCAACACGCTTCACGGACAGGATAAGCAGATCATCGTTTCATCAGACCGTCCGCCGAAATCGCTGGTCACGCTCGAAGAACGCCTGCGCTCGCGTTTCGAATGGGGTCTGACCGCCGACATTCAGGCTCCCGATCTCGAAACCCGTCTCGCCATCCTGCGTTCGAAAGCGGAACGCACCGGCAGGCAGGTCTCCGATGAAATTTTGGAAGGCATCGCCGAGCGCGTGCAATCCAACATCCGCGAGTTGGAAGGGGCGTTGAACCGCATCATCGCCTATGCCGATTTGAGCGGCGTGCCGCTCACGCCCGATCTCGTGGATGTGGCGCTGGCGGATTTGATCCCGTCCCGCAACGACATTCAGCCGAATCACGTCGTTGATCTCGTCGCCCGCAAATTCGGTCTGACCGCTGATAAACTCCTCGGGCGCGACCGCACCAAGGAAGTTGCCCTCCCGCGACAGATTGCCATGTACCTTCTGCGTGAAGAGGTGAAGATTTCCTTCCCCCAGATCGGCGAAGTCCTCGGCGGGCGCGATCACTCCACGGTGATGTCTGCCTATGAAAAGATCAAGGAACAGATCCACGCCGACCGCCGGCTCGAGCAGGATATCGTCTCGATCAAACAACAGTTATACAATCAATCTGTGGCGGCGTAGAATGGAATTCACAGGAAGCAGCGAGGCGCATCCCGTCGGGGCGCGCCTTTTTCATTAGACGTTATCGGAAATAAGTCAATGTTCTCTTATCGGACGCAGATGAACGCGGATTTACGCTGATCAAAGAATAATAAATCCGCGTTTTCCGCGCTTGTCCGCGTCCAAAATAATTTCCGATAAAGTCTATTGTGTTATATTTTCAGGGATGGAATCAAGACAATGAAAGACGATAAGAGCCGGATATCCCCCAGCCCCTCGAAGCCCATCCTGCTTGCGATCGTTTCCCTCACCGCCGCCCATTGGGCGATTCTCGCAGCCGGGATTCCCATCTTGGACAATCTCCCTTATTGGAAATACAAACTGCTGTCCACCCCGCTTCTCCCCGGCTGGATATTGATCGTATTGGCGACGTTCGGGCTGGCGTGGGCTGTGTATCGCAATCCATCGAAACCGGGTGTGAAAATTCTGCTCTTCATTCTGCTTGGGACGACGATACAGTACGGATTGGCCTTTGCGAAAGGACAGGGTCTGAACGGCGTCCGCGACCGCATGGTTTCGTTTGGTCACGCCGAATTTGCGAAAGCCGCCGTCGAACAACCAGGAGATATGCTCTGGGTGGCGCAACATTACGAGGAAGTGGCGGCGAAATTGAAATACGGCTATGTCGGCAGCAAGCCGCCGGGGACGCTTCTCTTCTACATGGCGCACGAGCAATTGTCTTACGCAATTGACCCGGCGCAGGATCACGTAAAGCGGCTGGAAAACCTCCGCACATTCGCAAGCCTGACCTGGCCCCTGATCTCATACCTTGTTTTAATCCCCCTGTATTATCTTGCGCGCGAAATTTCCAAAGACCCCCAAACGGCGCTTCTGGCGTGTTTGTATTACATCGCCGTCCCTTCGACGGCGTTGATCACGCTTCACACCGACCAGGCGCTCTATCCGCTTTTGGCGGTTTTGCCCGTCTTATGCAGTTTCATTGCATATCGAAAAGACTCTTTATGGCTGACAATGCCATGCGGCGCGCTTCTCTATTTTGCGGTTTATTTTTCCTTCGGGCTGGCGGCGGTCGGAGTATTTTTTCTCGCGCCCGTTCTGGATTCAAAAGCGGGCGATGCAACCCCAACCATGAAGCGTCTCGCCCGATACAGTGGCGGAATATTTCTCGGCGGCATTCTGCTTCACGGAGCCGCTGCCATATTCCTGAAATACGACATCGCCCTGCGCTACGCCGGCGCCTGGGCGAATCATCTTGCGTGGAAGGGTTGGGAAAACAACCCGGAGACCTATTTCAATGCGGGAATGACCAACCTCATCGAATTCTCGGTCTGGATCGGCCTGCCGCTCGCCGTCTGTTTCCTTGCCGGTTTGTCCCACGCGCTCGGCGCGTTCCGCGGAAAAAACACCGATGCGGCTGTATATTTCAACTTATCTCTTGCGGGAATTTTTGTTTTCCTGCTCGTCTTCGGAAAAACGAAAGCGGAGGTCGCGCGGTTGTGGCTTTTCCTCGTCCCGTTCGTGTGCGTCGCCGTTTCGCAATTCATTCAGCGGCGGTCATGGCCGCATCGCGCAGCGTTATCCATTCTACTGATGCAAATCGGGACGACGATCTTCACCCTGCGCTATCAGGATTTCAGTTAGTTTAACTTCGCTCATTCCACGAAGGGTGGGCGTATTTCTCCTTGACGAGTTCGCCCGCCCTTTGGATTTCGGATTTGGATAACTCCCCAGCCTCAAAACGGATTCCCAGCTCCGCCTCGAACCCCTGGACGAAAGACCGGGCGGCGCGCTCCCAGCCTGATTCAACGCCGAAAGCGGATTCCCCGACTTCGCCCAACGCCGTCGAAACGGTCGTTGCCCGCGCCAATAATCTTTTC
>CAADGT010000192.1 GCA_900696595.1 uncultured Chloroflexota bacterium
CGAGCCGCCACGCAGAACACGCGCGACGTCACCTTCAGGCTTGTTATTTTCCTTTTGGAGGTACTTATTGTAATTCTCCTGCCATTCTGTGGCGCACCATTCCCAGACATTGCCGCTCATATCGAGCAAGCCGTAGTCGTTCCTTCCCTTCGGGAAAGCCCCCACCGCGCTGGTAACGTTCAGGTTGGTTTCATCATAATTTGCATGGTCGGGCGTGATCTCATCTGAACCCCACGGGTAGCGGAATTCGTGCCCGCCCCTTGCGGCGCGTTCCCATTCGGCTTCGGTCGGCAAACGAATTATGGATTGACGATTTTCGATTGACGATCTTAAATTTTCGTCCGTGCGGATGGAGCCTGTCTTTGGATCATAAATCTGCATTCCGAATTCTGCCTTCTGCATTTTCTCCGTCAACCAATTGCAAAACGCCGCCGCTTCGTACCATGAAACGCCGACGACGGGATGGTTGGGGAGCGCAAACGCGCCGCCGAATCGTAAAGGTTCGGTTCTTGCCCCACTGTCGTATCTGCCCTTGAAGCCTTCTTTGCTCCACCCGCCCAAATCCTTTGCCTCGCGCCAGTATTCTTCCTGCTTGTATCCATCCGCTTTAACGAACTCTTCGAACTGCGCATTGGTCACCGGGTAGCGCGACATGAAGTAGTTGTTGGAGATGGTGTATTCGATTGCATTTTTGTCCTCCCCCATCATAAACGCCCCGGCGGGGATTTTGCAGAAGACGTAATCTGCGATTACACCGGGGCGCGGGTCGCCGAGGCGGGCAAGGGTGTCGGCGGCTTCGGTCCGCTCGCGGGGGGTGAGGCGGGAGGCTTCTATAAGGCTAACAAGCGTTTGCGAGAGATGACCATGCTGGTTCTTTCTTTGCTCGAAGGCGCGTTGATACAACAAAAGCAAATTGCCAGCCGCCCAACGGGCTTTCCAATCCTCCCCGCGTTTTGGCTGGTCGTCTTCCGGCGCAAGAGCGTGGATAATGCTGTCCATCAATTCGTAATCGCCTTCGCGGAAGCAGATATGCTCGCCCAACAGCATCACCACTTCGCGCCAACGGTCAGAGCGGGTGAGGTGGTCGAGAGTTTTCTGTCCCAAGGTCTTCATGCGTCGCAAATACCGCGCAGCAAGATATTCCTCGAAGGTCAAATGAGGGAAGGCGTAGACGCGGCGCGGGGGCGCGTCCGGCGGAGCGTCGGGCAGGGGGGCGACACCCTGCAGCATGAGCAGTCCGTTCGCGCTTTCGCAATAATCCATGAAGGTCTGGACTTTTTCGTTGTCTTGAAACGCCGCAAACAAGTCAGCCCGCAATAAGTCTTCGGTGACGAGCGCGGCTTGCCCCTCCCGTTTGCCGTCCGTTTTCCGTTCGCGCTCATGGGCGTGATAGGCGATTTCTTGAAGGACATTACGCAAGGCAATATCCGGCACGTTGAGGGCGCTTCTTAAATCACGGCGTTGTGATTTGCCCGTGACGGTGCGTTCCGCTTCCCAGCGTAAGAGTAATAAGTCAATACATTCTTCGTAAACCAGCGCGCGCGCGTCGGGTAGGTCGCCTTTGTGGGTATGGACGACCGCCATCACAGTGAGGATCAAAGGATTATCGGCGATTTCCCACAAACGGCGGTGATCGCCTTCCTGCAAGGCGTCGTGCAGTTTTTTACGCTTCTCTTCGTAATCGTCCTTGCGGGCGGGGTCAACGGCAATGCACTCGTTATGCCAGTATTCGATGAACTGGTTGATCTTCTTTCTGGTCAGCGGCGCGAGTTCGTGCGAAGCCCAACTGGTCAACTGCCAGCGCGGATCGGTGTAGGAGAATGTGCGGCAGGTGACGAGAAAACGGGATTTTTTATTCGCCCCGTATTTCGACGCGAAGTTTTCAACCGCCTCCACCACGATGGGGCGGGCTTCGATATCGGCGACTTCATCCAAGCCGTCGAACAGGAATAAACCGCCGTCGCGCAGGGTTTGGTCCAACAAGGCGGCGGAGATTGTCGCAGTAAGTTCGAGGAATTTTTCTATGAATTCTGCGGAGCCGCGTTTTGCGCCTTTCGGCAGGTTTTCCGCCAGCCTCCCCAGTGGCACGATGACGGGCAAAAGCGCCTGCCCCTCCCATGTGGGAAGTTTCTCCGAAATATTGATTGTGGAGTCGAGCAGGGCGTGAGCGTGCCACAGCGAAAGGTAACGCACGAATGTGGATTTTCCCGAACCCGGCAAACCGAGCAGGACCATGCGTCCTTCCGACTGGTTGGATAACGCTTCCAACACGGAAAGCGGGCGGCTTCTGCCGAGGAGGAATTGGCGTTCCTGTTCCTTTTGTTCTTCCTTCGTTGTTTCGACCTGCGTCTTTGTATCGAGCGAAATGTACAAATGATCGAGCGAAAACGCCCCGCGCGTCACGTCGGCGGCTTGCGGGTCGAGTCCCACCAGCCGGGCGCGCTTGCAGTCGGCAATGACGCTGTTGAGGTAATTCCTGCGCAACTCGTCCGCGGATAGGGTTTCGCGTTTTTCCGCCGCCTTCCCGCCCTTCTTTCCCGGCGGTTTCGATTCTGCGTAATGATGGTGAACGGTTTGAATGATCTGCCCGCCCTGCGTCGCGTTAAGATTCCCATCTCCCAGGTTGGCGACCGAATCCCTCATGTCATTGCCGATGACGATGCTCGAATCTCCGGTAATGATCGTATGAACGGATTTTGCCAGCCCTTCATCCTCATTGAACAAACTCTTCAACTGAAACTTCAACGTGGCGGCGAGATACTCCTGCGCGTCCCTGTCTTCCGGTTCTTGAATCGCCTGTTTCACCGCGTCCTGTTCGGTATCCACTTTGCCTTTCAACTTTCCCCACAACTCCCCGCCCTTCTTCCAGACCGCGTCGAAAGACTTCTCTCCCGCGCGTTCGAAGGCGGCGCGCGCGGCGTCCTTCGCGCCTTGAATTAAAAACGGCAGGAGCGGCGCGAGAAATTTCGCCGTCTTCGCCGCCAGTTGGGAAATGTCCATATCCATGCCGCGCCTCGCTTGTTTTAGTTGGTTATACTGAACACGGGTACAAATTGCGCTTTTGCCGAATGAAATTCTTAACGCCAGGTCGCAAAGACGCGAAGGGAAAACCCTTGAATCTTTGCGGCTTGGCGGCTTTGCGTTTAAAAGGAAACCG
>CAADGT010000193.1 GCA_900696595.1 uncultured Chloroflexota bacterium
ATCCGCTTTGAAACACGGAGACACCGAGTCACGGAGTTTTAAGCGATTTTTTCTCAGTGTCTCTGTGTCTTCGAGGTTAGGTTTTGGCTGATCGAAGCCAGCTTGATTGCTCGATTAATTTGGAAAAATGTAATCGTGGCCGCCACGAATTATGCGAGTAGTAGTTGTAATATTGGCGCGACTCCCCGGAGCGATACAACACTTTGCTACCGTACAAACCGTCAAATTTCGTCATTGCGAGCCGCCGATCTTGCTTTTCCCTGCACCGAACGCAGGACGTGTGGCGGCGAGGCAATCTCAGATTTAGGGCTGGGACTGCTTCGGGCAGGAACAAGAACGCCCTCGCAATGACGGATGTACGGTAGAGAATACAACACCAAATGTGACGTTGCCGGGACGGGTGTACCTGGATGCCAACAACAACTGCTCGACCGCGACCCCATGGAGTCTCGGTGGACTAACTGTCACGGTGCGGAATATCGCGTACTCTGGGAGTGTGGGGAGTGACGGGAGATTTGCTTTTTATGGAGGGGCAGTTAAATTTTGGAGAATTTCTGCGCCGCTTCTTCAATTACCTTTCCGCTGGCGTCTTCCAGCGGCGGGCGGACGGACCAGCGCGGCAGTCCATGAATCTTATGGAGAAGTCCCTTGAGTATGGGCGCGATGGGGGAGAATTGTTCCAGGAAATGCCGTTGTTCGACGACCTTCGCCTGCGCCGCGCCCGGGTCTTCGCCAGCCTGAAACAGATCCCATATCTTGCGCAGGTTGTCCGAGATCAAATTTGCGGGAGCGGTGATGGCGCCCCCGGCGTTATGTTTGAGCGCGTGGTGGAAATACGAATCGGTTCCGTTGAAAACGAGCAGGTCTTTTCCGAAGCGGTCTCCAACAGCGGAAGCGAACGATTCGTCGTGCGATGAGTCTTTGATGCCCGCGAATTGATTCGGATATTTTGTTTTGAGCCGTTCGAGCAGGTCGAGCGAAAAACCAAGACCCGTCATCGGCGGGATGTGATAACCGAGCAGATGTTTCCCCTGCGGGACGGCCTGCTCGATCACCTCGCTGAACCAGTTGAACAAACCGTCGTCGTCCGCTTTGCGGAAGTAATACGGCGGGAGGACGACCGTTCCGTCGAAGCCGAGATCGTATGCGAGTTTGGTCAACTCGATGGTTTCGCCCAGACTGGGAGTCCCCGTGCCGACCAGCAGTTTGAAATCCCGAATCTGGTTGCGGATGACGCGCACCGAGCGCATGAGAGCCTCCCGTTCTCTCGGCGAGAACGAGGGGCCTTCGCCGGTCGTGCCGAACAGCAATACGCCGTGACATCCGCGCCCGGCGAGGAATTGAAGAAATCCGGTAATCGCTTCAAAATCGAAGGCGGTGTCGGGCTTGCCCGGGGTTCTGGGTTTGCCAAGATAGGGGGTAACGGCGGCGGCGTAAACGCCTGAAAGGGGGTGAAGGCTGGTCATGGAGTATGTTCCTCAAACGCAAAGTAAACTTTGCGGTACAGGTTATTCATTTTCTTCGATGAACTGTTTGGCGGCGGTCTCCGGCGGCTGGAGGGGTTGCCCCTCTTCCTGATACAAATAATGCTGATGATCGAGCGTCCACATATAGAGGTCGCCTTCTGTTTTGCCCGGGAAGTCTTCGAGCAGCCCGCTTTCACGGATGACGGCGACGATGGGGAGGTAGACCGTATCATACCAGTGAGTCACGGCTTCCGCTTCGGGGATGTCGCGTTTGAAGTCCAGCCCCATGAAATAGCGGTGAACGGCGATGTGTTCCAACATGCGGGCGAAGCCGTCCGGGATGTTGAGTTTGATGTTGGCGTCCGGGCGCAGTTTATCCAACGCGGTGCGTTCGAGAAAATCCACTTTCGAGCCGAGGATTTCGAAATCTTCGGGGCGGATATCGGGCGTGATGTTGACGCGTGTGGCGCATTCGCGCACTTCGGCTTCGATGAATTCCTGCCCCTGTTCGCGGGCGACCGAAACGCGGTGGTGACCGTCCACCACGAAATAGACCTGCCCGACCTTGTACAGGACGACGGGCGGCAGGTGGATGTCTTCGTAGAAGGCGTGATCCACTTTCTGCCAGCGTCCGGCGAGTTGGCCTTCTTTGGGAAGGAAGGCGTTATCAAATTCATGGTAGCGGTTCAGACTCCCCGCAATATCCTCCACGCGGACGGTTTTGACTCCCCGATAGATGGGACCGCCGATCTTCAACTTTTCCTTGACCTCGTCGTAGGAAAGCAGGCTGTTTCGTTTGCCGGAAAGAATCGAGAAGACCCGGTTGAGGAAGGATTTGAAGCGCGCGCGGTTAAAGTCGTTGCGCGTCTGAGAATTCAATACGTCGGACATGCGTGTCATTTTTCAATTTTTGAATCCAGGTCAATGATTTTATACGGATATACGTTGATAACGCGCGTCGCGCCGGATTGGGTTTCGTTTGCTCCGATGTTGCCTCGATAGAAATGCGTATGTCCGTGCAGGTGCAGGCGCGGCGCGGCGATGCGGTGAAGCCAGTTCAGGGCTTTCAATCCGCGGTGGGGGTTGTCTGTGTCGTCGTGGATGCCGAAGGGGGGCGAGTGGCTGATGAGCACGTCCAACGCGCGCCCATATCGGATGCGATTCAGCGCCAGCCGGGGGAACATTCGAAAGGCTCGCAGGAAGGCTTCGGCTTGGGTGTGTTGATTCGCCCCGTCGGGGCGGTAGCGCGCGGATCCCCCAAAACCGCCGATCAGGAATCCGTTGCAGGCAACCGTTTTCAGGTCCAGATTCGAGCCGCCTTCCGCCTGGGATCGGACGTCGTGAGGATCGAAATCCGGGTCGTGATTCCCCGGCACGTAGAACAGCGGCGCGTCGAGGATGGTGACGAGGTATTCGAGGTAGACATAAGGCAGGTCGCCGCATCCAATGATCATGTCCACGTCTTTGAAATGCCCGTTCGAGGCAAGCGAGTAAACGCGCTCGATCACCTGGTCGCTTACGGCAAGGATTTTCACAGGAGGTTATTTTGCCGCAGAAAAGGCGCGCGCGCAAGCCCGGGCTGGAATGTTGGTGAAAGTGTGCATGCAAAACATGTCAGGCAGGTTGCTCCCAGCGCCGTCCCCGGCGCGGGATTTCCCTCGTAAACCGCCGCCGCCCACAGGGGGCTTCGCACAGGACGGCGGCTTAAGCGGAGGCGCTGACAACCTTTGCTTGCACACTGGGCGAAAATTGGAATTCCCATCGCGCGGAAATACCCTTATAATTCATTAATTCGGTGACAAGAGATGGAAACTCGTAATATCACTTCGCCCATCGGCGGCCCATACGGTTCTGGTTCCGGCGATCAAAAGGGACGCCAGCAATTGCTTGCCGGCGTAATGCTGGCAGACCGTTATACCATTCAAGAGGTAATCGGCATCGGCGGCATGGGGTCGGTTTATCGCGCGCGCGATATGCACTTCCCAAATGTGGTGAAGCTCGTGGCGGTGAAGGAGATGATCAACATGGCGCCCGACCCGCTTGTGCGCCAGACGATCGTGCAGAACTTCGAGCGCGAGGCGAACCTGCTTGCCACGCTCCATCATCCCGCCATTCCGCGCATCTACGATTATTTTTCCCACGACGACCGGTCGTACCTGGTGCTGGAATTCATCCAGGGCAGGGATTTGGAGTCGGTCATCAGCGATGCGGACGGCTTCCTGCACGAAGACCAGGTGATCAGTTGGGGTATTCAACTGTGCGATGTGCTGGAATACCTGCACAGCCACAAGCCGGACCCGATCATCTTCCGCGATATGAAACCTTCCAACGTGATGATCAACCAGAACGGCGATGTGGTGCTGGTGGATTTCGGCATCGCCAAGACCTTCCAGACCGGCATAAAAGGCACGATGATCGGCACGGAGGGTTATTCGCCTCCGGAGCAATATCGCGGAGACGCCACGCCCCTTGCGGATATCTACGCCCTCGGCGCGACTCTTCACCATGCGTTGACGCGCCGCGATCCGCGCTTGGAGCCGCCCTTCACCTTTGCGGAGCGCCCGGTGCGCCGCATCCATTCGAGCGTCTCCATCGAACTTGAGGCGGTTGTGACCGCCGCCCTGCAATACAACCCTACTGAACGTTTTCAGACCGCCGGGGACATGAAGGACGCGCTGATGAATGTGGCGCGCAAGACGGGCGCGCTCTCGAAGTTGACTTCGGTCTCGCTGCCCGCCCAGGCAAGCGGCGGCGTGAAACCGATCTGGGATTTCAAATGCGAGGACGAGATTCGCGGGACGCCCACCCTGAGCGGGGGCGCGTTGTACATCGGTTGTTACGACAATAATCTGTATGCGCTGAGCGCCGCGGACGGAAAATTCCAATGGAAGTACCCGACGGAGGGGGGGATTGTCTCGCGCCCGTTGATATATGAAAATAACGTCTTCTTTTGTTCGGAGGACCAACGCCTGCACGTCATCGGCGCGCGCACGGGCAAGTTGTTATGGACGTATTACACCGACGGCAGGATATACTCCTCGCCGCGCATTTCAGACGGTCATATTTTCTTCGGTTCCGACGATCAAGATCTGCACGCGGTCAATGTCAATAGCGGCAGGGCGGTGTGGAGGTTTTCCGCCGACAGCCCGATCCATTCCACGCCTTTGATCGCGAATGAAATGATTTATTTCGGCGCCGAGAACGGTTCGTTCTACAGCCTCGATTTTCGCGGCGGGCTGAAATGGCGTTTCCAGGCAAAACGCGCCATGACCTCCTCGCCGATCCAGAAGGGACAGGCGATCTATACCGCTTCTGTGGACAGCACGCTCTACGCCCTCGACGCCAACAGCGGATTCGCCATCTGGAAATTCCGCCTCGGCAAAGGCACGATCTCGTCGCCCGCGATCGCAGACGACTTCGTCTTCGTCGGCGCGGCGGACGGCTTCGTCTACTGTGTGGACGCGCGCACGGCGAAGGAGGTTTGGCGATATAAAACGGACAACCAGGTGAGCAGTTCGCCGGCTGTCTATAAAGATTCGCTCTACATCGGCTCTGTGGACGGGTCCATGTACTGTCTCGAATACCGCACGGGCCGCCTGCGCTGGAAGTTCGACACCGGCAGCGCGATCACGGGGTCGCCGGTTGTGTTCGACGATATCGTTTATTTTGGTTCGACGAATCATCACGTTTATGCGTTGTTTGCCTAAAGGAGAACTTGTGGCTGATTTCTTTCGAAAATTATTTGGACCCAAGGAAGACACGAAACCGCGCCCGCTGGACGGCGCGACGACGGCGCCGCTGACCGACCAGCAGATCCAATCCATCATTTCCAGCCAGGCTCCGCGTTACGAGATCCGCCAGTTGGTGGCAGGCGTGGGACAGTCGGTGGGTAAACAGCGCGACCATAACGAAGACAGCCTGCTGGCGCTGACGACCACGATCTCCGGGAACGCGGAGAGCATTCCCTTCGGCTTATATGTCGTCGCCGACGGCATGGGCGGACATCAGTTCGGCGAGGTGGCAAGCAACGCCGCGATCCGCATCGTGGGCGGAGCCATCGCCAGTAAGTTCCATTCTTATTTGTTCAAACTTCCCACCCAGTCCATTCAGGATTCCCTGCAAGAAGTAATGGAATCCGCGATTCTTGAGGCGCATCAATATATCCAGCGCGAGGCGCCCGGGTCTGGCACCACAATCACAGCCGCGCTCGCGCTGGGAGGACAGGTCACGATCGGGCATGTGGGCGACAGCCGCGCTTATGCGATTTCCCCGGACGGACGCATGGAACCGATGACTCGCGATCACTCGCTGGTCAAACGCCTCGAAGAGTTGGGACACCTCAGCAAGGATGAAGTGGATAATTTTCCGCATCGCAACGTGCTGATCCGCGCGCTGGGGCAGGGCGAAACGCTCGAGGCGGATATATTCACCATCCCCTTCCCGCATCCGGGTTATCTCATGATCTGCAGCGATGGATTATGGGGCGTCGTCAATGAAAAGGATGTGATCCGCATCATCGGCGAATCGCCGAATTTACACCGCGCCTGTCAAAGCATGGTCGAAGCCGCCAACGCCGCCGGAGGACCGGACAACATAACGGTGATCCTCGTGCAATTGGTGGGATAGCGCTCAACATGTCCGCCAGCCAGCCCGACCATTACGCGATTCTTGGGATCTTGCGCGACGCGACACAGGAGGAGATTAAACGCGCCTATCTCGACGCGGCTCAGCGCCTGCACCCGGATAAAAACGTCGCGCCCGGCGAGACAGAACTTTTCCTCGGCGTTCAACAGGCGTACGAGGTCCTTTCCAACCCGAAGCGTCGCAGTCAATACGACGCCACCCTGCCCCCTGAAACGACCGTTCCGAATAAATTCATCCGCCACGAGCTGCTCTACAGCCGACCCAGCCTTGTGCAGATCAAGGAAGACCAGTTGCTGTATGTCCTGCTGGAGATCGAACCGGCTCAAAAACAATCGGGGAGCCTGCCCGCGCCGCCGTTGAATATCTGCCTTGTATTGGACCGTTCCACTTCCATGCAGGGCGAGAAGATGGACATTCTCAAATCAACCGCCGTTCAATTGATGCGCAACATGCGCCCGCAGGATGTGTTGAGCATTGTGGCATTCAGCGACCGCGCCGAGGTGATCGTCCCCGCTTCGATCAGCCTGGATCGAAGGAGGCAGGAAAACAACATCCAGATGATGCACGCTTCGGGCGGGACGGAGATCTATCAGGGGCTTGAGGCGGGTATGAACGAAATCCGCCGTTCCCTCGACCCGTCGCGGGTCAACCATATCATCCTGCTGACCGACGGCGAAACCTACGGCGACGAACAAGCCTGCCTGAAACTCGCCGAACAGGCGTCCGCGCAAAATGTGGGGATTACCGGAATGGGCATTGGCTCGGAATGGAACGATATCTTCCTTGACGCGCTTGCCAGTAAGACCGGCGGCGCCTCCATGTACATCTCCGATCCCAAAGATATCGAACGATTCCTGGTGGAGAAATTCAAAGCGCTCACCAACACCTACGCCGACGAAATTTTGCTCGAATTCAATGCGCGCGAACACGTCCGGGTCAACCTGGCGTTTCGATTGCAGCCCGAAGGCGGGCAGGTTGAAACGACGACGCCCATGCGGCTCGGCCCCATTCTGAGGGAAACCCCATTGCACGTCCTGCTTGAACTGGCGGTCGGTCCCGAAGCGCTGACCGACAGCGACGTTCTTTTGTTGGATGGATACCTGAAAGCGTCCGTCGTAGCCCAGCCGTTGCCTGTTCCGCCGGTTCGTCTCAGGCTGACCCGGAACGTGCTTCAAAACCCCTCGGCGGATCCCCCGCCGACAAAGGTGCTTAAAGCCCTGTCGCGGCTAACCCTCTATCGAATGCAGGAACGCGCGCAGGCCGCGGCGGGAGAGGGGCGTTACGACGTAGCCGCCCGGCATCTTCAGAACCTTGCCACTCACCTGCTCTCTCAAGGTGAAAACGGCATTGCCAAGACCGCCCTGCTCGAGGCGCAAAGTCTTGAGAACCGGCGCGCCTGGAGCGAATCCGGCAGTAAAGATATAAAATACAAGACCCGCGCGCTGCTGTTGAGCGGCGGCAGGGAGAAATAATTATGATCATCTGTTCCAATTGCAAACACGGCAACATGACAGGCGCTTTGTTTTGCGCCGAGTGCGGCGCCCAGTTGATCGGGCGCGATACCCTGGTCACCCAGACCATCGCCACCGATAATTTAAAGGCGGCGAGCAAACGCACAACCGGCGAAATGAGCCAGCCGGTCGAAGGCGATAACGCCTGGGGGAACCTGCATCTGCTCGATACGGGGCAGGTCCTGCCGCTGTCCTCGCGCAACGAATTTACCATGGGACGCATCAGCGAAGGGCAACCCATCATGCCGGATATTGACCTTTCCCCCTATCAAGCGTACGCGGCGGGGGTGTCGCGTTTACACGCCGTCATCCGGCGCGTGGGAGTCTCGGTTGTCTTCATGGACCTCGGCTCAGCCAACGGCTCGTTTATCAACGGCAACCGCATTGCCGCGAACGTCGAACATCCGGTGAAACACGGCGATATCCTCGCCCTCGGTAAAATGAGGATACAGATCATGATCGAAAAACCATAACATGAGGAGAGTTAACGGACATGTCATATACCGTCATCCTGCATATAGCCAACGAAGTGTCGGTCGCCGCGGAGATAGATGAACTTCCAAAACCGACGGATACTGTCATTACCGTTACGAATCCGCGCCAGAAGGACGGCAAAGATCTGCATTATATAGACCCCAGCGCCGCCAAGGTCATCTGGCCCCTCGCCAAGATCAGTTTCATCGAGGTTCTCGGCGACGCAGAGAGCGACAAGATCATCGGATTCGTGAGGGAATGAAATGACGGACCTCGAAAGACGGCGCATCCTCGTGGTGGACGACGAAGAACGCATGGTGCGCTTTATCCGCATGAATCTGGAACACGACGGCTTTCAGGTGGCGGAGGCGTTCAACGGCAAGCAAGCCATCCAAAAAATGCGCGATTTCACCCCCGACCTCATCCTGCTCGACGTGATGATGCCGGATATTGACGGCTTCGACGTCCTCGAGACCATCCGCGATTTCAGCAATGTGCCGGTTATCATGCTCACCGCCAGGGGCGAAGAAGACGACCGCGTGCGCGGGCTCGAACACGGGGCGGACGATTACATCACCAAACCCTTCAGCCCGCGCGAACTGGTCAGCCGCATCAAAGCCGTTTTACGCCGCACCGAAGGCGCCGCCGGTTCGATGCACGGCTTGATTGAGGTGGATAAACGCCTCAAGATAGACTTCGAGCGCCGCGAGATCTGGCTCGAAGGCAAACTGGTCAAACTGCGCCCGACGGAATACCGCCTGCTTTATCACCTCGTCCAAAACGCGGGCTGGGTCGTCACGCACGACCAATTGCTCCAGAAGGTATGGGGCTATGAATACCGCGACGAACCGCATTATGTCCGTCTTTACATCAACTACCTGCGCCAGAAACTTGAAAAAAACCCCGCCAACCCGGTCTATATCCTCACCGAGCGCGGAGTGGGCTATCGTTTCGTGGATTTCAAACGAAACAAAGAATGATCCTGCGCATAAAACTCGCTTCGCGGCGCGCTCTAATAAAACGATGATAAAACGTTTGCGTTTTTCCAACGCAGACGTTTTACATTAAGAGCGTAAAACCAACCGACACCCAAAAGGAGGCATCTATGTCCAGTTTAATTCGTTGGGAACCCGCTCGCGAAATGATGACTTTGCGCGAAGCGATGGATCGTCTCTTTGACGACGCGTTCACCCGCCCGCTCAGCCTTCCCGGCAATGCCTGGTCCGTCCCCGTCGTGGATATGTACCAGACCGATAACGAGGTCGTGGTGAAAGCCGCCCTTCCGGGCGTCAAGTCTGACGAAGTGCAGATCAATATCACCGGCGAACTTCTGACCCTCAGGGGCGAAGTCAAGGAGGAAAGCGAGACCAAAGAGAAGGCGTACCACATCCGCGAACAGCGCTGGGGTTCGTTCGAACGCTCGATCGCTCTGCCCACTCAGGTTGTGGCGGACAAAGCCAAAGCCGAATTCGAGAACGGCATCCTGACCATCACGCTCCCCAAGGCGGAGGAAGTCAAGCCCAGGACCATTGCCATCAAAACGAAGTAACGCCCCCTGATCTGAAACAGGAGTCGAACCCCCGGCTCCTGTTTTTTTGTTATATCATTGGGGAGGATACAGAAAACGTCTGCCCGGGAGCGCCGAGACTCCCAACTTTGCGGCGCCGCAAGGTAAAATACCCATCGCGCAACCAGGAATCTTCCATGAAAAACTTCGACCCGAAATATAACTCCATCCCCAAGACTGAAATCCACTGCCATCTCGAAGGCGCGATCCGCACGCAGACGATCATAGACGTGGCGCGCGAACGGAATGTAGCCCTGCCCTCCTACGAAGCGGACGAACTGGACAAACACGTCAAAGTTTTGGAGCAAATGAGCGACTTGAAAGCCGTGCTGGAAGCGTTCGACATCTTCCAGCGCACGATTGTCTCTCCATCTATCTTTGAACGAATTTCCTGGGAACTCTTCGAAGACTGCGCCCGGCAAAATATTAAACTTTTTGAAGTCCGCTTCTCGCCCGATTGGGCGTTCCACGGCTACAACCTCGATTGGGACGCCTGTCTCGAAGGACTGCTCCGCGCGCAGGAACGCGCTGAAAAGGAATTCGACATGGCGATCGGGATCATCGCCATCACGTCCAGAAGCATGGGCGCGGAGTCGTGCGTCAAAACGGTGGATTGGGCGATCAAACACAAGAAACACGTCCAGGCGGTTGACCTCGCCGACGGCGAGAAACTCTACCCCATGCAGGATTTCGTCAAGCCGATTCTGAAAGCAAAGGACGCCGGTTTGAAAGTCACCATTCACTCCGGCGAGGATACGCCCGCTTCTTATGTCGCCGAGACGATTAAGAACTTCAAACCGGATCGAATCGGCCACGGTATTCACAGCATCGAAGATATGAGAGTCGTCGAACTGCTGATCGAAAAGGACATCACGCTCGAGGTGAATCCCTGGTCCAATTACCTGACCAATGCCGTCCCGACGATCGAGGCGCATCCGCTCAGGAAATTGTTCGACCTCGGCGTGAAAGTCACCATCAATTCGGACGACCCCGAAGTGCTGGAGACAAATGTCAATAATGAGTACCGCATCGCGCGCGAAGTCCTCGGCATGAGCATGGAGGATATTCAAACCTGCAACCGCTTCGCTTTTGAGTCCTCTTTCATTGACCCCGCCAAGACCCGCCCGATCTGGGAACGATATTTCGCCTGACCCAGACTGCCGAGGTCTCGAAGTTATCGGAGTGTGCAGGCAAAACATGTCAGGTAACCTGCTCCCAGCGCCGTCCCCGGCGCGGGATTTCCCTCGTAAACCGCCGCCGCCCACAGGGGGCTTCGCGCAGGACGGCGGCTTGAGCGGAGGCGCTGACGACCTTTGCTTGCACACCATCGGAAGTGTTTGACCGATTCAAAGCCCCTGGGGTAAAATAGTGCGCTGTCCAACTGAACACCCATCCCATTGGGGATTGTGTAATTTCTTAATTCAAGGAACAGGAACGTAGAATGACAAAACGAACATACCAGCCAAAGATCCGCCGCCGCGTGCGCGTGCATGGTTTTCGCTCGCGCATGGCGACCGCCGACGGGCGCGCCGTGCTAAAACGCCGCCGCCTCAAAGGACGCCATAAACTGACCGTCACCGCCAACGAACACGTCAAGAAGACCCGTTGGTAAATTGTCCGAGGTAAATAAGAGGCGCGGGTGCAGAGACGTTTTCGACTGTCCCGATCCGAAGACTTCAAGCGGGTGCGGCGAACCGGCAAGTCCTATGCCCATCCGCTTGTTGTGTTAGTAGCGCAGGCAAACGAAACCGGGCGTTTGAGAATCGGAATCGCCGCGGGGAAGGCGGTGGGGGGCGCCGTCCAGCGCAACCGAAGCAAACGCCTCCTGCGCGAAGCAATGCGGGCTTTCATTCCCTCCATCTCCACGCAACAGGCTCAGGACACTGCCCCCAGCTGGGACCTGATCTTGATCGCCCGTCCCGCGCTTCTCTCCTCTTCCCTGACGGACATCCGCTCCGCGCTCGCCAATCTCCTGCGCCGGGCAGGGTTGCCCGCCAGGGACAAACTCTCCCAATGACCCACAAACTTGAAAAACGATTCAACCTGCACGACTATTCCCACGAGCCGCGCTTGCGCGATATGCCGCGCACGATCTGGAACGCCCCGCGCATCGTCGTGCTGGGGATGATTCGTCTTTATCAAAAACTCGTTTCGCCGGGCTTGCCCGCCAATACCTGCCGCTTCTATCCTTCCTGCTCGCATTATGGATACCAATCCGTCTATAAATACGGCGTTTTGAAAGGGTCGCTCATGGCAGTCTGGCGCGTCTTGCGTTGCAACCCCTTCAACCCCGGCGGCTTCGACCCCGTTCCATAGGAGCAATTTTTTCCAGATGCAGAAAAAGAAATATATCGTCGCGCTCGTCCTGCTTTCCATTTTTATTGCAGGATGCACCGGACCCAGCGCATGGCCCAGCCTGTCCGCCGGAGGGGGCGTCGCGTACCTCGCCAATACGAACGCCGTCCATGCCGTGGATATCGCCACCGGAAAGGAATTATGGAAGTTTTCGGTCAGCGGCGGCTTCCTCGGCTCGAACCCAAGCATGTTCGTCTCCACCCCCGTGCTGACCGAAACCGGTTTGCTGATCGTGCCGGATTCCGGGAACAAACACATCCTCTACGCGCTCGATACGAACGACATAACCGACGACAAAACCCCGAACGTCGCCTGGACGTTTTCAAATGTAAAAGGACACTGGGTTGCGCCGCCTCTCGTCATAGGCAGCCGTCTCTTTGCCCCCAACTCGGACGGCAAAATGTACGTGCTGGATTTGGAGGACGGCAAATCTGAAAAAAGCGCCATCGAGATCGTCGCCCTCTCCGCCGAGGGACAAACCGATCGCCTATGGGCGCAACCCGTAAGCGACGGGACGCGCATTTTCATCACCTCGCTCGACCATCGTATCTTTGCCGTAAACCTCGAGACGTACGAAATCGAATGGGAGAGCCAGCTCGAAGCCGCAGTGCCAGGCGCCCCCGTCCTCGGCGCGGACGGCATGTTATACGTCGGCTCTCTGGCGGGCAAACTCGAACGTTTCGATCCCGCCACTGGCAGTCATGAATCCGTAAAAGATACCAATGACTGGATCTGGGGCACGCCCGTTGCAGAGGGCGACAATTTATATTTCGGCGATGTCGCGGGATATTTCTATTCCTATAACACCGCGACCGGAGACTGGAACTTCGACCCGATCCAACTCGACGGCGCCATCACCGCCAGCCCGCTCGTCCTCGAAGATAAAATTCTCGTTGCGACCGAGTCCGGCGACGTGTATTCCGTCCTCGAAGACGGTTCGGGTTACGAAGTTTGGTATCACCCCGACGCCGAGGGAAAACTCTACGCCACACCCGTCCTTTCGGGCGAAAATGTGCTGGTCGCCTATTTGCAGTCGGATTATTACTTTGTCACACTCGACCTTGACGGCGATGTCAAACGCGCCTTCCCTCAAAAATAGTGAGACCCAGCAAACCATGAAAAATCCCAGCAATCCCTCTCAACAGGCGCAGTTGCCCGAAAACCCCCTCGAACTGTTCAAAGGTTCCTGGAAAACCGTCCTGGTTGTGGCTGTTTTGTTCGTCGCCTTCACCAATTTCGACGTCATCGTGGATTTGATGATCAACATTATGATCTTCATTTACGGACTGGTCGGTAAAAACTTCGGGCTGGCGATCATCCTGTTCACTGTGCTGATCCGCGTCCTGACCTGGCCCCTGAACGCCCAACAGATGAAGGGGCAACAAGCCATGCAGGAACTTCAGAACGACAAGGAATGGATCGCCGTTCAAAAGAAATACGCCAAGGACAAGGAAAAACTGGCGCAGGAGCAGTTTCGCATCCAGCGCGAGCGCGGCATCAACATCTTCGGTTCGTGCCTGCCCATGCTTGTCCAGTTCCCGATCCTCTTCGCGCTCATCCCCGCCATCAACTACGCCATCGGCTCCGGCCCGCTCAGCATCCTTAACCTCTCGCGCCGCCTGTACGATTTTCAAAACGCCGCCGCGCTCGTCCCGCTCAACAGCAAATTCCTGTGGATGGACATGGGCTTGCCCGAACGCACCGAAATCCTCGGCGTCGGCATTCCCGTGCTTGCCCTTATTGTCGCCCTCACCACATATTTACAAAGCAAGCTCACCATGCCCGCCTCCGCCAGCCCGAACGATCAATCCGCGCAGACTTCCCGGATCATGAGCATACAAATGCCGATCATGCTTTTCCTTTTCTCGCTCAACTACGCATCCGGCTTGTCCATTTATTTCATTACCAGCAATTTGCTGGGCATCGCCCAATACGCCGCAACCGGGCGCGCCAACTGGCGAAGCCTCTTGCCCGGCGGCGACAAATCCACCCCTGCTAAAAAATAGGGAGGCAGCATGAATGAGCGCGCTACGCTTGAAATCATCGCCCCGACCGTTGAAGAAGCCATCCAACAAGGACTCGACCAACTCGGTCTAACGGCGGACGCGGTCTCGGTTGAAGTTTTGGATTCCGGATCGAAGGGGTTGTTCGGACTTGGAGGGCGCCAGGTGCGCGTGCGCCTCTCAGTCAACCCGCCGCCGGATACGCCCGCTTCAAAACCCGGACCGAAGGCGGATTCTCCCAAAAAGGCTGAATCCAAGCCCCAGCCGAAGGAACGCAAACCGTCGCCCGAAAAGAAACCGGTCGAGCCGCAAGCCGAATCCAAACCCGCCCCCAAAAAAGCCGAGCCTGTCGATTTGGGAAACTCCGCGCCGGTCGGACACGACCCCGTTTTGAATGCGGCGGAGGAAGTCATCTCCAAGTTAATTCATCACATGGGGCTTAAAGCCCAGGTCTCGGCTCATTTCGACGAAGCGGACGACGGCGACCACCGCGCCATTCAAGTGGATGTGCGCGGCGAAGACCTCAGCGCATTGATCGGGCGCCGCGCCGAAACGCTGGCGGCGCTTCAACATGTCGCTTCCTTGATCGTCGGCAAGCAGACCCAGCAGTGGGCGCAAGTCGTCGTGGATGTGGAAGGCTATCGCGCCCGCCGCGAGAAACAAATCCGTCAATTGGCCAACCGCATGGCGGATCAAGTCACCAAGACCGGACGCAAAGTAACCATGGAACCCATGCCCTCCAGCGAACGGCGCATTGTCCACATCGAACTGCGCGGGCATCCCGCCGTCAAAACCGAAAGCGCCGGAGAAGACCCTTATCGCAAAGTCGTCATCCTGCCGAAGGAATAAAGCGACAATAGACGATTGACCACGGACCGTAGACGAGAGTCTGCGGTCTTCTTTTTTTGTGTGAGCGCAAAGGTTGTCAGCGGCATACGCTCAAGCCGCCGTCCTGTGCGAAGCCTCCTGTGGGCGGCGGCGTGTTACGAGGGAATCCTGCGCCGGGGACGGCGCAGGGAGCAACCTGCCTGACATGTTTTGCATGCACGCCTTTTTTTGTCCATCGTCTGTGGCCAACCTACAAGGTATAATTCCTCCATGCCCGACCTTGAACCCGTGGATTACCTGCTCATCGGTCACGTTGCCGTGGATATAACCCCGGCAGGGAATCGCCTCGGCGGGACGGCGAGTTATGCGGCGTTGACGGCGAAGGCGATGGGCTTGCGAGTCGGAGTCGTCACATCGGCGGGGGAGGATGCGCCGTTATATTTGCTGGATGACATTCAAATCGTCAACATCCCCGCCGGACGAAGCACGACCTTTGAAAACGTCGAAACCGAAAACGGACGCAGGCAGACGCTTTATCATCGAGCGACTCCGATTACATTCGATCACATTCCAAATCCCTGGCGGAATGCGGCTATCGTCCACCTGGCGCCCATCGCTCAGGAGGCAGACCCGGCGCTGGCGGGGATGTTTCCGTCGTCGTGGGTGGGAGTCACGCCGCAGGGATGGATGCGGGCTTGGGACGAAAAAGGCTCGGTGGAGTCGAAGGCTTGGGAAAACAGCGAACAGGTCCTCGGTCGGGTTGGAGGCGTGGTTTTATCCCTCGAAGATATCCACCGCGATTTCCCCACAGGGAACTGCGCCGAACTCGTCGAATGGATGGCGCATCACACAAATCTGCTTTGCCTCACAGAGGGAGCGGATGGCGCCGTTCTGCATTGGCATGGGGATCGCAGGCGCTTTCGCCCGCCGCTTGTGGAAGAGGTTGACGCGACCGGCGCAGGCGATATTTTTGCCGCGGCGTTTTTTACGCGGCATTATCAAACGCGCGACCCATGGGAGGCGGCGCGATTTGCCGTCCGCCTTGCGGCGCTTTCGGTGACGCGTTTTGGGTTGGATGGAATCCCGACTCGCGCAGAAATCGAACTCTGCAAAATGGAGGTTTTATCTTGACGAAGATCTATACGTTCGTGAATCAAAAAGGCGGCGTCGGCAAGACTACGACCACGATCAACGTTGCGGCATACCTGGCGAAGATGGGACAGCGAGCGCTGGTGGTTGACCTTGACCCGCAGGCGAACGCGACCTCCTGTTTGGGCGTGGATAAACTCACCGTCGAGAACAGCACATACGAAGCCTTGCTGGGCAACGAGGATATCTTCCCCTATATTTTGTTAAATGAACGTTTGAATTTATCCCTGTTGCCTTCGGCGCCCGCATTGGCCGGCGCGGAGGTGGAACTGGTGGACGAACTGGCGCGCGAGTCGCGTTTGCGCAAGGCGCTCTTGAAAGTTGCGAATCGCTTCGACTATATTCTGATTGACTGCCCGCCTTCGCTGGGGCTGTTGACCGTCAACGGTTTGATGGCGGCGATGGACGGCGTGATCGTGCCGGTGCAATGCGAATACCTCGCGCTGGAAGGATTGGGGCAGTTGACTGAAACCATCGAACGCGTGCGCTCGGCTCTTTTTCCTGAACTGAGGGTGCGCGGCGTGGTTCTGACGATGTTCGACAACCGCACGAATCTTTCGGCGGACGTGGTGCGCGAGGTGAACAAGCATTTTCCCAATCTCGTTTTCAAAAGCGTCATTCCGCGCAACATCCGGCTGGCGGAAGCGCCGTCGTATGGGTTGCCCATCTCGGAATACGCTCCCCATTCCCCCGGCGCGGAGGCGTACACAACCCTGGCAAAGGAACTGCTGAAGGGCGATAAAAACTGACGATAGACCATGGATGATTGACTATCGTCAGCCGTCTATCGTCCATGGGCATTGAATTTAGCGATACGGAACTTAAGGAGCGAGCATGGCTCAACGAAAAGGTCTCGGCAAAGGTTTGGATGCGCTCATCCCCGGCGGGAAGCCCTCTGCGCCGCCTGCAAAGGGGAGTGGGGGCGGGGTTCAGCAGGTTGCAGTCGAATCCATCCAACGCAACCCGCATCAACCGCGCGTGCATTTTAAGGAAGAGGAACTGGACGAACTGGCGGCTTCGATCGGCGAGCATGGGGTTATCCAGCCGTTGATCGTCTCGCCGAAGGGCGACGGCACATATATCTTGATCGCGGGCGAACGGCGCTGGCAGGC
>CAADGT010000194.1 GCA_900696595.1 uncultured Chloroflexota bacterium
CTTCGGTGGGCGGATACGTGGCGGGCAAAAAGGAATTGATTGACTTCATGCGTCACGGAAGCCGCGCCTATATCTTCTCCGCGGCTTTGCCCCCGGCTCAAGCCGCCGCCGCGAACGAAGCCTTCAAGGTCATCCTCGACGAACCTGAACGCATCGAACGCCTGAACGCCAACACCCAGCAGTTCATCGGCGGCTTGAAGAGCATGGGCTTCGACACCATGCTGACCGAGACCGCCATCGTCCCCGTCCTGTGCGGCACGGATGAAAAAGCCTTCGAACTCACCAAACGCTGTCAGGAACAGGATGTCTTTGTTTTGCCGGTCGTTTCTCCCGCCGTTCAAGAAGGACTCTCGCGTCTGCGGGCTACGGTCACTGCCGCGCACGACCCGTCCGACATCGAACACGCGATGGAAGTGATCTATCAGGCGGGAAGGGAAATGGGGATGGTGAAGTAAAAATTGGCGATTGGTAAGTGGAGATTGAAAAGCCGCTCATTTGATACGAGCGGCTTTTTTGTTCGGCAACCCCTTCAAGCCAGCGCCGCCACGATCAACAGAAAATAAAATGGAAACCCGAAAAAGGCGGCGATGAACGTGAAGCCCTGGTCAACGGGGGCGTTGTAGATCGTGAGACTCAGGAGGAGGTAAACCCCCAGGTTCGAAAGCCCGGCAAGAAACCAGCCAAGAGCCGACCAACGCCGTTTGACGAGAAAGTAAACGACGATAACGAAATTCAGAAGACCGGGAATGAAACAAAAGGGAAGGATGTAGAGTTGGTTGAGTCCCTCCACGCCGGGGTCGGGCGCGAAGACGGTCTGCATCAGGATAAAGATGGGAATCCAGACGACTGTATTGAATAGAAACCAGCCCAGGTATCCAAAAAGGAACGGGGCGAAGCGCGGATAATTGGCGGAAAACTGTTTGAACATAGCATCTCCTTTGGATTCGCGCGCCTCCTAGGCGGGAGCAAGCCCGGAGCGGCGCGCCCTGCCTGGGATACCCGACCAAACCCAGGGCGCAGTCTGAGGCGGAGAATCCATTCCTGATAGCGATTGAGAGTTATTTTAAGACATTCCTCTTACAGAATCCTCTTACAATGTCGTCCATTCAACAAGGAGTCATACCATGAAATGGCAATGGAAACTTGGAAACTTTGCGGGGATTGACGTTTACGTCCACATAACCTTTTTACTGTTGATCGGCTGGGTGGGGTTGAGCCATTGGACGGAGAATCAAAACTGGCTGAGCGTCCTGTCGGGCGTCGGCTTTATCCTTGCATTGTTCGTATGTGTAATTTTACATGAATACGGCCATGCCTTGACCGCGCGAAAGTACGGGATCAAAACCCGCGACATAACGATCTACCCAATCGGCGGTGTGGCGCGGCTGGAAAGAATGCCGGAAAAGCCGATCGAAGAATTGTGGGTGGCGTTGATGGGACCCGCTGTGAACGTGGCGATCGCGGCGATTCTCCTTGCGGTTCTGTACCTGACCGGTGGACTCGTGCCGCTCACAGAGTTGGGAGTCGGCTCGGGCAGTTTTCTCGAACGCGTGATGACGGTTAACGTCTCGCTGGTGTTGTTCAACCTCATCCCCGCCTTCCCCATGGACGGCGGACGGGTGTTGCGGGCCCTGCTCGCCATGCGCATGGATTACGTCCGCGCCACACAGATTGCGGCGAACATCGGGCAGGGCATGGCGTTCCTGTTCGGTTTTATCGGTTTGTTCTCCAATCCCTTCCTGCTCTTCATCGCCTTCTTCGTTTACATCGGCGCATCGCAGGAATCGAGCGCGGTTCAGATGAAGAACGCCATCAGCGGAATCCCTGTGGGCCGCGCAATGTTGACCGATTACAAGAGTCTTTCGCCGCGCGACCCGCTCTCGCGCATGGCGCAGTTGATCCTGGCAGGCTCGCAACACGATTTCCCCGTCCTCGACGATAACGGCGCGACCGTCGGCGTGGTGACGCGCGACGACTTCCTGGCGGCGCTCACCCAACACGGACAGAACATCGCCGTCTCGGCTGTGATGCGCAAGGACCCGCCCAACGTGGATTCGTACGACATGGTCGAAGTCGCGTTGATGCGGATTCAGGAAACCGGCTTCCCCAGCCTGCCCGTCACCCACTCCGGCCAACTGGTCGGCATCGTCACCGCCGAAAATATCACCGAATACCTGATGATCCGCACGGCGTTACAGACGGCGCGGGTGATGGTTGCTGCTTGAATACTCCTGCAAAATCCACTCTGATGGGGAGCCACCCGATGGATTGGGTAGCGCAGTCGTCAATACGCGGCATAAGGGCGTCACCGGCTGTTCTGAAAAGGCAAGACCATCGTCAACGTCTTGACGATGGTCTTTTTTCCATTGCAAGACGAAGATGGTATCATTTCCCGAAACGGATAAATCACGCTATGAACTGGCATACACTCGAAATCGAAAACGCGATAACCGAAACCGGCTCCTCTGCTGAATCAGGGTTGACCGCGCAGGAGGCGCAAAGCCGCCTCGATAAAGTCGGCGCGAACGAACTGATCGAACGCGGCGGGCGGACGGCGCTTCAAATCCTGTGGGAACAAATTACCGCGACGATGGTATTGATCCTCGTTGCGGCGGCGGTCGTGGCGGGATTGCTGGGCGATACCAAGAACACCATCGCCATCCTTTCCATCGTTGCATTATACGCCCTGCTCGGCTTCGTTCAGGAATACCGCGCCGAACAGGCGATAGCCGCGCTCAAGAAAATGTCCGTGCCGAACGTGCGCGTTTTGCGCGACGGCAAACTGGCGGAACTTTCTGCCCGCGAACTTGTGCCCGGCGACATTATTCAACTCGAAACCGGCAACGTCATCCCCGCCGACCTGCGCCTGCTCGAAGCGGTCAATCTTCGCATTCAGGAAGCCGCGCTCACGGGCGAATCCGAAGCCATCGAAAAACATACCGCGGCATTAACCTCCGAAGATCTTCCGCTCGGCGACCGCCGCAACATGGCCTACATGGGAACCATCGTCACACAGGGACGCGGGCTGGCGCTCGTCATCGCGACGGGAATGAAAACCGAACTCGGCAGAATCGCGGACTTGATCCAGC
The DNA here is from genome assembly GCA_900696595.1 of uncultured Chloroflexota bacterium. Lineage (GTDB taxonomy): Bacteria > Chloroflexota > Anaerolineae > Anaerolineales > Villigracilaceae > Villigracilis. The sequence goes on from CAADGT010000194.1 coordinate 3,090, forward strand.
AGGTCAAACAGGAACAGACCCCGCTCCAGCGCCGCCTCGACGCGCTTGGGAAAAATCTCGCCTTCATCGGCATGGGCATCGCGGTTTTGATCTTCATCCTCGGCATCCTGCGCGGCGACGAGATCAAACACATGCTCCTGACCGCCGTCAGCGTCGCCGTCGCCATCGTGCCGGAAGGTCTGCCCGCCGTCGTCACCATCACCCTCGCGCTCGGCGCGCAACGCATGTTACAGCGTCAGGCGCTGATTCGCAAACTTCCCGCCGTCGAAACGCTCGGCTCGGTCACCGTGATTTGTTCGGATAAAACCGGCACGCTGACCGAAAACCGGATGACCGTCGTCGTGCTGGATGTGGCGGAACATGCGATTGACCTGACCGGCGAAGTTGCCCGCGACGGTTCGCTTCATGCCACGCGGGCGCTTGGTTCGCCCGTCCAATCCTCCCTCTCGCTGACGGCGATCGGCGGCGCGTTGTGCAACGACGCAAAATTGATAGACGAAGGCGACGACCGCTTCCACACCATGGGCGACCCGACCGAAGGCGCTCTCGTCGTCGCCGCGGCAAAGATGGGCTATTGGAAATCCTCGCTCGATTCGTCCTTCCGGCGCGCGGCGGAACTGCCCTTCGACTCGGAACGCAAACGCATGACGACCGTGCATCATCTCGCGCAATATGACCCGACCGTGCTTTCCGGTTTGGAGATCGGCGACACGCGCTACATCGCCTTCACCAAGGGCGGCGTGGACGGACTGCTCGACATCACGAGCCATGTCTGGGCGGAGGGAAAGTCTGTTCCGCTCGACGAAGGCTGGAGGTCCAGAATCGAAGCGGCGAACGAGCGTCTTGCCAAAAAGGGAATGAGAGTCCTCGGCGTCGGATTCCGCTTGATGAATTCCATCCCGGAGATCATCCAGACCGACCTCGAACAGAATATCACGCTGGTGGGTTTGTTCGGCATGATAGACCCGCCGCGCAGTGAAGTTCAAGACGCGGTGGCGGTCGCAAAGTCCGCGGGCATCCGCACGATCATGATCACCGGCGATCATCCGCTGACCGCCATCGAGATTGCGCGGCAATTGGGTATTGTCC
>CAADGT010000195.1 GCA_900696595.1 uncultured Chloroflexota bacterium
CCATGCCGCCGCGCGCCAGGTAGGTCTCGATGCGGACTTTGCCGATGGTCTTGCCGATCCAGTCTGCCATGCGGGAATTATACAGCGGAAAATGGAGGGGAAAGCGCTGAAAATGGAGTTGAAACGCGGAAGGCGCCCCGCTACTTTCCCAACCTGCCCCGCTCCGCCTCTATGACATCCGCTTCCAGCTTCTTGAACAGCGGGCCCGGTTGATTTAACTTCTGCCCCGGATTCAGGTCGCTGGGCTTCCAGGACGACAAACTTCCAGTTTGTCCCGCGCGGTAACGCAACACCTTGTGCGCGCCGATTGCGTCGGTGACTTCTTCGGTGTATTGCTCGCCGAAGAGCGGGGTTTCGTAGCCGAAGAATCCGTGCAGGCGTTCGGAGGTGAAGGGCAGGAAGGGCGCGAACATGACTTTCAGCGAATCAATCGCTTTCAAGGCGGTGTAGATGGTTTTTGCGGCGGCGTCTTTGTCGGTTTTGACGGCGCTCCACGGCGCATTGACGTCAAGGTATTGATTGACGGCGGTGGCGAGTTTCATTGTCTCGCTCAGGGCGGAGCGCAGGCGCACGGCTTCAAGTTCCGCGCCCACAGTGTTGAATCCAGATTCAATGGCGGCGAGCAGGCCCAGGTCGGAGTCGCGAAGCGAGGCGGGGTCAACATCCGGCGCGTGACCATCCCAATGTTTGTAACAGAACGACAACACGCGATTCGCAAGGTTGCCCCACGTCGCCACGAGTTCGTTGTTGTTGCGCGCCACGAACTCCGCCCAGTCCCAATCGCTGTCTTTGGCTTCGGGCATGTTCGCCGTCAGGTAGTAGCGGATGGCGTCGGGGTCGAAGCGGGTGAGCGCGTCGCGTCCCCAGACCGCCCAGTTGCGCGATCCGCTGATCTTCTGCGATTCGAGATTCATAAACTGATTGGCGGGCACGTCGTACGGCAGGATGAGCGGCGCGTCTTTTTCGCCGGTAAAGAATTCGAGGAACGCGCTGCCCGCGCCCATCAACTCGGCGGGCCATTGCGAGGTGTGGAAGAAGATGTTGTCCTTGCCGATGAAGTGGAATTGCTTCGCTTCGGGGTTGATCCACCAGTCGCGCCACGCCTCTTTCTGACCCGATAACTGCGCCCACTCAATTGGGGCGGAGAGATAGCCGATGACGGCTTCGAACCACACGTAGAGGACTTTGGTCTTCCACTGCGGCTCGTCCACCGGGACGGGGATGCCCCAATCCAGGTCGCGGGTGATGGAGCGCGGCTTTAACCCCTCGCTTTCGATCTTGCGCAGCGACTCGCCGATAACCGTATCGCGCATGTGTGCGGAGCGGGATTGCAGAAATTTTTTAACGTCCGGTTCGAGTTTGGAGAGGTCGAGATAGAAATGTTCGGTGTCGCGCAGTTCGAGCGCGCCGTCGCCGGTGGTGGCGCGGGGGTTGATCAGTTTCTCCGGCTCCAGCACGTTGCCGCAACGGTCGCATTGATCGGAGCGCGCGCTTTCATAGCCGCAGATGTAACAAGTCCCTTCGACGTAACGATCGGGCAGGAATTTGCCCGCGCTGGGCGAGTACCATTGCTTGCTGAACTCGCGGTAGAGATAGCCGTTCTTTTGCAGGGCGAGGAACATCGCCTGCGAGACTTTGAAGTGGTTTTCGCTGTGTGTCGTGGTGTATAAATCGTAGGTGATGCCGATCTGCTGGAACAGCTCGATGAAGCCTTCATGGAAGGATTTGTACACTTCCTCGACCGGTTTGCCGAGTTTGTCCGCGCTCATGGTGACGGGCGTGCCGTGCGAGTCGGTGCCGGTGATCATCAGCACGCGATTCCCTTTGAGACGGTTGTAACGGGCGAAGATATCTCCGGGCAAATGTGAACCCGTGATATTGCCCACGTGGATTTCGGCATTAGCATACGGCCAGGCGACTGCGACTAAAATGGTTTCAGACATTGGATTTTCCTCGTTCTAGGTTATGGCGACCATTGACTCTGGACGACTGACGATGGAAAGAGCGACTATGGGCCGTCAGCGGTCACCGAAGGCGATCAAATAAAAAGGCTGTCCGCAAAATGGACAGCCCGTTTTTTTCAGGTATGAAAAACTATGCTTTCCACTTGGCGCGGGGGGACATTTCCATTTGCATGGGCATGGTATCTGTCACCATCGGGAAGGCGGAAGTGAATTTCATGGGCGATATTTTACAGCAAATCCTTCAATTTTGCGAAGGGAGAATCGGGTTCTTCGGGGCGGTGTCCGCAGTCTTTTTCGTTGAGGTTTTGCCCGCATTCGGCGCATAAGCCCTGGCAGTCCGCTTTGCAGACCGGGTTGATGGGAATCTCCAGCAGGGCGTATTCGCGCAGGAGGTCTTCCACTTCCAGTTGGGCGTCTTCGGGCAGGAGTAAGCCGGATTCCGAAATCGAACGTTCGTCGAAGGCATAGAGTTCGGTAAATTCCCAATCCAATTTTTGCACAAAGTCGGTGAGACAGCGCGCGCAGGTGACGGTGGTCTCCGCCGTGAATTTACCTTGCGCGAGCAGTCCCTGCGGCGTTTTGCCGACATTGACATTGCCTTCAAAATTCCGCAGTTCCAGGTCGTCGCCGAGTTTGATCTTCTCGAACTCGAAGGAAAAGTCGTGGCTGTATCCGACCTCTTCATGGATGATGAAGCCGACGTTGAAGCGGAAGGGTTTGCGGGGGGAGGGCATGGGAAGGGTGAAGGATGAAGGATGAAGGGTGAAGGATGAAGGGTGAAGGATGAAGGGTGAAGGGTGAAGGGTGAAGGATGAAGGGTGAAGGATGAAGGATGAAGAGTGAAGGATGAAGGGTGAAAGTTGAAGGGTGAAGGGTGAAGGGTGAGGTTGGAGAGTAGAAAGTGGAAAACTACCCGACCATCTGACCACTCGACTATTCGACTACCCGACTACCCGACCATCCGACCAAGCGACTACCCGACCACTCGACTATTCGACTATTCGACTATTCGACCACCCAACTAACCTAAATTTTTCTATCCACAATATATTTTGCCAGGTTTTCCAGCGCGTCGCGTTCGGCGCAGGGTTCGAGGGATTCGAGTCTGGTCAGGGCGCGGTCTATGTGTTGTTCGGCTTCGAGCATGGCTTTTTGAGCGCATCCGCTGGCGCGGATATTTTCCACAAGGCGGGTCATGTTTTCGGCGTTGGTCCATCCGCCCTGGGGCAGGGAGAGGATGTCCGCGTCGGCGGGGTTGGATTCGGCGTAGTAAATGCCGGGGAGCGTGACCAGGCCGTTAAGTAAGTCTGAACCGAGCGGTTTGCCGACGGCGTTCTGATCGCCGGAGAAATCCAATACGTCGTCCACGATCTGGAACGCCATCCCGATCTGGTAGCCGAAGTCGCGCATGGATTCGACGGTTTCTTCGCCCACCGGGCTGACCATTCCGGCGGCGCGCGCGGTCATTTCAAACAGCGAGGCGGTCTTGGCGTAAATGCGCTTGTAATAATTTTCGCGGTTGATCAGCCCGCGCGAGGTGAACATCTGGGTCAATTCGCCGTTGACGATGACTGCCAGCGTGTCGGAGAAGAGTTTCATCAACGGCAGGTGGTCGGTCTCGGCGGCAAGTTTGGCGGCGCGGGCAAAGAGGAAGTCGCCGGTTAGCACGGTGGCGGGCGGCGACCAGCGCGCGTTGAGCGTCGGCGTGCCGCGGCGAAGCAGGGAGCCGTCTATCAGGTCGTCATGCACCAGCGTCGCGGTGTGGAGCAGTTCCACCGCCGCGCCGAGGGTGACGAGTTTTTCGTGCGGGGCGTTCAGCATGTTGCCGACGAGCAAGCCCAAAGTCGGGCGGACGCGCTTGCCTCCCGCTGAGAGCAGGTGTTCGAGCGCGGCGCGCAGGTCGGGGTGGGCTTCATCCGCCTGTGCGCGCATCCGGTCTTCGACCAGTTTGATGTCTTCGGTTATGGGTGAAAGAAAAGTTACAGCGTTCAAGTCAATCTCCCCACGCGAAGAGTCGCGCCGCGTTGGCGGTCGTAATTTCGGCGATCTCCGCAGGGCTTTTGGAATGGATTTCCGCTATTCTATCAGCAATGTGCCGAATGAAGAAAGGTTCGTTCCTTTTGTCACGAAACGGGGCGGGGGTCAAAAACGGGGAATCGGTTTCGATCAGGAGATTGGCGATTGGTAATTGGCGGATGATTTCGCGCTTCATTTCGGCTTTGGGGTAGGTGACGGGTCCGGTCACGCCGATGAAGAAATTCATCGCAATGGCTTTTTGCGCGGTTTCAAGCGTTCCGTTGAATGAATGTAAAACGCCGGGCGCTTCTCTTAGTTTGCCCGTCAAGCCGCTGTGCCATTCGGCGAGAATCTCCAGCAGGTCGAGCGAAGCCTGCCCAAACCATGCGTCTTTTTCTTCGCGCATGTGAATGACGACGGGCTTGCCGATCTCCCGCGCGAAATGCAAATGCCGCTTCAAAACTTCGCGTTGAACGGCGCGCTTCTCCGGCTCTTTGACCCAGTAATAATCCAGCCCGATCTCGCCGACGGCGACGACCTTTGGATGATTCGCCAGCGCGACGATTTCCCGAAACGCCGCTTCGGAATATTCGTCCAGATCGGTGGGATGAAACCCGACTGCCGCATAAATTTCAGGATGCGACTCCGCCAACTTTACCGCCTCTTTGCTGGACCTGTGGTGGAGTCCCGGCACGAGGAGCCGAATCAACCCCG
>CAADGT010000196.1 GCA_900696595.1 uncultured Chloroflexota bacterium
GCCCACAGTTCGCGGATATTGATGGGTTTGGACATGTACACGTCGCACCCGGCGGCGAGGGCTTTTTCGGCGTCGCCTTTGAGGGCGTTGGCGGTGATGGCGATGATGGGGACGTAGGACAGGGCTGGTTTCTGGCTGGCGCGCAGGCGTCGGGCCACTTCGTAACCGTCAATGTCGGGCAGGTTGATGTCGAGCAGGATCAGGTCCACGTCGTTGCTTTCCGCCATTTCCACCCCGGCGATGCCCTTGAAGGCTTCCAGCAATACATATCCGCGCGATTCCAGCGCGCGCTTGACCAGCATCATATTATCCGGGTTGTCTTCGATGTATAGGATGTTATGACCCATTCGATCTCCTAATGCGCGCTCTTCTCGTCCGTCTTATCTTCGATAACATTAATGACCTTATCCACAAACTTGCGCGTCGGCAGGGAGCCTTTCTGATACAACGCCTCGATGTGACCGTTGAGGCGGTTTCTTTCTTCAATTGTAATGTCTTTTGCGCTGACGACAACCACCGGAATGTCCTTTGTGCGCGGGTCGAGTTTCAGTTCCTCCACCAGCCCAAAGCCGTCAATGCCGGGCATGGTCAGGTCGCTGACGATCAGGTCGGGCAGTTTTTGGCGCGCAATGGAAAGCCCCTCCCAGCCGTCTTTGGCGTGATACACGCGGTAATTCTTTCTGCCTTCCAGCAGGCGGCGGATGAGCAGGGCGTCGTCGGAGTTGTCGTCCACCAATAACACGGATGTCGTCTTTTCGTCCAGGTTTTCGAGCGCGGCTTGCAATCCCTCGCGCGGCGCGGGGGATTGATCCTTGCTGAGATAGACGTCCACCGCCCATTGATCGCCGATCACATGCTTTTCGACCGGGAAGGTATGCCCGGTGCAGTTGATAACCGTCAGTTCGTTTTTGCCGATGACGCCCTGCGCGGATAATTTCTTGAACCCTGCAAAAGCCACCGATGTAGCCGGTTCGACCGCCATGCCTTCGCTTTTGGCGAGCGCGCGCATTGCAGAATAGGCGTCGAGGTCGCTCACGGATTCCATCACACCGCCGTATGTCTGCGTGAGATTCCACAAATAAGTGTAGGCTTTGCCGGGGTCGCCGGTGGAGAGAATGATGATGTGCGTATCGGGGACGACCGGCTCGGCGATGTCTTTCCCGGCTTTGAAGGCGTTCACCATGGGCGCGCAGCCTTCGGATTGGATGATCGCCAGTTTGGGGACTTTTGGAATCAGCCCCATGTTGAATAATTCTTTGAAACCCTGATACACCCCCAGCGGACCCAGCCCGCCGCTGACCGCCTGAATGTACCAATCCGGCGCGCGCCAGCCCAATTGCTCCACAATTTCATAAGCGATGGTCTTCATCGATTCTTTGGCGGGGATGGAACTCGCGCCCCTATCGAGCAGGAGATTCTTTCTTTGCGCGAATTGACTGGCGATCTGCTTGGTCTGGTCGTAGTTGCCGCTGACGCGAATCACCTCCGCGCCGAAGAGGGCGGCTTCGCGCAATTTCTCCTGCGGGACAAGGCTGGTCATAAAAACCCAAAGCTTGATCCCGGCGCGGGCGCAAGCGGCGGCATACGCCACTGCCGCATTGCCCGTCGAAGCGATGACCGCCTCGCGGATTCCGTTTTCGTTCATCGCGGCGACAGCCACAGCCGCCTGCCTGTCCTTGAAGGAAGAGGTCGGGCCGTAGCGCTCGTCCTTGATGTAAACGGAACCATGCCCAAGGTCCGGGGCGAAGCGGTTGGAATGCCAGAGAGGCGTCCCCCCGGCGGGATATAAATCAAGAGCCGAAGGATCGTTCAGGGGCAGGACATCCTGAAAACGCCAGAGATTGTTTGGGCGGTTCGGGATGCCGCGCAAGATTTCGCGCTTGAACGAATCGTAATCGTAATGCGCCTCCACCCACTGCGATTCGCATTGTTCGCAGACAGCCGGGCGGAAGGGGATGTAGGCTTGACGATGCCCGCACAGGTTACATTCAAGGGTGGTCGGAGTCGCCATTATTTTTCCTTTTTCTCGATGACGTCTGTGATGCGGGCTTCGATGGGCAGTTCCACAAAGAAGGTTGTGCCTTCGCCGTCAACGCCGGCGCTTTCCGCCCAGAGTTTGCCTCCGTGCATTTCGACAAGGCGGCGGCTGATGGGCAAGCCCAGACCCGTGCCGCCCGCCTTGCGCGTGGTGGAAGAATCCACCTGGGTGAATTCCTGAAAGACCGCTTCAATTTTATCGGGCGGAATGCCGAGACCGGTGTCCTTGACCGAGATCAAGACCCTCGCCCCGTCCATGCGGACCGCCTTGACGGCGATGCGGCCCTTTTCTGTGAACTTGATGGAGTTGTTCACAAGGTTGATCATCACCTGCCGCAGGCGCGTATTGTCGGCGTAGATTTCGACCCGCCGGTCCGAATCCTCTTCGATGAACAATGCCAGATTCTTTTCGCTGGCGAGCGTGGACGTGATGCTGACGACTTCATCCAAAACATCGTGGACTTTGAAGGTTTCGGGGTGCAGGTTCATGCGCCCTGATTCGATCTTCGCCATGTCCAGCACGTCGTTGATCAGGTGCAACAGGTGCTGTCCGTTCTTCTGAATGAGGCGCAGGTCGTTGTCCATGTAGGGCGTCAACTCGCCGTCCAGCCCTTCGAGCATCACATCGGTGAAGCCGAGGATCGAGTTGAGGGGCGTGCGCAATTCGTGCGACATATTCGCCAGAAAAGCGGATTTGAGACGATCCAGTTCCCTCAACTCCTGCGCGCGCTTCTGTAGTTCTTCCGTCAGGCGCAACGTTTCAAGGTGAATGCTGGTCTGCCGGGCGATGGCGGCGGCAAGTTCCGCCTCCTCCGGCGAGACGTTTTTCCCGCCTGAGACCGCCAACTGACCGACGTGTTCGCCGCGCACGGTAAGCGGCTGGGAGAAATCCACATTCTTAAAGACCGGCGCCTCTCCGAGAGGAATGACTTCATGCGCGGCGTACACAAAACCGAGCGCGCTCCCCTCCCTTTCGGTATAAGCCTCCCAGTTTTGGCGGGTGAGGCGGCGCGTGGCGTCCTCCGCTTCGGCGCGTGCGCGGGCGGCGTCCGCCAGCAGGCGTATATTTTCCACCTGCTGACCGACCTGTTTGGCGATGGCATTGATGAGCGCCTTATCTTCCCCGGTCAGGGCTTTATCCCCTTTGACGAACAGCCTGCCAATCTGCTGATCCAAAACCTGCATGATCTCTTCGTGATCGTATTGGGCGGGCGCGGGTTCGATGAACGGCTCCACCGCCGCCTGATCGTACATATAGCCGATGCGCTCGGCGTTGTGAATCGCGTCCAGAAAATTTTCCCAGCTTTTGTGGGCGTGTTGTTTGGTGGCTTCTTCCGCTTCAGCGCGGGCGCGTTCCGTGGCGGCAAGCAGGCGCAAATTTTCGATCTGGAGAGAGGCTTGCTGCGCGACGGCGTTTGCCAGTTTGATATCTTCCTCGGTCAGCGGACGTTCTGGAGACCCGGCAACTTTAACTTCGCCGATGGCTTTTCCGCCCGCAGTCAGCGGAGTTTTAACGAGCTTCGCTTCATCCGGGACCGGGGGCTGGTCGCCGCGCACCGGCAGGACTTTGTCTCCGCTGTAAGCGAATCCGATCTCCTCCTTTTCATAGACGAAGGAAGCGGAGGAGGATTTCGCTTCGAGTTCTTTGAGTCGCGCTTCCAGTTCGCGGACGCGCGCGCGCAGGCTCTCCACGTCTTCAAATGGGGCGGGCGGGTATTCGGTTTGCGGCGGCGCAACCGGGCGGCGCCCTCCATTTGCCGGTTCAAAGTCCGGCTGTTGCATTTCTGCAAACAGTCGTTCGACCCGCTTCCGCGAATTATGGTTGGTGGACATAGACGGCGCTCCTGCAACCCATTCCTGCTAGGCGGAGGTATCCTTCAAACTCAACTGGGCGACGGTCATGGGCGCGCCCAGGGCGTGACCGAGTTCCCGCGCGGCGATCTGCAACACGGCTTCCACCGAGGTCGCGCTCTGAATCTTCTGGTTGATGACGTTGAGCATGGCTTCGCGCTCCGCCTGTTTCTGCGCCCGTTCGAACTGGCGGCGGTTTTCCAACACGGTGGCGATCTGCGGTCCCAGCGCCACGAACAGGCGTTTCTCCTCGTCCGTGAAGTTGTGCGGTTCCTCGCCTTCCAGCATCATTACGCCGATCTGGCTCGCGCCGACGTGCAAAGGCAGCACGGCGACCGCGCGCAGGTTCAGGCGTTTGACGAGATTCATGGTGACCGGGTCCACGCGCTCGTCGGCGAAGCCGTCGTCGAAGAACAACGGGGACGGGGTGACGAACATCGGGATCATGCGCACCACCTCGGCGGTGTAATGCGTGCCGATGGCGGTCGCCTCCATCCCGGTCCCGTTCCACCAGTTGGCGATGATGTCCAATCCTTCCAATTGTTCTTCCGCGTTGTAGGTGAAAGCCGCCATGATGGCTCGGTTGATTGCCGGAATATTGATCGCCTCGACGGCGGCGGCGGCGAGTTCCTGCAAGTCCGCGGCTTGAGTCAGGCGGCGGCTGGCTTCGAACAATTTCTCCGATTGCGCCAGCGCGGATTGGGTCTGCGCGGCGAGGCGCGCGCTTTCCAGCGCGAGCGCCACCTGCTCGGAAACCTGCATGAGAAAGATACGGTCTTCGGCGGAAACCGGGTTCTGCGGATCGTTTTCCACTGACAGGCTTCCAACCACTTCTCCTCCGGGCGCCGTCATTGGGATGCGCGCAAAAAGACCGCCGGAAAGGTCCGCTTCATTCACCTCGCGCGCGCCGGCTTGATCGAAGACGAACCCTTTCGGCATCTCAGCCGTTCTTCGATAAGTCTCCCACCCTTCGCGGCTCATGGCGCGGTACAGGCGGTTGATCTCCTCCAGTCGCTCCGCCATTTCCTGACGCAGGCGGGTCTGTTCGATGGCTACCGCGATCTGACCGCACAAGCCTTCCAACAACAGGCGATCGTCTTCGGTAAGGGATCCAGCCCGGTCGCTTTGCGCGTCCAGCACTCCCAGCGTCTTGCCCTGTAGTTTGATTGGCACGGCAATCTCGCCTTTGGTGTCCGGCAGGAGCGGGTTGGGCTTCCAGTCGGGGTCGTCCTGGAGGGTCGAGCGAAGCAGGGTTTTGCCTGTGGCGGCGGCGGCGCCGATCAGCCCGCTTCCCATGGGCAGTTTGTGTCCGGCGGCAAGCATCTTTTTTCCCGTTTCGCCGTAGCCGTTGACCAGAACCACGGCGTCCTGCGCCGCATCGTAACGCAATAATTGCGTGTGATAGTAGCCCAGCCGCTCTTTTGTGAGGGTCACAACCCGCTCGAACAGATCGCCGGTTTCGACCGCGGAGGCAAGTTCCTGCGAAATTTCAGTGCTGACTTGCACCTGATAACCGCGCCGCTCGAAGGCTTCCCGAACTTCGCGCTCCAGTTTCTTGCGCGCTGTAATATCCACGCCCGAGGCGATCACCACTTTCTGCCCGAAAAATTCGCCCGGGTACAAGCGAACGTCCTTTGGAAAGATCTCGCCGTTTTTCCGCAATCCCCAAAATTCGAATTGTTGCGGCTTGCCTTCGAATGCCTGCCCAAAAGCGGAGAAGACCGTGTTCATGTCGTTTTTATCCGGCGCGCTCACAACTTCGGGAGTCTTTCCCATGAAGAACTCGCGGGGGTGTCCGTACATTTGCAACACGCCGTCGTTCACGTCCAAAAAGCGCCCTTGCTGATCCTGAACATAGATCGCCTCGCTCAAACTGTTGAAGATGCCGCGATATGTTTTTTCGCTTGCCTCCAGTAACTCTCGCGCTTTGGCGCGCTCGGAAATATCGCGCCAGACGGTATGGATGATGGTTCGATCTCCCAGCGGAATGGGCGTGAGCAAAACTTCCACCATGAAGTCTTCGCCGTCAACTTTGCGGTGCATCCACTCGAAGCGGTTGCTGCCCTTGTCGAGCGCGATCTGGATCATCTCATTGGCTTTTTCGGCGGAGGGACGCCCGTCCGGCTGGAATTCCGGCGACAGTTGGGAGGGATGCGTGGAAAGCACTTCCTCCTTTGTGCGGGCTTTGAGCATCTTCACCGTCGCCTGGTTGCAGTCCACGAAGATGTTGCCGTCCAGGATGAGGTAGGCGTCCGCGGATTGCTCAAAGAGCGTTTGAAAACGGATTTCGCTGTCGCCCTTTTGAACATCAACATTGGAATTTTTTTGCGGATGGGTCATGATGCGCCTCCGTCAGATGAATTTGAGGTTGACGACGCTTCGTTCGAGGTAGTCGGCTGCCCCCGCGTTTCGCCGCCCTCCGCTATTTGGACCATTACCCTGCGCCCAAACATGGTTCCCAGTTCCCTTGCCGCTGTGCGCAGGATGACGGCTGGGTCCGTCGAGCTGCGCACGGCGCTGGTGATCTGGCGTAACGCCTGTTCCCGCTCGCCGAATTGACGGGTCGTTGCCAGGGCTTGTTCGGTTTGCATGTTAAGTCTCAGGTTTTCGACATGAGCGCTGAGGCGTTCGGCGACTATTCCGGCAAAGCCGATTGAGTCTGCGTCGTCCGGCGCAACTCCTTGCAGGGATATTTTTCCGATGGTCTCGCCGCGCAGTTTAATCGGCAGGGCGACCGTCGCGCCCGGCATGGATCGTTCTGCATTGGCGTCCACAGGGCGAACTTCCTTAAGGTCGTAAGCATATCTTTTGGTTTTATCCGCGCTTATATTCAGGTAATCCCTCCAGCCTTCGCGGGTCAGGCGGCGGGAAGCGTCCTCCGCCGCAGTGCGGAAGCGTTCGGCGCTTTCGAGCAGGCGCAGGTTTTCGATCTGTTGCGCCACCTGGCGGGAGACTGCGTTGACTAGTTCCAGCGCCTGCCCGCGGCGGGTTTCATCTTCGATCTCGACCGCCAGCGAACCCAATGCTTCGCCGGTCACCGAGATGGGCGCAGAGACGGCTCTTTCATCTGCGGTTTGCGTCCCATCGGTCTCGGTCAGCGGCAGGACCTGTTTGCGATCGTAGACAAAGCCGAGTCGTTCAGGTTTGTGGATGGCGTCGAGATATTCGTCCCAGCCTGCGCGCGCGAGTCGGCGGGCTTGCGCTTCCGCCTGGGCGCGGGCTTGTTCGGTTTCAGCCAGCAGGTTGGCGTTTTGGATGGCGACCGCCAGTTGCCCAGCCAGCGCTTCGAAAGCCGGGAGGATTTCGTCGGTCAATACGCCGGGTTGACTGGCTTGCATGTCCAGCGCTCCAACCACTTTATCCGCGACGATCAACGGCACAGCCATCTCGCCGCGCGTTTCGGGCAGTAATTCATTGGGGCGGAATGTCGCGCTTTGGGCGGTATCGGAGATCACCACGGACCGTTTTTCGACGACCGCGCGCCCGTTGATCGAGCCGGTATTAACCGGCAGGCTGTGGCCGCGTCCGAGTAGTTCCAAGCCCACAGGTCCCGTGCCAGCCTGCAGTCTAAGGGTCGAGCCGCCGGGGTCGGTCAGGTAGACCTGCACATAATACAGGTTGAATTCCTTCAGGATCAATTCGCAGGCGTCCTTCAACATCACGTCCAGCGCGCGCACCTGTGAGACTGCGCGCCCCACTTCCGCCGCCAGTTCCAGGTTGCGGGTGCGGTCGGCGACGCGTTGTTCCAAGCCTTGCAGAGTTTCGCGCAGGCGCCTGGTCATGGCGTTGAAGGCGTTTGCCAGGATGCCCGTTTCATCGCGGGACTGGACGTTGGCGGCTACGCCCAGGTTTCCCTGGGTGACCGCGTTTGCGGTTTCCGTCAACTCAACGATGGGGCGGGTGAGTTGATTGGAGAGATACCACAGGAGCAGGAAAAAGAGAACGATCAACCCGAGGCTGACGCCCGCCTGTTGGAGCGCGACGGCAGTGGCCGGAGCGGTCACTTCCGAAAACGGGATGATCAATCCAAAGGACCAGGGTTGCCCGGTTTGACCGATTTCCACCGGGGCGAAGACGCGCAGGAAGTTGCCATCCGGGCTCATGCTGATGAAGGCTTCGCCCGCCGCAATGCGCGGCTGTAAGTCTGCGAAATCCGCATAGATTTCCGTCGCAGGCTGGTTGACCAGTTCGGGCCGCTTGCTCGCGCCGATCAATGTGCCTGAGGAGGCGAGCAGGACGGCGTCCGCTTTTCCGTCGTACAGGTCAATCGAATCTAAAATTTCCTGCACAAAGCCGATGGGCGCGTCCACGCCGGCGATGCCGTAGAACGTTCCGTTGTACATGATCGGCGCGACGAATGAAGCCATGACCGTATCCACGCCGTTGATGGGATAGATCAAGGGGGCAAAAGTCATTTCCGTTTTGTTTTGGCGCGGCAGGACATACCAGTCGCCAATGCCGGGCGTTTCATATTGTTCGAGAGGGATGACGGCGATGCTCCCATCGTCCGAGCGGATCCAGTAAGGGATGAAGCGGCCGGTGTCATCGTGGACGGGCTGGTTGCGGTATTGGCTGTCGAGCCCGTCGAAGGCGTTCGGCTCCCAGAGCGTATAAGTTCCGAGGTAGGACGGGTTTTCGACCAACACTTGTCTCAGCATGGCGTTGACGTCGTCGCGGGTCAGGTCCGCCGGGGAACGCGGATCCTTGACCGCGGTCAACGCTTGCGCCAAAGCGCGCGCGATGTTCAGCGGGGTTTCCGTGTCGGCGCGGATCTGCCGGGCGTGCGATTCAGCCACCGCCAACGCCGCCTTTTGAGCGTTTTCGATGAATGTCCGGCGGACGGTTGCGATGGAATGTCCGGCCAGGATGATGAAAAGCGCAATAACAGTTCCGCCGATCCAGACCGTGATTTTGAGGCGTATACTCCGGTTGACGATTTGTCTTGTCTGAAGGAATACCAACACGGCAAGGATGATCCCAAAGCCGATCACTGCGGCGGGACCGACCGGCTGGGTTTCAATCTGTATGCGCCAGGGCGGGGCGAGCCACTCGATGCCCCACATCAAAATAAAGACCGCAATGGAAATGGCGTAATACATGCGCCGCGACGCGCCGGATGGAAGCAGCCAACGGATCAGCATGGCTTGCACCAGCAGGGTTGCAATCGTTATGTCGGGCGCCCGGCCGATAAACAAGGAAACCGCGGAAACGGCGATGGCGACGCTTATCCAATACAGCGTTTTTGCCGCCAGTTCCTGCCGTCGGCGGATGGTCAGCGCGATGCTGGCAAAAGCGGCGACGATGGAGAGGAGGAAAACGCCCATCATAAAATAGATGATCGGCGTCGCTGGTTGCCGGGTTAACAACAGGAATATGTATGCGCAGGTCAACAAGTCGAGCGTTGCCAGCCCGTATGTGCCCCGCAATGCGGTCAGGGCAATATTGTTGTCGCGGCTGTGCGCGGTTTGTCCGGTCTCGTTCATTGGTTACTCCTTGCGCTAATTGCTGCGCCCATCGTCATGCGCCGCGATGGTTGCTTTTACGCGCGAAGCGCCGAGCGCCTGCCCCAGTTCGCGAACGGCGGTCTGGAGCGCATCCTCCACCGTTGTGGCGCGCTGTATTTTTTGACCGATGATATTGACGCGCTCTTCCAACTCAGCCTTCTCCTGGGATTGTTCGAACGAGCGCGCGTTTTGAACGGCGATGGATAGCTGGCCCGCAAGGGCTTCGAATGCGGGCAACATCTCGTCAATAAATTGCCCCGGTTTGTCGCTTTGCAGGTCCAGCGTTCCCATTGTCGTCCCGCCTGCCAACAACGGCACAGCCATTTCGGAGCGCGTCTCCGGCAGAAGGGGGTTGGGCTGGAAGAAAGGATCGGCGGACACGTTTTGGACGACGAGGGAGCGGTGTTCGATTGCCGCGCGGCCGTTGATGGAGTTGGCATCCAGCATTAACTGGTGGCGGCGATTCAACAAGTCCGCCCCGGCGTCGCCGGTTCCGGCGTGCAAAATGAGATGGGTGTGATCGGGGTTCGTCAGATAGATCTGGACATAATACAGATCGAACCGCGAGCGGATGAGGTTCGCCGCGTCGGCGAGCATGGAGTCCAAATCTCGAACCTGCGAAATCGCGCGCCCGACCTCAGCCGCGAGGAGGCTTCCCTGAAGACTCACGGCGGCTTTGCGCTGGGACGCCTGCAATTCCGCGTTCGATTGTTTTAACTCCTCGTGGGCGCGGGCGATCTCGTCGAGGCGCAGGCGTTCCAACTCGCGGCGATGCCATGCGAAAAGCAGAACAAACACGCCGACGGAAAAAATTCCCGTATGGGCGTTCAATGTCTCCATGCCGCTCATTTCCGGCAGGAAGAAATTGACGAGCGCGACGATCACAATATAGTTGAGGCCGATCACCCACGCCATCCGCTTGAGATCGAACAGGTTGGACAGCAAAAATATAATGGCGGCGCTCAGCGTAAGAAACAACGCCGGTTCGTCGCCGGCCAGGACGGCGATATACGCCGCGATCGAAAAGCCGCCGACGAACAGCGCCGGGGCGTAATGATAATAAAGGCCCCTGCTCAGGGCGTATGAGCCAAACGCGACGCCGCTGACGATGTAACCGGCGGTGGTGATGGCGGTCGAGCTGGAGAACGACAACGCGGCGGTTACGCCGATGAGAACCACGACCGCAAAGGAGAGGGAGAGCGCGGCGATCAGTTCAATTCCGCGGCGCTCCACAGGAGATTCGACCGACCGATGCGCCGCAATCAGGCTGCGATACAGCCTGCGTCCGAGGGTTTCGGAAGCGGGATACTGAGGGGATATGTTTGTCATGCCAGGCTCTCTTTCTGCGCGTTCTCTTGTCCGCTTGGGTTGTCGGCCAGTTCAAGTTCCACAAGCGTGGGCTTGCCCCCCAGGGCGTGGCCCAATTCGCGCGCCGCGACCTGCAAAGCCGATTCGAGCGTGGCGGCGCTTTGTATCTTCTGGCTGATGGCGTTCAGCATGGTTTCGCGTTCGGCTTGTTTTTGCGCGCGCTCAAACTGGCGGCGGTTCTCCAATTTGGCGGCAATCTGCGGGGCGAGCGTCAAGAATAGTTGGATTTCATCCTGCGTGAAATCATAAGGCTGCATCCCCAGCAAAGAGAATGCGCCGATCTGTTTTGAGCCAATGAATAAAGGCAAAACCACGATGGAACGAATTCCCGACTCTTGCATGTTGCCCTGCGTGCGCTGGTCGGCATAAATATCCCGGAAGAACAGATTTTCCGGGCTGACGAACGCCTCAAGCCCCGGCGTATCGGCGATGGAAAAGCGCGCGCCTACCGGATAGACCGGGTCGCCGACTCCGCTCCACCAATTGGCGACGATATCCACGCTTTCAATATTATTCTGGCTGTCGCGGTTGTGCGTCAACAACAGCGCGCCATTGATGATCGGGATGTCAATCAACTCCAGGAGCGAGTTCATCGTCTCTTGCAAGTCGTCCGTTTGCGCTATGCGGCGGCTGCCTTCAAACAATTTTTCCGATTGCGCCAGCGCGGATTGCGCCCGGCTGAAGAGGCGGGCGTTTTGAACGGACGAGGCGATCTGCGCCGCCAGCGTTGTCTGGATATCCGCATCGGACTGGGTGAAGCGCCCAACCTGGTCGGATTGCACATCGAATACGCCGACAAGGTTTTCGCCGACGATCATCGGCACAGCCAGTTCGGAGCGCGTGTCCGGGAGCAGGGGGTTGGGCAGGAAATCCGGCGCCTGGGTGACGTCGTTGACGATTACGCCCTTTCTCTCGCGGGCGGCGCGGGCGACGAGCGATTGCTCGCGGTCGAGCGGGATCGAGCGCCCTTCGGCGACCATCCGGCGCCCCGCCTCGCCCGCGCCGGATGCCAGAACGAGATTCTTTTCTTCCGCGTCGAGCAGGTAAATGTGAGCGTGATAAAAACCGAAACGCTCTTTTGTCAGGTCGTTCACCTCCTGCAATAACTTGTCTGTTTCCAGAATGACGGAGGCGGCGGCGCTGACTTCCGCCACGGTCGAGAGCGCCTGGGTACGCTCGACCACGCGCTGTTCCAGCGAGCCGATCAATTCCTTCAAGCGGAATGTCATTGCATTGAAGGAAGCGGCAAGGATGCCGATTTCATCCCGCTGGGCGACATCCACCCGCTGGTCCAGGTTTCCCTGCGAAATGTTTTCCGCGGCGCGAGCCAGATTGACGATCGGGGCGGAGACCCTTTGCGTGAACTGGAATGCCGCGAGCCCGGCAGCGAGGATGGTGATAAAAATCAACCCCAGCGTCGTTTGAATCACCCGGTTGGCGGCTTGCAAGGCTTCGCTTTCGGTATGCTCGGCAAGGATGGCGACTTGCAGTTCCGGGATCCAGTGATACACGCCTACCGTCTCGATCCCGCGATAATCCAGGTAAATCCCCGAGCCGTTTGTCCTGTTTTTGATCGCGTCGGTCGCGCCATTGGTATGAATATACGTCTGTCCGACTGCGGTCTCGCTGAAGCGCAGGCTGGTCAATACGGCGAAATTGGAACTGACCACATAGGTTTCGCCCGTTTCGCCCAGCCCTGCGCGCTGCTGCATGATTTCGCTGAGGACGTCGAGATTTGCGCGCCCCGCCAGCACGCCTATCAGATCGCCGCTCCCGTTCTTTAGCGGTTGCGAGATCACAATGGAGTAACTCGCCAGGGAAAGATCGTAAGTTGGCGGAGCTGTGTAGGGGGCTTTCAGCCCTTCCTGAAAGAAGGGTTGAGTCGTCAGAATTTTCCCCTCTTGAACGTCGTCTGTGGAGACAATCACCCGTCCCTCGGCATCCATGATAAAGAGTTCGGTGAAATATCCCGAACGCCGATTGTATTCGGTCAGTTCTCTTCTGACCTGCGCGATATCATTCGCATCCGGCGACGACAGCGTTGTGGAAATACGATCCAGCGAAGCGGGGTTGACAAGTACCAGGTCGAGGTTCGTTTGCAGGGATTCCAGCCAGGCGTTTACCTGGATGTTTTTCAACGTTACAACGGATTCCAACTGATCGAACACATCCTGCCGCAACCCTTGAGAACTGATATAGGTTACCGCGGCGCTCGTGATCAACAAGGGGACAAGCGCCAGCAGGATGGTTGCGGCAAGCAGGCGCGCGCGCAACGAGGTCATCTCGAAAAGGCTGCCTCTGCGAACATTGTCTTTTTTTAGTGGAGATACGCTTTGAGTCATGGATTCCTCCGGCGCCGGAGCGGCTGGACTGCAAATCCCTTGCTTGCGCTAGGGAGCGATAAATTTATTGGTATAGATCGCATTCAAGTCAATCGGGGCGGAGATCAAATTGAAGTCGAGCAAAATTTGCTGGGTGGTCTCCCACACGCTCGCGTCCATCGAGCCGATGGGGGCGCCGCCCGTGTCAATCAACGGAATTTGGGCTTGCATGGTGTTTGTCTGCAAAGCAAGGTCCAGGGCAGGGTCGCGCGTCAGGCTGAGTTCCACCGCTGTTGCCGGGTTTTCAACGGCGAACTGATAGCCCTTCATCGTGGCGCGAATCATTCTGGAGACGAGTTCCGCGTTGTTTTGCGTCAATTCCTCTGTTGTAAAGATCACGTTCGAATATACGTCCACGCCATAGTCTTTATAGTAGATCAAACTCACATCGTTGCCGTCCAGTCTCGCCTGCACCGGTTCATTGGTGGCGAACGATCCGCTCATCGCGTCCATGTTGCCGGAGGTGAGTTCATTGGCGCCGTGATAATCGTTGATCAGGGTGAAAGCGACGCTCTCCCTGTCAACATTCGTCTTTTGCAACAACGCCAAAAACTGAATGTCCCAGACTGTGCTGAGATCGGAGGAAAACACTCCCACGGTCTTTCCCGCCAGGTCCTCGGGCTTTGTAATTTGGCTGTCGCTCAATGTCATCACGACAAGGGGATTTTGCCCGTATATTGCGCTCACCGCCACATAGTTTTGCCCCTCGGAGCGGGCGATGATCAAACTATCGCTTGTGGAAATGCCGAATTGCGCCGCCCCGCTTTCCACCGCATCGAGCGGGTTGATCTCAGGACCTCCTGGAATAAGCGTAACATCGAGGTTTTCATCCGCGTAATAACCATTCTCCAGGGCGGCGTAAAACCCCGCGAATTCCACGCTGGGAAACCAGCTCAACTGTACGGCCACCTTGTCGGCCGGGGCGTTTTTCTTCGCGCCGCAAGCGGCCAGGGCGAGAGACAGGACAATCAATGCCGTCGTAAACCGCAATGCCTGAAATATTTTTTTCGTTGTCATGTCAATCTCCTTTTATGGATGGTTTCTGATTATTATCGGTTTCGGATGCAGGAAGCGGCAGAAACACGGAAAACTGCGTTCCTTTGCCGACTTCGCTGGTCACATTGATCTGCCCGCCATGCGCCTCCACAATGGATTTAACAATCGCCAGCCCCAACCCATTGCCTTCCACTTCGCTGGCTTTCCCGCTGCGGACCCGATAAAAACGATTGAAAATAAAGGGCAGGTCCGCGGCGGGAATGCCGTAGCCGTTATCCTCCACCTGGATGACGGCTGAATTCGCCCCTTCGGCGCATCGAACCTTGATCGCGCCGCCCTGGGGGGTATATTTGACGGCGTTGCCGATCAGGTTGCGCAGCGCCTGGCGAAGTTGCAGGGGGTCGCCTTCGACGACAAGCGCTTGGGCGGGCGGGTTTGCCTCCAGCGTTTGCAGTTTGCCTTTCGCTTGCGGCGCAAATTCCCTGCCCATTTCCGCGAGCAGAGACTTCAAATCCACAGGTTCGTGTTTTTGCGCGGCTTCCAGGTCCGACTGCGCGAGCGCCATCATGTTTTGAACCAGTTCGCTCATGTTCTCGACGGAGTGCCGGATGCGCTCGACAAAATCCTTTTGCTCCGCATTAAGCGTTCCTGTCTGTCCCAAAAGTTGGGCGTATCCGCTGATGGAGGTGAGGGGATTCTTGAGGTCGTGCGACGCGGTGGCGATGAACTCGTTCTTGATGCGGTCGAGATCCTTGAAGCGGCTGACGTCGTGCAGGATGGCGACCGTTCCGCCGTCTTCGATGGGCGCGATGTAGGCGGTAAATGTGCGCTTGTCGTGCCAGGCGATCTCGCCCAATTTCGGCATTTGCGATTTGCGCGCCTCTTCGATCAACTTGTAAAAGGGCTCATATTCGCGAATTGCGGGCAGGGGCTGGTTGAATTTCACGGGCTGGTCCGCGAACAACTGCTCGCCCGCCGGATTCATCAGAATGGGTTTCCCCTGTTCGTCGAGAAACAGGATGGCTTCGGAGGCGTGTCGCAAAACGGCGGCAAGCCTTTTTTGTTCCTGCAACATCGAGGCGTAGAGCCGGGAGTTTTCGATGGCGATCGCCGCCTGGCTGGCAATGGCTTGCAACAGGTACAGGTGGTCGGAGGAGAAATAATTCTCTTTTTCATGGGTGAGCAGGAGCAGCCCCAATAAAGCGTAACGCCCGGCAATCGGCGCCGCCAACGCCGAGCGGATTGCCGCGCCTTCGCCCGCCCGCCATAACGGGTCGTGAACGGCGTCCTCGATCACCAATCCCTGGCCGGTCGCGTGTATATGCTGGATGAGTTTCGCAGGCGGCGTCAGATCGTCCGGCATCGCCGAGGGGTCGAGCGCAACCTGGTATTTCTCCCGCACAGCCAGTTCGCCGTAATCAAGGATATATATCGCGCCCTGGTTGGCTCCCAACGTTTCCGTTGTGCGCCTGAGCAGGACATCCGCAAGGTCTTTGACATCCAGCCGCGCGCTCAACTGTCTGCCGATCTCCGGCAGCAGATTCAACTCGCGGTTGCGGCGGCGGATGCGGTCTTCGGCTTCCTTTACGCGCAGTTTGGTGCGGATGCGCGCCATCAGTTCGTGACGGTCGAAGGGTTTGGTCACATAATCGTCCGCGCCCAGGTTCAAGCCGGATTGCACGTCTGATGGGTCGAGCCGCGCCGCAGTCAGGATGATGACCGGAATGTGCGCCACAGCCGGGTCGCTGCGAATCTCTTCGAGAACGGTGAAGCCGTCCTTGTTCGGCATGTTTACATCCAGCAGGATGAGATCGGGCATTTCATCGCGCGCCTTGTTCAACGCCGCCTGCCCATCGTGCGCTGCGATCTGGTCGTAGCCTTCATATTCGAGATAGCGAGTCAGCAGGGTGACGTTATCCAGCACGTCATCCGCGACCAATATCTTGAATTTCCGTTTTCCCGGTTGTTTGCCGCCCGCCGGGCTGGAGGCTTGCGTCATCTCGCCGATGGCTCTGGTCGCGATCTGGCAGATGCGTTCCGGGCGAACCGGCTTGATGATGACGTCGTTCACCTTCAGGCGCTGGGCGGTCACTTTCAGCCCCGGCACATCGTACGCCGTGATGAGATAGGAATACGAAGGCTTGCCGCCGGGGTGGTTTTGCATCTTCTCGATCAATTCCAGCCCGGTCATCTCCGGCATGATCATGTCGGTGAAGAGGATGTCCACGCCCTTATCTTTGACCTTTGCCAGGGCGTCCATGCCGCTGACAGCCGAGACCACGTCCACGCCGGGACCGATCTGGGCGAGGGCGCGCGCAAGAGTCGTGGCTGTGTTGGGGTGATCGTCCACGACCAGGATGCGAACCATATCCTTGGTTGGAGAGGCAGGGGTATTCATGCTTCCATTTTCGCCGGATTCCCCCCAGGGAACGGTTGGGATTAAATGGGTTTCGGTTGGGAAAAGTTGGGGGCAAAAAAACGCCGCGGGCGACTGACTTGCATCACCCGCCTTGCGCGCCGTCCCGAAGGCTGCGGCGGAACACGAACTCAATTTGCGAGAACCTTCGGGGCGTTCAAAGCAACATCAGTTTCGTCACGCAGGCGCGGCTTCGGGTTCGGCTTTTGTCAGTTGATCGTGGTCGGGCAAAATGGTCTCGGCGTTATGAATGACGGGAATGAAATAGCCTGCCGCGCCAGCCAGGATGGTCAGCGTTCCGGCGGCAAAGATGATAAGCCCCATGCCTGCGCCAGGACCCGCGCCGACCAAGCCGCCAAAGATTTGAGAAAGCGCGGTTGTCGCGCGCATTTGCGGTTCGAAGACGTAGTCCGCCAGGGTTCCGGCGATGATGGGCGCGATGGGATTGGTGAGCCATGCGATCAGACGGCGGGCGGAGAAGACCCGTCCCTGCACGTCGGGCGCGACCTTCGCCTGCCAGATGGCTTGATTCGACGCATTGACCAGGGGGCTGACAATGGATGTGATCATTATCCCTACGATCCAAACGGGAAGGCCGCCCATCAAGCCAATGATTGCCCCGCCAACGCCGGAGAACATCCAGCCGAGAAGAACGCCATGCACCCGCCGTTTGAAACCGCCCCAGGCGCTCATGATGATGCCGCCCGCGACCCCAGCCACCGCCCCGGCTGTCTGTACCGAACCGAACATCAGACTGTTGTTATCCGTCCGTGAAAGGATCATCGGGGCGACCAGGGTGAAGAGAATCCCCATAAAAAGATTGCCGAAAAAGAAGATCATCTGCAAACCCAGCAGGCTTGGGCGCGCAAAGATATATTTAAACCCGTAGGCGGCTTCCTGCAAGACGCTCCCCTGCCCCCGCGCCCCCTCCTCGGTGCGCGCAGGCTGGGGGATGTGAACGATCAGCAATGCGCCGATTGCAAGCAGGAACGTCGCCACGTCTATGATCAGGATGCCAGTCAACCCAATGACGGGAAGCAACGCGCCCGCCAGCAAGGGAGCGACAACCTGGGGACCCGCTTCTATCAGGGACATCATGCCGTTCGCGCGTCCATACTGCTCCTTCGACACCATGCTGGTGATCGCGGCAGAATAGGCGGGCCATTGGAACGCCATGCCCAGCCCATAGATGACGCCGGCGAAATACAAGTGCCAGAATTCAAGAACGCCCATCCATTGGAATACGAGGATCAGCGTGGTGGCAATTCCCGCGCCCAGGTCGCTGACCATCATCATCATTTTTCGGTTGTGGCGGTCCACCATCACGCCGGCGATGGGGGAAATGATCAGGAAGGGGGTGATAAAGAAGACCTGCATCAAGCCCAACGCCGTGGCGCTTTCGGTCTTTTGAAACATCCAGATTGTCAGACCAAACTGGCTCATGGCGCTGGCAAGCACCGAGACGATCTGACCGAGCCAGACAATGGTGAAGCCGAACATGCCGCCGGGAGCTTTTGTTTCAGTCGTTTGCATTTCGTTTTCCCTGTCCGAAACTCAAATGGAGTCAAACGTCAGAAGCCCTTCGGTAAACCCAGGACAAGGCTTTTGACTCCGATGACAGCCAACATCAGGAGGCGTTGGACTCCGTTTGGTGTGCACGCAAAACATGTCAGGCAGGTTGCTCCCTGCGCCGTCCCCGGCGCAGGATTCCCTCGCAACACGCCGCCGGGGACGGCGGCTTGAGCGTATGCCGCTGACAACCTTTGCGTGCACACTCCGTTTGTTACTGCAACAACTTGTAGAGGTAGTAGGATAACATCTCTCGCTCACCTTTCCTTACTCGACAAATATCTCGACATGCTCGCCGTCTTCATCGTCGGTCACGTCAATGATCTTGCCCGTCACACCCATGCGCAAGGCTTCCATAACGTTGCTCATATCCACGCCTTCCACTTCGGGGGCGAAGTGCGCGCCGATCTTGAGTCCGGCATCCACCAATGCCAGCGGAATTTGAACGGAGGCTTTCGAACGTCCGGTGCGGGTGTCGGTGACGCGCACGCGCAACATCCGCGCCCCGCCGACGGAAGGCGGGCGCGGCGGCTGGGGAACGCCGCGACGCGAGTCGCTCAAGGCTGAGAGTAGTTTCGCCCCCTCCTCCGGACTGATCTTGCCTTCCTCGATCAGTTTCAGAATCTTCATGCGTTCTTCCACATTTGCCATAATTCGTTTCTCCTTTCGCCGTCTGTTTCCGACGCTAGAGAGCGTCTCCTACGCTTCCGCGTGGCGGACGTTCTCCCCTGGCGCCGCCCGCCAGGGCAGGCGTAACGTCCGATGTGCGTAATGGTAATTATCCCGCCGCCACAACGGCGTTTTCGTCCACTGGCTGATCCGCTCCGGGTAATCCCCCAGTTTTCGGAAGCTTGAATTTTACCCAGATCGGGATGACCGACAGCAACAAGACGGATGCCGTGATCGTGAACGGCGCGGTCGGGCCGAAATTGTCCCACAACTGCGCGCCGATCCACGGAGCCGGGAGCGAAACCACCCCCAGACTGGTACTGAGCAAACCAAACGCCAATCCGCGTTGTTCCTTTGGAACCGCCTTGCTGATCAACGATTGATAAGAGGGTCCGGAAACCCCCGCGCCCAGCCCCGCCATGCCCCAGCCGACGTAGTACAGCCACTGTCCAGAAGGTCCCAACGAATAAACGCTCACCAGCAGGAACAACGCCCCGGACATCAGGATCATGCCCAACGCGATCCCGACCCGTTCCCCCGCTTTATCCGACAGCCAGCCGCCGGGGATGGAACTCAGCATCATGCAAATTCCAAAAAAGGAAGTCACCCAGCCGATCTGCTGATACGAAAGCCCGCCGACCTCCTGCATATAAACCGGGAAGAGACTCCCCGAAAACTGGAAGGACACATCGCGCAAACCGTCGGTGATGAGCATCCACGTCAGCAAGCCGCCGGAGAGAATCATGCCGACCATCGCGCCCATATTCGTTTTCAGGCTGGTCAAGGACAGGCTCTTCTTCTCGCCGTTCGCCTTCTCGCCCTTCGCCGCCTCGCGCGCCATGCCCAGGCGTAAGATCATTGCCACAAAATAAAAAACGCCCGCCACAAACAACATCAATTTAAAACCGAATTCACCGGTCAGCCAGCCGCCGAGCGGAGGGCCCGCCACCATGACGATCATGAAAATCGTCTGCGAAATGCCGTAGACCTTGCCGCGGTTTTGCTCGGTCGAATGTTCGGCGATGAAGGCGTCGAAACTTGGGCCCACCAGCGAACGAGCCACCGCGCCCACCGCCGTCGCAAGCAACAGCCATTCCCAGCGGTCGGCAAGCACCAGCGGGATAAATCCCAGCGTGCCGAAAATACTGCCGATGGCGATGGCGCGCAAACGCCCGAGCGAATCGGACACCCAGCCGCCCAGGATTTGCAGGAACAACGGCACGATCATGGACAGGGTAAAGAACAAACCAATGTCCGTAATATCCGCGTTCAACTCTTTGAGATACAAAGGCAACAACCCGTCGTACATGCCTCCGCCAATGTTGGCAAAGACCATCGCGGTCAGGAACAGGATCAAGAGCCCGCTCAACATAGGTTGTTTCTTGACAGCTTCCATTCTTTTTTCTTTCATCCTATAAAAACCTGCACCTTCGAGCCGTCGTCTTCGTCCACATGCACGACCAACGGCTCGGTCATATTCTTCGCAAGCGCGATCATGTCGGCAATCGCCCTGACGTTCTTGTCGCGCAGCTCTTCGATATGCCGCCCAAAACTGCGAACGAACCACGCCGCAAACCCAAGCGGCAGGGGAAACGCCAGTGAAATTTTTCGCGGGCCGTCCTGCTCCTTCGACCGGCTGCGATCCACATTCACATACAGCCAGCGCGAAGTCCTGCTCCCCGCCCCCAGCGCGATCAGAACGACGCCGAAAGCGAGCGGAAGTCCAAGACAATAAAACCAAAAATTCAAACCGGAATTTTGCTGGATGCCAAACATCCACCACGCGGCGAAGATCGTTGTCAGGATGCCAAACCAGAGGAATGCGTTGGAGAAGCGATGCGCCCTCATGCGGACTTCGTCAAGTTCGGGGGCGTCGCCTCTTTCCCCGCCCAAAACGGGTCCGACCTCGATGACTTCGGTTTCCGCCTCAGCCTCTTCCTCCGCCGGGTCGTCCAGCGCGCGCATCAAACTTGCCGCCTCCTCCGCGCTGATCCTGCCTTCCGCCACCATTTGCAAAACTTTTCTGCGTTCTTCCGAAGACATTACAAGCCTCCTTCCAGCGCCGTCAATAATTTTTCGGCTTCTTCCGAGGTGATCTTCTTTTCCTGAAGCATCTTCAAAATTGCGAGACGTTCCTCATCCGACACCGGCGCTTTGGGCGGGACAGGCACGCCTTTGGGAGAGAAATCCCAATTCCAACGCCCGACTCCAAACGAGACTTTGCCGCGCCCGCGTCGTTCAGCCGCGCGAACCTTCGCCTCGATGCGCCGGTTGGCCGCTTCGATCTTGCGTTGGGCGCGTTCGGTCGCCTGCTCTACGCGGCGCGAGATGCGCTCTCCGAAGCCGGACCAGTCCATGCCCATACCGGCAAAGTTGCCAAAGTCTTCCGCCGATTCCCCTGCATCCGCGCGGTTCGAAACGCGGATGTCGCCGCCGGCGCTGAGCGTAACCTGGGCTGAGCCGTCTCCCAAGGTAATCACGCGGCTGGCGGCATCCTTCTCGTTTTCGACGCCGCTCCATTCCACATGGATGTCGTCCGCGCTGAGGGTCAGAGTTGCGTCTGCCTTCGGAGGCATGACCAAAAGAATATCGTCCCCGGCGTTGACGTTGTAAGCGTTGCCCGGCTGGGGGTTGATGTACATGACCACATCCTCGCCCACATTGGCGCTCACGCTTCCGCGCACGTCGCGCAGGGCAAGGTCGTCGGAGATCGAATCAAGGCTGACGTTTCCGTCCACATCGCGGATGGAGACGTCCGAATCCGCTTTCCGGATGGACAAACTCCCCTTCGCCCCACGCAGGCTGAAGTCCGCGTGAACCGTTTCGATCGCCACGTTGTTGACATCGCGCATGGAGAGGTCGCCGCCCACATCCTTCAACTCGATTCCGCCCATCACGCCGCGGATCGAAGCGTCGCCGCCAATGTTGGAAATTTTCACGCTCGCGCCCTTCGGCGCGCGTATCGAAAGATCGCCGTCGCAGGATGCCCGCACCAGGTCGCCGTCCTGGGTTGCGCGCAATTCATCGTCGTCGGCTTTGAGCAGAATATCGTCGCCCTCCCAGCCCACGAGGCTGAGATCGCCGCCGACGGATTCGATTTCGATGCGGGGGGTTCTCCCGGCATTGATTGTTTTGGACATGGCTTATTCCTCCTCGCCGCGCAACATGCGCATGGCTTGCTCGGCGGTAATCTTCCCGGCTTCCAATTCGGCGATGACATCCCGGCGGGTGTCATCGTCCACCTCGGGCGATTCGTCCCTGCCGGGTTCGAAGCCCAGTTTGCGAATCACTTCATGCAATCGGTTGCGGATGGTGGGGTACGATCCCCAGCGTTCCTCCTGCTCCATGCGGTTGATCTTGCCCTCGCAGCGCACGAACGAGATCACGAACTCCACTTGGTCGGGCGTTAAATTGGAAAACTGGCCCATGGCGAACCGACCTTCGATTGAAGTGTCGCAACTGGAGCAGTGTAAACGAACGACTTCCATTTCAGACTGGCAGATTGGGCAACGAGATGGCGCGGGTCGCATAATAGGTCTCTCCGATTTATAATTGACTGAAAAAGGCAAAAACTCAACAAGAAATGAGGTTTTTCAAGCCGGATTTGCGAAAAATCAATCCATTTCTGTCAAATCCTAATAAAATTATAATCATTATTATTCATTTGTCAAGAACAAATAAGGAATTTCAATACAGTATTCAAGATTATTGATTTCCTCTTCAAAATTCACAATCCAACTGGAGGTCGCCTTGATTCGCTCCCTTTACTACAAACCCGGACATCCCGTCCGAACCGATATTCCCCCATTGGAATTCCCCCGCCTCATCCGCGACCGGAAGGGGATGCTGTGGGTGGACTTTATCGGCGAGCCTGAAGAATCCGCCGGACCCATCCTGCGAAACTTCAACTTTCATCCCCTCGCCATTGACGACGCCCTGCGGGAGACCCACACTCCCAAAGTGGATGATTGGGGCGATTATCTTTATATCGTCCTGAGCATCATGAACTATCGCCAGGAAGACGGCAGGTTCGACGCCGAGATAGACGAACTGGACGTCTTCCTCGGACAAAACTACGTCATCACCTTCCACGACCAATTGTTGACCGCCGTCGAAGACACATGGGTCGCCTGCCAGCGCGACATCCGTCATGTGCAGGATGGCGCAGATCATTTGCTGTACCGCATTGTCGATTCGCTCGTCATGAGCTACATGCCCCTCATCGAAGATATAGACGCCCAGGTGGATCAGATCGAAGATCGGGTCTTCGACAAGCCTCATCCCGAGATACTGGAACAGATCTTCGCCCTCAAACGCATCCTGCTGACCATGCGGCGCATCCTGCTCCCCCAGCGCGAGGTGTTGAACAAACTCGCCCGCGACGATTACCGTGTGATTGACCCCCGCGACCGGGTGTTCTTCCGCGATATTTACGACCACCTCGTCCGCCTGCACGACCTGAACGAAAGCCTGCGCGACCTGGTCTCCGGCGCGTTGGACACCTATCTCTCGGCGACAAACAACCGTATGAACGAGATCATGAAAGTGCTGACGATCATCACGACCTTTTTCATGCCCATTACTTTCATCACCGGTTTCTTCGGCATGAACTTTTTCGAGCCGGTCGCGCATCTGGTCGGCTGGACCAGCCGGCAGGTCTTCATCGCCACGCTTGCGGTTATGGTCGGACTGCCGTTCTTCATGTACCTGTGGATGCGGGGCAGGACGTGGATCTGAAACGGCAAGTTCGCCCCAAAAAATCCTTGACACAGAACAGGCGTTCGAGTATCATCTAAATCTAGCACAAATGAGCGAAGAATGCTCGTCACCCATGCCAGCCCATTGGCAGGAGGCTCGAAATGATGATGGTTCGAAAAAGCAAGGGAATCGGCGAACGCCACCAAAAAATCCTGGGTTTTATCGCGTCGTACCAGCGCGAGCGCAAGCACCCCCCCTCCATCCGCGAGATTGGGGAGGCTTGCGATATCTCCTCCACCTCGGTCGTGAACTATTATCTCGACCAACTGGAAAAAGCCAACCTGCTTCAACGCGACCGCAAGATCTCGCGTGGGACGAGACTCACCGGCGACAATAACCCGCTCGGCGACATGCTTCGCGTTCCGTTGATGGGCGTCATTCAAGCCGGCGAGCCCATTCTGGTGCCCTCGGAGTCTCCATTTACCCCTGAAGATTCGGTGGAGATTGCCATGTCCATGATGCCTTCCAGGGAAAAAGGGAAAGACCTCTTTGCCCTCCAGGTGCAGGGAGACTCGATGATAGACGCCATGGTGAACGATGGCGACATCGTCATCCTCAAGCCCGCGCAGGATGCCCGCAACGGCGAAATGGTGGCAATCTGGCTCGACGAGCGCAGCGAGACCACTCTAAAATATTATTACAAGGAAAAGGAAGGCTATCGCCTGCAACCCGCCAACCCCGCCTTCAAGCCGATCATGATCAAGAAGACCGAGGCGATCCAGATCAAAGGCAAGGTCGTCATGGTCATCCGCAAAATGGAACGGCAGGCGGCGTAAGACACATTTAGGGTTCGCAAAAATATTATTTCCCTCACCGCTCGTCAATCAGGTCTTTACGAGGGCGCTCTTGTTCTTCGCCCGAAGCAATTCCCCCGCTGATACGGAGATTGCTTCGCCGCCAAAAACCAAAAGCGGCGGCTCGCAACAAAATTGTGGGAAGTTAATTACTCACCTTACGCAAGATGGCATTTGGTTAGAAAATGCGCTTGCCAATGAGTCTGTGACCGTCCACAAATGTTCACAAATAAACGAATAGGCGCGCCAACATTCGCGAATTCGTGACTTTATTCGTGGACGGTTCGTGAGGATGGCAAAAGTGCGTAACATGACTTAATTATTTACAGACCCTGATTACCTTACACTCTTAAAATCGGGACGCAGACGAGCGCGAAAAACGCGGATTCAAGGCATTTTTTCGGGCGTTTTGCCAAAAAATCTGCGTTCATCCGCGTTTTCCGCGTCCTAAAAACAAAGTGTAAGGTAATCAATTACAGACCCTAGAATCAAAAAAGAGACCATCCGGTATGGATGGTCTCTTTTTCATTTCCGCGCAAATTACTCGACGACGACGTTGGCGCCGGCTTCTTCGAGTTTCTTCTTGGCGTCCATGGCGGCTTCCTTGCCGACGCCGGTGAGTACCTTGGACCCGGCGGTTTCGGCGAGGGTTTTGGCTTCGCCCAGACCGAGGGAAGTCAACTGGCGGACGACCTTGATGACGTCAATCTTCTTGGCGCCGGCGTCCTTGATGACTACATCGAACTCGGTCTTCTCTTCGACGGGTTCGGCGGCAGCGGCGGCGCCCCCAGCGGCGGCGGCGACAGCCACCGGAGCCGCGGCGGAAACGCCCCACTTCTCTTCGAGCATTTTCACGAGGTCAGCCGCCTCGAGAACGGAAAGGGTGGAAAGTTCATCCACGAGTTTTGCGAGTTTGTCGGACATTGGTTAACTCCTTACGAGGTAATAATTGGGATTATTTGACTTATCTGCCAGTGTACACGCATACCTATGCGCTTGTTTACTGACACACGAACTACGCGGCAACAGGCGCGCTTTCACTGCGCGCCTTGATGACAGCAGCCAGGCCGCGGGCGGGTTCTGCCAGCGTGCGGACGAGTTTGCCAGCCGGGGCTTGCAAAACGCCGAGCAGGGTTGCGCGCATGACGGGCAGCGGCGGCAGGTCCGACAATGCCTTGACCTGGGCGGGACTCATCGCCTTACCAGCCATGAAACCGCCTTTGACCTTGACGAACTCGCTGCCTTTTGTGGCGTCGGTCAGGGCTTTTGCGGTGGAAGCGGGGTCTGAGAACGCAAACGAGACAGCCGTGGACTTGACGAGCAAGTCGGCAGGCACATCCATGCCGTTATCCGCGAAGGCGCGGCGGACAAGCGTGTTCTTGACCACATGGAATTCGCCGCCGGAGTCGCGTATCTTGGCGCGGAGCGCGTCGAGCGCCTTCATGTTCGCGCCCGTGTACTCGACCAAAATCACAGCCTGACTGCGTTTGACCCAGTCACTATACTGGGATAAAACCTCTTCCTTGCGTTGTTTTGAAATTGCCAAAGGATTCACCTCCTTTCAAAAAGAGTCTTTGCCACTTTCGCAGGCAAAGACTCTTTCGCACTCCCTTACGGGACAGCGCGGAGGCGCTGAAAGTTGCTGTTGAGTCCTCACCTGAGCAGGATATTAAGTTCCGGCATCGGTCTCGTACACCGCACGACCTTACGCTGGAACACCCGCCTTCATCGGCGAAGTGGTTATTCAGGAATTATAGGATATCTTGCTTATCCTTCTCCATCAATGTGTTCGTTGGGATCCACCTTCACGCCAGGTCCCATGGTCGAGGCAACGGTAATGCGCTTGATGAAGTTGCCCTTTGCGCCTGATGGGCGGGATTTGTTGATTGCGTCCACCAATGCCACATAATTTTCATAAAGTTTGCCCGCGTCGAACGAAGCCTTGCCGATGGAAACGTGGATATTGTTGCTCTTGTCGAGGCGATATTCCACACGACCCGCTTTCGCTTCCTTGATCGCGCGTTCCAAATCCTGCGCCGGGACGACGGTCCCAGCCTTGGGGTTCGGCATCAACCCGCGCGGACCAAGCACACGACCCAGGCGACCCACCTTGCCCATCGCATCGGGCGTGGCGATGGCGACATCGAAATCCAACATGCCGCCTTCGATCTTCTTCAGCGATTCATCGTCGTCCGCGACAAAGTCCGCCCCGCCGGAACGAGCCGCCGAAGCGCCCTCGCCCTGGGCGAAGACCAGCACGCGGACCGTTTTGCCCAACCCGTGCGGAAGCACAACCACGTCGCGCAATTGCTGGTCGGACTGGCGCGAATCGAGCGTGGTGCGCATATGAACTTCGATTGTCGAATCGAATTTGGTAATGCTTGTCTCTTTGGCGAGAGCCACCGCTTCCTTAGCGGGATAGACCTTTTCAACGTCAACTTTGGCGAGAGCCGCCGTGTATTTCTTTCCGTGTTTAGCCATTTTTTCCTCCGTGGTGCAAGCGGGCAGCATAGTCTGCCAGTCGAATAGTCTGATAGTCAAATGGTCGAGACCAAGAGACCATGCAACTAAGCGGCTAAGAAACTAAACAACCCTCCCACAAAATTAATCAACCACCGTAATGCCCATCGAGCGGGCGGTGCCTTCGATCTGTAACATTGCGCCTTCAAGATTGATCGCGTTGAGGTCTTTCATCTTCAACTCGGCGATCTCGCGGACCTGGGCGCGGGTCACCTTGCCAACTTTGTCCTTGTTCGGCGCGCCGGAGCCTTTTTCCACTTTGGCGGCTTTACGCAACAGAACTGCCGCGGGCGATGTCCGCAACACGAAGGTGAACGAACCGTCGGTATAGATTGTGATCTCAGCGGGGAGAATCTCGCCCGGGCGGCCGGATGTGCGCGCATTGTATTCCTTGCAGAACGCCATGATGTTGATGCCATGGCTCGCCAATGCAGGGCCCACCGGGGGCGCGGGGTTTGCTTTTCCAGCCTCAAGCTGGAGACGTACGATTGCCTTTAACTTCTTTGCCATTTTTACTCCTTGTGGTTTTAGCGTGACGTTCTGGCGTCACTCCCACTAATCAGTCATCAGCCGTCAGTCGTCAGCATTGCCTTGCGGCTTACTGTTTACCGATTACTGTTCACTGCTTACTGGTTCTATGCTTTCTCGACCTGTAAAAAGTCCAACTCCACAGGCGTTTCACGCCCGAAGAAACTGACCATCACGCGCACCTTGTTGCGTTCCATGTCAATCTCGGCGACCATGCCGCGGAAGTCGTTGAACGGTCCATCAATGATGCGGACACGCTCGCCTGGTTTGAAGGAAACCTTAACTGTGGGCGAATCGGCTTCGGTACGCTTGACGATTTGCGCCACTTCTTCAGGGCGCAGGGGCGTGGGGTTGTTCCCCATCCCAACGAATCCGGTCACACCAGGGGTGTTGCGCACCACATACCAGGATTCCTCCGAAAGGAGCATGTTCACCAGCACATAGCCGGGGAAGATATGTCTCTCGACCGTGCGGCGCTTGCCGTCCTTGACTTCGATCTCTTCCTGCATGGGGATGAATACGTCGAAAATGCGATCCTTCATGCCCATGGTTTCGATGCGCTGTTCGAGGTTGTGACGCACCTTATTCTCGTAGCCCGAATAACAGTGGATCACAAACCACGCCGGACCTTCACCAGTCGCTTCGACGGGCGGAAGATCGGAGGGGATCGTCGTTTCGGGCGCGGGAGCAGGCTCGGGGGCGGAAGTCGAAGCGGAATCTTCCGCCGGGGCGGCTTGTTCCGCGGATCGTTCGTCCATTGCTTCCTGTTCAGTCTGCTCTTGCGGTTCCGTTGCGTTCATCGCAAATTCTCGATTCGTTTATATCGCCAGGATCGCATCCAGCAATTCGCCGGCGAGGAAATCCACACCGGCAAGGAAAAGCCCGACGACAACCATGACCAGCAATACAAGCATGGTAAGGCGGCGCGCTTCGAACCAGGTGGGCCAACTTACCTTGCGCAATTCGCCCGTCGTCTCGCGGAAATACCGCTGGATGGCGTTCTCCTGTTTCTTGACTTTCTTAGCCTTCTCAGCCAAGGTTTGCTCCTTCGGGTTTTTTACGGCTAAAACGCCGCTGGGCGCGGCGTTGCCTTAGGCAGGCCAGGTAGGACTTGAACCCACAACCGCTCGTTTTGGAGACGAGAGCTCTGCCAATTGAGCCACTGGCCTAGGTTTGTCAGGTAGTCGTCTGGTCTGATGGTCACTTGGTTGTGACTACCCGCCCACTCGCCTACCCGACTAATTGACTACTTCGTTTCGCGATGTACTGTGTGCTTCTTGCAACGCGCGCAGTACTTTTTGAATTCCAGCCGATTCGGATCGTTGCGGCGATTCTTTTCGGTGGTGTAATTCCGTTCCTTGCAATCGCCGCATTGCAGGGTGATCACAGGGCGGATGTCCTTCTTCTTTGATGCCATTTTACTACCTTGCTTTCATTCGTTACGCGATGACTTTGGTGACGACGCCCGCGCCGACGGTCAGACCGCCTTCGCGGATGGCGAACTTCGAGCCTTGCTCCAACGCCACCGGCACGATCAGTTCCACTTCCAGGTTCACGTTGTCGCCC
>CAADGT010000197.1 GCA_900696595.1 uncultured Chloroflexota bacterium
AAACCTATTCGCACGGTCACCTGATCAAACAATTCGATTTTCCATTCGTCGGCAAGCGCCTGTTGTAAGCGATCATTTGGCGCTTATCTTTCTTGCACTGTCGTCAGCACTCATTTGGCGGACGGCACCTATTCCCTACCCCCCTACTCTCTATTCTCTACTCTCTATTCTCTACTCTCTATTCTCTACTCTCTACTTCCTATTCTCTACTCTCTACTCTCTACTCCCTACACTTACCCATTCCTCCGCTGAAACTCCTGCATAAACCTGCCCAGTTCCTTCGCGCCCTCGATCGTCATCGCGTTATAGACCGAAGCGCGCATCCCGCCCACAGAGCGATGCCCCTTCAAACCGATCAAGCCCGCGTTCTTCGCCTCCTTCGCAAACGTCTCTTCGAGGGCTTCGTTCGGCAGGCGGAACGGAATATTCATCAACGAACGCGCCTCGGGGACGGTATGCCCGCGATAGAAACCGCCGCTTTCGTCTATGGCTTTATACACAATGCCGGCCTTCTCGCGGTTGATCTTCTCAACCGCCGCCAGCCCGCCAAGCTTCTTCGCCCACTTGAACACCAGCCCGACCATATAGATGGAAAACGAGGGCGGCGTGTTGTGCAGGGAGCCGCTTTCCGCCAGAATTTTATAATCGAGCATCACCGGCAAATTCTCCGGCACGCGCGCCAGCATATCCTCGCGGATGATGACCACCGTCACGCCGGAAGGGCCCGCGTTTTTCTGCGCGCCCGCGTACAACAACCCATACTTTGAAACGTCAATCGGGCGGCTGATGAAATCGGACGATGTGTCGCAAAACAACGGCACGCCGTCGGGCGGAGTCGGCTCCTCGAAAAATTCCACGCCGTGAATCGTCTCGTTCGACGTAAAATGCAAATACGCGGCTTTCGGGTCCAGGTCCAGCGACTTGGGCAGGCAATTAAACCCGTCCGCTTCCGTGTTCGCCGCCGCGCGCGCCGCCCCCAGTTTCTGCGCTTCCTTCAACGCAATCTTGCTCCACGCGCCGGTCACCACATAATCCGCCGAAGCGCCCGCCGGGCGCAGGTTCATCGGCTCCATCGTAAATTGCAACGTCGCGCCGCCCTGCAAAAACATCACCTTATAATTTGATGGGATGCCCAACAACTCGCGCAGGTCCGCCTCGGCAGTCTGAATCACCGCCTCGAATTCCTTCGACCGGTGGCTGATCTCCATCACCGACATGCCCGTGCCGTTAAAGTTCAGCAGTTCCGCCTGCGCCTCCTGCAACACCTCCAGCGGCAACACGCCCGGACCGGGATTGAAATTATGGACTCGTTTTAGATCGGACATTGATGTATCGCTCCTGAATTGGATTTGAAGGATGCCGCGCCTCATCCCAGACTTGGGCTTGATTCTGTCTCCCGGTCATTTCCCTGCGCCGGAAACGATTCCCCGCGCAAGACAACGACCTCCCGCATTATATAATTTGCGGGGTGAATCCACAAGCACGATTATCGCGCGCAATGCATCCATCGAAAGTCAGGAGACTTTCGACTTCGGCTCTTGAGTCGTTGACAAAGGAATACCCCGTTGTTAAAATGACCGGCGTGTCCAGCATCCCCCCAAAACAGAAACTTTTCCGCAACGCGCGGCGGGTTTCTGTTTTTAATTTCCTTGACCGCGCAACCGGCATTGGAGAACGCCGGTTGAACCCGCAATCCATCTGCGCGCGTTGGAGAACGCGCTCTACGCCAACTTTCAGGAGATTCCATGAAGATCATCATCTGCGACAAGACCGAACAGGAATATATCGAACAAATGCGCGCCGCCGGGCTGACGGTAGACGTGCGCGACGACATCACGCCCGAACAACTGATGACCGAACTGCCAAATTACGACGGCATGGTCGTGCGCTCGCGCACCAAAGTCCGCAAGGATT
Source organism: uncultured Chloroflexota bacterium (assembly GCA_900696595.1). GTDB lineage: Bacteria > Chloroflexota > Anaerolineae > Anaerolineales > Villigracilaceae > Villigracilis. The sequence continues at coordinate 1,915 of CAADGT010000197.1, forward strand.
TGATTGACAAATGTCCGAATCTAAAAGTCATCGTGCGCGGCGGCGTGGGGCTGGACACGATCGATCACGAATACGCCGAAGAAAAAGGCATCGCCGTCATGAACACCCCGCGCGCCAGTTCGGCGTCGGTGGCGGAACTCACCATTGGGTATCTGCTCATGCTTGCCCGCTCGCTGCACAAGGTTTCCGCCAGCATGAAAGCCAACAAATGGGAAAAGAAATCCTTCACCGGCGATGAAATCGGCGGTAAGACGCTCGGTATCATTGGTTACGGCAACATCGGCAAGGAGGTCGCCAAACGCGCCGCCCTTTTGGGGATGAAAACGCTCATTTACGACACAAAAGCCAAAGCGGGACCGGAAGCCGCCCCGGTAACATTGGATGAATTGCTCGTCCAATCCGACTATATCACCCTGCACGTACCCAGAACAGAAATATCCGCCAACATGATCGGCGCCGCCCAATTTGCCAAGATGAAAGACGGCGTGCGCATCGTCAACTGCGCGCGCGGGGGAATCGTCAACGAGGACGCGCTTTACGAAGCGCTGACCAGCGGCAAAGTGGCGGGAGCCGCGCTGGACGTCTTCAACGAGGAGCCGCCGACGGATTGGAAACTGATCCAGCATGAAAACGTGATCGCCTCCCCCCACATTGGCGCGGCGACCAAGGAAGCCCAGGCGCGCATAGGCGCGGAAGTGGCGGAGCGGTTGATCGCATTTGCGAGGAAATAACATACCATCTCCGTCATTGCGAGCCGCGTTCTTGCTCCTGGCGGCGAAGCAATCCCTTAGCCTGCTCACAAGATTGCTTCGTCGGGGAGAACACCCTCCTCGCAATGATAGATAAGAGGCATCCATGAAAACCATCAGCGACATTGGAATTCAAATCCCGCAAGTCCACCTGCCCAAACCGGGTGTGGACCCGCAGAAGTGGGCGGTCATCGCCTGCGACCAGTTCACCTCCGAGCCGGAATATTGGAACGAGGTGGAAAAAATTGTGGGCGATGCGCCTTCGACGTTGAGATTGACCTTCCCCGAAGTGTATCTCGAAGACGCGGACGGGGAGGCGCGCATTCGCAACATCCAATCGGCGATGAAGAACTGCATGGACGAAGGCGTCCTCCAGCCGCATGATGGTTTTATCTATGTGGAGCGCGAAACTTTGCGCGGCAAGACCCGCAAGGGATTGATGCTCTGTCTTGATCTGGAGCGTTACGATTACAACAAAGGCTCCTCCAGCCTGATCCGCGCCACCGAAGGGACGATCGTGGAGCGCCTGCCGCCGCGCATCAAGATCCGCGAAGGGGCGTTGCTCGAATTCCCGCACATCCTCGTTCTGATTGACGACCCGGGGAAGACCGTCATTGAGCCGCTGAGCGCGGCAAAGGGGCAATTCACGAAGTTATACGACTTTGACCTGATGCTGGGGAGCGGTCATCTCGCCGGGTTTGCCGTGGATGCGGATCATGAGAACCGCGTCGTCGAAGCCTTGCGCGCGCTCGCCAAACCCGAAACCTTCGCCGCCAAATATGGCGTGGATAGGTCTCTGCCCGTGTTATTGTTCGCGATGGGAGACGGCAATCACTCGCTTGCAACGGCCAAGGCGATCTGGGAAAAGATCAAAGGCGAAGTCGGCATGGATCATCCTGCGCGTTATGCGCTGGTCGAGATCGAAAACGTCCATGATGAAGCGCTGGAGTTCGAGCCGATCCATCGCGTGTTGTTCGGTTTGAGGAAGGATATTTTCGCGGAGATGCGATCCTTTTTCGGCGCGAATTACACGTACAGCGCGGTCGCGGATGGGGAGGAAATGATCCGGCGTGTGGACCAAGCCGATGGTCAGAAACAACTTGTCGGCGCGGTGGGAGGCGGGGGGAAATTCGGGGTGATCGAGATCGCCAATCCATCCACAAACCTGGCGGTTGGGACGCTTCAATCCTTCCTCGATCTTTTTGTGAAGAACGGCGGCGCGGAGAAAATTGATTACGTTCATGGCGCGGATGTGGTCGAGCGGCTGTCATTGCAGGCAGGGAATGTCGGCTTTTACCTGGCGGGAATGCACAAGAACGAGTTGTTCAAGACGGTCATCCTCGACGGGGCGCTGCCGCGCAAGACGTTTTCGATGGGCGAGGCGAAGGAGAAGCGTTTTTATATGGAAGCGAGAAAAATCGCCGGGTGAAGAAGCGTATTTGCCGATGAAAAACTCCCGACGCCGGGGCGGCGTCGGGAGCGCTTTATTAAGTCATGTTACGCACTTTTTCCATCCTCACGAACCGTCCGCGAATAAAGTCACGAATTTGCGAATGTTGGCGCGCCTATTCGTTTATTCGTGAACATTCGTGGACGGTCACAGACTCATCGGCAAGCGCATTTTCTAACCCAACGCCATCTTGCGTAAGGTGAGTTATTAAGTTTACTTTGCGCAACAGGGACAATCTGAAGATTGCGGTACGGCGCGTGATTACCCTACGTAATCGCACCAGTGTTCGTATTTTGCGGTCTTTCCGCGAATCGCTTCGTGGAAGGCTTTTTGAATTTCGCCGGTGATTTTTCCGGAGCGTCCGTCGCCGATCTTGCGATAATCAATTTCGCTCAAGCCGATCACTTCCGCCGCCGTGCCGCAGACGAAGACTTCGTCCGCCATGTATAACTGGTCGCGCGAGACGGGTTGTTCCAACACTTGATAGCCCAAATCGTGGGCGATGACGAAGATCGAGTGGCGGGTGATGCCTTCCAGCACGGGCGCGGTGGAAGGGGTGATGATCTTGCCGCGCCGCACAACAAAAAGATTCTCCCCGGTACATTCGGCGACATAGCCCTGCGGGTCGAGCATGATGGCTTCTTCAAATCCCAGGCGCACCGATTCGGTCTTGGCCAGCACGCTGTTGACGTAGTTGCCCGCGATCTTGGCCTTTGTCATGGAGACGTTGACATGGTGGCGCGTGAAGGATGAGATGTTGGCGCGAATCCCGTTTGCCAGCGCCTCCGCGCCGAGGTAGTTGCCCCATTCCCACACGGCGATTCCGAACGAAGGCTTGCCGCCGTCCACGTTCAGGTTCCAGCCGCCGCCATCGAGGTAAATCAGCGGGCGGATGTAGCAATCGGTGAAGCCGTTGGCGCGCACGGTGTCTTTGGTCGCCTTGATGATGTCGTCCACCGTCCACGGAATATCGCGGAAGCCCAGCACATGCGCCGACGCAAACAACCGCTCCACATGTTCGCGCAAACGGAATATCGCGGGACCTTTTGGCGTGTTATACGAGCGGATGCCCTCGAAGACTCCCACGCCATAATGCAGGGCGGGGGTCAGGAAGTGAAGCGTGGCTTTTTCGAACGGCACAAGTTCGCCGTTCATCCAGATGAATTTGGATTCCATTCCCATGATATAAGATCTCCTTTTTATTGAGACCTGACAGGTTTCTCAAAACCTGTCAGGTCTATGGTTTTAAACGTGTTTGATGATTTCATCCGCCATTTGACGGGTTGTTAATTTGCCGCCGAGGTCGGCGGTGCGCGCGCCTGCGGAGATGGTTTCATCCACGGCGTTTTCGATCGCCGCCGCTTCGTTCTCCAGTTTAAACGAATGGCGCAGCATCATTGCAGTTGAAAGGATTGTGCCAGTCGGGTTTGCGATTCCCCTGCCTGCAATATCCGGCGCGGAGCCGTGAATCGGTTCATACAAGCCGACGGTTGATTCGCCCAAACTGGCGGAGGGCAGCATCCCCATCGAGCCCGCCAGCACGGAGGCTTCATCCGTGAGAATGTCGCCGAACATGTTTTCGGTGACGATCACGTCCATCGAGGCGGGGTTCGCGATCAGTTTCATCGAGGCGGTGTCCACAAGCATGTGTTCCAGCTGGATGTCCGAGTTCTCGCTTCCGATCTGCGCCGCGACCTGCCGCCACAAGCGCGAGGATTCCAACACGTTGGCTTTATCCACAGACGTGACTTTCTTTTTGCGTCCGCGCGCCAGTTCAAAGGCGAGTTGGACGATGCGCTTCACTTCGTAGTCGTAATATTCGAGCGTGTCCACGGCGTACTCTTTGCCGTCGCGCATCTCGCGCTTTTTGGGTTGACCGAAATACAGCCCGCCGGTCAATTCGCGGATGACGAGAATGTCCACGCCTTCGAGTTTCTCCGCTTTCAGGGGGGACGCGGCGACCAGCGCGGGGTGAATTTTTACCGGGCGCAAATTGGCGAACACGCCGAGCCCTTTTCGCAGGGCGAGCAAGCCGCGCTCGGGGCGGTCTTTGGCGTTGGGGTCGTCCCATTTCGGTCCGCCGACAGCGCCCAGCAGAACGGAGTCGGATGCCTGGCAATCGGCGAGCGTTTCGTCGGTCAGCGACGAGCCGTATTTATCTATCGAGCATCCGCCCATCAGGCGCTCTTGAAAGTTGAAGGAGTGATTATATTTGCTTGAAATTTTTTCCAACACGCGCACGGCTTCGGATACCACTTCGGGTCCGATTCCGTCGCCGGGGAGGAGGGTGAGGGTGAAATTCAAGGTGAGTTCTCCGAGAAGGTTACGAGGTACGAGACACGAGACACGAGTTACGAGATACGAGATACGAGACACGAGTTACGAGATACGAGTTACGAGATACGAGATACGAGATACGAGGTAACGTGTATCTCGTAACTCGTAACTTTAGTGAGCCAACATCAATCCATACTCCACCGAATCCGCCAGCGCCCGCCAACTGGCTTCGATGATGTTCGTTCCGGCGCCGACGGTGCTCCAGCGGGAGGCGGTGTTGCGGGTATCAATCAGCACGCGGGTGATGGCTTCGGTGCCGTGATCCGAATCCAGGATGCGGACTTTGTAATCGGAAAGATGAAAGTCTGCGATCTGCGGGTAATAATCCTTCAGCGCCTTCCGCAAAGCCAGGTCGAGCGCGTTGACGGGTCCGTTGCCCTCGGCGGCGGTGTGCAGCACTTCGCCCTGCACGCGCACTTTGACCGTCGCCTCGGCAAAGATGCCGCGCCCCTGGCGATGCTCGACATTGACGAAGAAGTCAATGAGTTCAAACGGCGGTTTGTAACCGTATTCCTGCCGCTTGAGCATGATGGCAACGGACGCCTCCGCCGCCTCGAATGAAAAGCCGCGCGCCTCCAGTTCTTTTATTTCGTTGAGGATTGGCACAACTTCCGCGCCTTCCACTTCGACGCCGTGTTCTTCGGCTTTGCTCAATAAATTTCCGCGCCCCGATAAATCCGAGACGACGACGCGCATTTTGTTGCCGACGCTTTCAGGCGCGACATGCTGATATGAGACTGCGCTTCGCCGCATCGCCGCCACGTGGACTCCGCCCTTGTGCGCGAAGGCGGATTTGCCCACAAACGGCAGATGTTCGTCGGGCGTGAGGTTGGCCACCTCGGCGACGAAATGCGAAAGTTCATAAAGCCGTTGAATGTTGCCTTCGGGCAGGCATTGATAGCCCATCTTCAATTCAAGATCCGCCATGATGGAGCAAAGGTTGGCGTTGCCGCAGCGCTCGCCCACGCCGTTGACCGTGCCTTGAACTTGAATCGCCCCTTCGCGCACGGCTACCAGCGAGTTGACGACCGCGCACTCGGAATCGTTGTGCGTGTGAATGCCGAAGGGGTGGCCGAGCGCGGGCTTGATATCCTTCATAAATTGTTTGATTTCCCACGGAAACGTCCCGCCGTTGGTGTCGCACAGCACGACGGTTTCCGCGCCGCCGCGAATCGCCGCCTGCAGGGTTTCGAGCGCGTAGGCTGGATCGGCTTTGTAGCCGTCGAAGAAGTGCTCGGCGTCGTAGATGACGCGCTTGCCGCTGGCTTTGAGATAGGCGACAGACTGTTCGATGATGCGCAGGTTGTCGTCGAGCGTGGTCTGTAAAACGTCCGTGACGTGCAACGTCCATGTTTTGCCGAAGATCGTACAGACAGGCGTATGTGAATCGAGCAGGGCTTTGATGTTGGCGTCGTCCTCGGGTCCGCCCTTGACGCGGCAGGTGGAGCCAAACGCGGCGATGAGCGCATTCTTCCATTGCATGTCGCGCGCGCGTTCGAAGAACTCCACATCCTTGGGGTTGGAGCCGGGCCAGCCGCCTTCGATGAAGGCCACGCCGAGTTCGTCCAGTTTTTGCGCGATGCGGACTTTGTCGTTCGCCGACAGGTTGAAGCCTTCGGACTGCGTTCCGTCTCGCAGGGTGGTGTCGTAGATTTGGATTTGCATGTTGGTTATTGGAGATTGTAGATTAGAGATTAGAGACTAGAGATTAGAGATTAGAGATTAGAGACTAGAGATTAGAGATTAGAGATTAGAGATTAGAGATTAGAGATTAGAGATTAGAGACTAGATGCCGTCCGCCAAATGAGTGCTGACGACAGTGCAAGAAAGATAAGCGCCAAATGATCGCTTACAACAGGCGCTTGCCGACGAATGGAAAATCGAATTGTTTGATCAGGTGACCGTGCGAATAG
>CAADGT010000198.1 GCA_900696595.1 uncultured Chloroflexota bacterium
ACGATTCGTAATCGTCAGGTCGTGGGTTCGTATCCCACCGGTGGCTCTCCACACAGAAACCCCGCGCGGGGTTTCTGTGTTTAAGCCGCCCTGGGAAAACACCGGGCTCGCCTCATGCGCCTGGCAGGAAAACGCCGATTGTTTCAATTCCTGCGCGAAAGACCCGCCCGCTGTTTCGGGGCGGCATTTAATGTAAAATCAATTCAGGCTTTTATTGAAACGATGCGAAACCTCCTCCTTCGCCCGGTTTTAAAGCAGGACGACCCCTTTGCCGACGCGCGGGGCGCGATAACGGCTGTGCTCTTTGCGGCGCTTGTCGCCACCAGCACGCTCGCCATCGCCGGCGTCAACCGCCCATTCATGCTCGGGCTGAGCGCCGTGTTCATCGTCAGCGCCGTATTGACCTATGTCGGCTACATAGCCGTGGGCAGTTGGGTCGCGCTCGCCTCTTCTCTTATAACCCTGTCCTACCTGTTCTTCGCGAACAACGGCATCCGCGACACAGTTGTTTCCGGGTTGTTCGTTGTGTTGATCGCGGCGGGATTGCTGGCGGGCAAACCCGGCACGCTGATCGTCGGCGCGCTGCTCGTTCTCGAAATCGGCGTCTATGGCGCGCTCGAGACGCGGGGAATCATCGTCAACCAATTCAGCGCGAAAAACGACTTCGCCGATTATTTTACGCTCAGCCTGACCCTCGGATTGACGACGGTTCTGCAATGGCTCATCATCGGCAGGCTGGGCAAAGCCGCCCGCAACGCCGAAGAAGAACTGGAAAAAAGCCTGAAATTCCAAAACCAGGCGCGAATTGCAGAGGCGCGTTACAAAAGCCTGGTGGACAAAATCCCGCTCACGCTTTACATGTGCGAACCGGGCATTCATGGACGCTGGCATTATGTCAGCCCCAAGATGTTCGACCTGACCGGGTACGCGCCCCAGGAGTGGCTGGACGACCCGGACTTGTGGTACTCGCGCGTCCACCCCGACGACCGGGATCGCGTGATAAAAGACGAAGAGATCGCGCTGGCGGCGGGGGAAATGCCCCGCCTCGAATATCGTCTCATCGCCCGCGACGGCAAAACGCTCTGGGTCTACGACGAAAGCATCCTTCTAGTGGACGCCGAAAAATTTATCGTGCAGGGTTTTATTCTGGATGTTACCAACCGCAAACTGGCGGAGGAGCAGTTGACCAAACGGCTCGCAGAGCTCCAGGCGGTTCACGGAGTCAGCGAGCGGCTCACCCAAAACAGCGATCTGCAAAAACTGATCTACGACACCGGCGAACAAGTCCGGCTTGCGTTCAAGGCCAACAACGTCCTGATCGCCATCCACGACCCGAACACGGACTTGATCCACTTCCCATACGACTATACAGACGGCGCCCTGCGAAAAGACATTCCAATCCGATACGGCAAGGGCATGACCACAAAAATCATGGAGATGAAAAAACCTCTTGTAATAGATGAGGATTGGATCAAGCGCGCGACCGAACTGAACGCCATCCATACAAGCGCAATCCCGATCCTGTCCTCTTTCTCCGCGCCAGTCATGACCAACGACAAAGCGATCGGCGTCATCACCCTCGAATCGACCGAACGGGAGCGCGCCTTCTCCGAGATTGACACCCGCCCCATCCTGACCATCGCCGCCAACCTGGCGGTCGCCATCGAAAAGACCCGCCTGCAGGATTCAGTGCGGCAGGAGATGGAAATTCAAGAACGCCTCATCCGCGAACTGGAGGCAAAGAACGAGGAACTGGAACGCTTCGCCTACACCGCCTCTCATGATTTGAAATCGCCTCTTATCACCATCCGCGGCTTTCTCGGCTACCTGGAACAGGATGCCCGCTCCGGCAATTTCGACCGCCTAAACGCGGACATTCAGCGCATTTCGGATGCGGCGGATAAGATGCAAAAGCTGCTTGGCGAACTGCTCGAACTTTCGCGGGTTGGGCGCGTGGCAAGCGAAAAGCAGGATACGCCCTTCGACGCAGTCGTCGCAGAAGCGCTAAAGCGTGTGGAAGGTCAACTGGAAGCGCGAAAGGTTCAAGTCCGGGTGGGAGGCGGGTTTCCCGTCGTCAACATAGACCGGGAACGAATGGTCGAAGTCGTTCAAAACCTTGTGGACAACGCCGTCAAGTTCATAGGCGGACAACCGGAGCCGGTCATCGAGATTGGTTTTCACGAACAGGACGGACGCCCGGTTTTCCATGTGCGCGATAACGGAATTGGGATCAAGAAAGATTTTCACAAGCGCATCTTTGGACTGTTCGACAAGCTCAACCCGGATACGGAAGGCGTCGGCGTTGGGCTTGCCCTTGTCAAGCGCATCGTAGAAGTCCACGGCGGCAGTATCTGGGTGGATTCGGAGGAAGGCAGGGGAGCGACGTTTTACTTTACGCTGTCGTAAAAACTTTCGATCAGAAACGGTTCGGATTGATTATTCGCCAAGGGCGCGCTGATCCGGCAGGGGCTAATGGGTTTCCCGTTCATCCGAACAACCCCGCCACCGCCTCCCTGAAGACCTTCGTGTGATAGTCCACATCTTCCTGCGTGGTGTCGGGGGAGATGAGCGCCATGTTGTGGAAGGGAGTCATCAAGATTCCGCGATTCAATGCGAAGAGGTGCATGTAGCGATCCAGTTCGGGGTCAATCGCCGCGTGCGCCTCTCCGCCGTTTTTGGGAGGAGTTGGGCGAAACCAATACTCGGAGCGATTGCCGAGCCGCTTCACAATCCAGGGGAGGTTGAATTCTGCGATCACGCCTTCGACTCCCGCTGTGAATTTTTCCTGCAACTTCGCCGCTTTGGCATAGAACTCGTCCGTGAGGACGTTTTGCAACGTGGCTTTCATCGCCGCAATGGACAGGGCGTTGCCCGCCAGCGTCCCGCCGATGCCGCCCACGTCCGCGTCGTCTTTGTCCAGTTTGGCGTTGAACGCCTGCGAGATCTCTTCGGTGAACCCATACACCGCCGCGGGGACGCCTCCAGCGAGAGGCTTGCCGAGGGTGAAAAAATCAGGCTCAAGGGAGAATGAAGCGGTGTATCCGCCGGGACCGGTACAAATCGTGTGCGTCTCGTCAATGATGAGATACGTCCCATATTTGCGGGTGATCTCGCGCAAGGCTTGATGATAACCGGGCTCGGGGTGAATGATGCCGATGTTGGTCATGGCAGGCTCGGCAAGCACGGCGGCAACGTCGCGGGCGGAGAGGGCGGTTTCGAGCGCGGCGATGTCGTTAAACTCGATGACTTTGGTCGTCTCGCGCGGATCAACCTGCGGGCCCATGTTGTTCGGGCGCGAGATGGGCGTGCCTTCTTCGTCGAGCGTGATGAAGGTTTCGTCCACCGAGCCGTGATAGCAATAGTTGAAGACGAGGATTTTTTTGCGTCCCGTGATGAGCCGCGCCATGCGCAA
>CAADGT010000199.1 GCA_900696595.1 uncultured Chloroflexota bacterium
ATCCGCGGCTATCGTTCCGGCTATCTGCCCCGCCAACGCCGCGAGATCGAACAGGGATTGCGCGACGGCTCGGTCAAAACCGTCGTCGCCACCAACGCCCTTGAACTCGGCATAGACATCGGCGGGCTGGGCGCGGCGTTGATGGTCGGCTACCCCGGCACAATTGCCAGCGCGCGCCAGCAAGCCGGTCGCGCCGGGCGCGGAGATTCTCCCGCCCTCTCAATTCTCATCGCGTCGCCGAATCCGCTTGACCAGTTCCTCGCGCATCACCCCGAATACTTCTTCGAGCGTTCGCCGGAGACGGCGCGGGTCAACCCAAACCATCTGCTGATTCTGCTCAATCATCTGCGCTGCGCCATGTTTGAATTGCCGTTTCAAAAAAACGAAGGCTTCGGCTCGCTGTCCTGGGAGTTGATCGAAGAGTATCTTCAATTCCTGACATCCAACAACGAGGCGCATTTCTCGAACGAAAAATATTTCTGGATGCAGGACGCCTACCCTGCCGCGAACATTTCCCTGCGTTCGGCTTCTCCGCAAGGCGTGGTGTTACACACGACCGCGGACGACGGACGTCCGACGATTGTCGGCACAGTGGACGGCGAATCCGCCAATTGGATGGTCCACCCCGGCGCAATCTACATGCACGAAGCCCGGCAATACCTTGTGCAGGAACTCGATCTCGAAAACCGTATCGCCCATCTTTTGCCTGTTGATTTGGATTACTACACCGAAGCGCAACAGCAGTCGGAGATACAGATCACAACTCCACAGGCTCAAGCCGCCGTCCCCGGCGGCGACAAAGGCTATGGTGAAATACAGGTCACGACTCAAGTCGTCGGCTTTCGCAAAATTCGCTGGTTTACGAATGAGAACTTGGGACAGGAGCCATTGGACTTGCCGCCATCTGAATTGCAGACAACCGGCTATTGGGTCGCGCTGTCAGAGTCCGCGTTGAAGACATTGCGCGATGCGGGCATGTGGACGAACGACCCCAACGACTATGGGCCGGACTGGCAAAAGACAAGACTCGCCGTCCGCAAACGGGATCAGTTTAAATGTCAGGTGTGCGGCGCGGCGGAATCAACCCGCGAACATGACGTGCATCACAAGATTCCGTTCAGGGCGTTTCTGAACCGGAGCGCAAAGTCTCGGAGCGTAACATCTTGGAGCGCAAAGTCTCCCGACTTTGCAGTGCAACATCGGGAGATGTTGCGCTTCGTGGTCGAACAAGCCAACCGGCTCGACAACCTCATCACCCTTTGCCAAAGTTGCCACCGTAAAGCGGAGCAGAACGTCCGCATCCGCAGCGGGTTGAGCGGGCTGGGATTTGTCCTCGGCAACCTTGCGCCGTTGTTCCTGATGTGCGACGCGCGCGATCTTGGCGTTTATGCCGAGCCTGCCTGGTCTGCGGTCAATGGTCGGCCGTCTGTCGTCCTGTACGACCTCGTACCGGCGGGAATCGGTTTCAGCGAAAGATTGTTCGAGTTGCACGATGAATTGATCCGCCGGGCGCATGAATTGGTCAGTGACTGCGCCTGCGAAGACGGTTGCCCCTCCTGCGTGGGACCCGGCGGAGAGAACGGATACGGGGGAAAAGCGGAGACGCTGGCAATTTTGAATGAGCTATTGTAGGGGCGACCTGTCTGAATCCAATAATGCGCTTTGACGCGACGAAAGGGCCGTCCTGCCGGTAAAGGGCGACCCTTTTCTTATGTAATGATGCGTTGAAAGGATGAGAGGGTTGTCCCTACTCTACGCTTAATGCCGCCTTTTCCAAAAATTCCGGTTCGTGCGCTTTCTTTTGAAACGCCCCCACGTCAATGCGGTAGAGCATGATGGCGGCGATGAAGAGCATGAGCGCTTCGATGCCGAAGACGACGAGATACCCGCTCAAAGAATTGCCCATGACCTGCGTGGCGAGGTCGGCGATCGCTCCGGCCATGAGCAGCCCGATCAGGCGCGAAAGCCCGTTTGAAAACCCCCAGGCGCCGATGTATAGCCCGACTTTCTCCGGCACGGTCAGGTCGAACATGAGCGAGAGGTTGGCGATGGTGGAAATGCCGGTTCCGAATCCGAGCAGGGTGATGCCGATGTAGAACGCGCCCGCGCTGGCGCTCAATCCGCTGGCGACGATGGCGACGAAGCCGAACAGGGCGCCGAGGTTGCCGATCTGCGCGACGTATTTCTTTTTCATGCGCCCGTCCAAAATTCCGGCGACGATGAAGGCGATCAGCGCGAACGTATTGGTGATCGAGATGATGCGCGAAGTCTGTTTGAGGGTCATGCCGAATGCCTGGGCGGCGAAGGGTTCGAGCAACACGTCCTGGCTGAGGATGGCGGCAAGAAGCAGGAACAGATAGACGAAGAAAATCTTCGCCACGCGGTTCTCGGTGATGGCGGCGGTCATCTGTTTGACGGAATAATTTTCGGAGCGCGGGGTTGGGGAGGAAAGGTTCGAGCGCGGCTCGAGTTTGAAGAGGCCGATCAGGCCCAACGTCAGGGCGGAGGCGGCGATGGCGAGGAATGCCCGCTGGAGGGCGATCAGGTCAAAGGCGGGGACCATCCTGCTCAGGCTGAGTCCCGTCGCGATCAACCCGGCGACCATGACGATGAACATGGCGGCGATGGTTTTTCCGCGCCCGTTTTCGCCGGAGAGTTCGGAGGCGAGCGAAAGATAACAGACGGCGGAGAGGTTGTAGCCCATGCCCCATATCCCAAAGGCGAGGATGCCCGCCGCGACGCCGAGCGTGAAGTTTTCGCTGATGAGGATGGCGACCTGCGGGGAAATGGCGACGCCGACGACGCACAGGATGAGACCGGCGAGGATGTATGGCGAGCGACGATAGCCAAGGATGGGATGGCGGTCGGAGAATGAGCCGATGACGACTTGCATCGGCGCGAGCAGGTAGGGAAAGATGGCCAGCGCTGTGAACAGCGTTTTGGAGACGCCGAGTTCAAAGATCATGACGCGGTTGAGCGCGCTGTTGATGGGCGCGAGGGTCATGGCGACGGCGGTGTGAATGAGGGCGAGTTGCAGGCGTTTGATGAGCATGGAAGGTTTTGGGGTTGAACGGTTGAGGATTACGGGATTGTAAATGCGGTTTATGAGGATTTGCGAAGAGTTGGGTAGTATAATTTCCCGAATAATATAGATATTTGTAATAAATTTTAGCAATTTCGGCAATGGAGTTTTCTTTTATGACCGTCAGCCCCGCCATGATGCGCTATGCCGCTGAGATTTACCGCCTGCAACAGGATCATGAGCAGGTGCCGCTTTCGCTTCTCAGTTCGGAGGTGGATGCGTCGGCGCAGGCGATCTCGACGATGGTCAAGCGGCTCAACCGGAACGGATACCTGATCCACGAACCGTACCGGGGGGTGCGTCTGACGGCGGCGGGCGAGCGCATTGCCATGCCCGCGCTGCGGCGTCATCGCCTGACGGAGGTTTTTCTCGTGCGCGTGATGAAGTATGATTGGGCGACGGCGCACGACCTGGCGGATACTTTCGAGCGCGGCATCAACGACGAGATCGAAGCCCGCATGGACGAACTGGCGGGCTACCCGACGCGCTGTCCGCATGGGGAGCCGATTCCGTCCAAGGCGGGGGTCATGCCCGAGGTGCGGGACGAGGCGTTGACGAGCGTGCCATCCGGTTCGGATTGCGTCGTGAGCCGCGTCCGCACGCACGATCTGGACAAACTGCGCTACATCGCCGAGATCGGGCTGACGCCGGGGACGCCGTTTCATCTTTTGAGTTGCGCGCCGTTCAAGGGCCCGCTGCGGCTGGAGATGAAACCTCACGACCACATTGTCGGGTATGAGTTGTCGCAGTCTTTATGGGTGGAGGTGACAAAGCGCGGCGAGGGAAACAAACTGCCGCCGTTGAAAAAGTAAGTTTACAATGGCTGGGAGGATATATGGCAAAACGATTATTTGGCGGAATCGAAGGCGGTGGGACGAAGTTCATTTGCGCGGTCGGGGCGGACGCGCGTCATATTCTGGCGGAAACGCGCATTGAAACGACATCGCCCGCAGAGACGCTCCGGCGCGCGACGGCGTTTTTCAAAGAGCAGGAGGAACGCTTCGGCAAACTTTCCGCCATCGGCTTCGCCTGTTTTGGCCCGCTCGACCCGAACCCGGCTTCGTCAACCTATGG
>CAADGT010000200.1 GCA_900696595.1 uncultured Chloroflexota bacterium
AATCCGCGTAATCCGTGTCCAAAAAGGACTTAAGAAACACTCTCTAAGGAGTATGGAATGAAATACATCACCACCCCCATCAGCGAAGAAGCCGTCCGCAGTTTGAGGGTCGGCGATTCGGTCGCGCTCTCCGGTCGGATGGTCACCGGACGCGACGCCGCGCATAAATGGATGATCGAAACTTTCATTAAGAAGACCCGCGCCCCGCAGGGCGACGATATGCAGGTATATGAAGAATTGAAGAAACTGCTGAACGGCTCGGTCATCTACCACTGCGGACCCGTCGTCACCGGACTCGACACAAAGGAATATAAATTCATCGCCGCCGGACCCACCACCTCCATCCGCGAAGAGCCGTACCAGGCTGATGTGATGAAACATTTCAACATCAGGGGCGTGATCGGCAAGGGCGGCATGGGCGCGAAGACGTTAAAGGGCTGTCAGGAAACGCCCGGCGTGTACTTCCATGCCATCGGCGGCGCGGCGTCCTTTCTCGCCCAAACTGTGACGAAAGTGCATGGCGCGTTCAAAATGGAATTTGGAGTCCCGGAGGCGATGTGGGTCATTGAGGTCAAGGACTTCCCCGTTGTCGTCACAATGGACTCGCACGGCGGCAGTCAACATGCGGTCGTGGATGAGGCTTCGAAGAAGGTCCTGGGGGAGTTGTTGGAGAAGCCGTATTGAGAAGGGCAGTGAGTGGCGAATAGTGAGTGGTTGGCAGGACGTTGGAGGCGTCCTGTTGTTTTATCCCTTTCGTCCGCATCAATCTGTGGTTAAATAGAAACATGCTCAAAATCTACAATACGCTCACCCGTAAGACCGAGGAATTCCAGACTCTCGAACCCGGCAGGGTCAAGATGTATGTCTGCGGCGTCACGGTCTATAACGACGCGCATGTCGGTCACGCCATGTCCGCCATTGTTTTCGACATCATCCGCCGTTATCTTGAATATCGCGGATACAAGGTCAAGCACGTCATGAACTACACCGACGTGGACGACAAGATCATCGCCCGCGCCAACCAGCTTGGCGAAGACCCGCTTAAACTTTCGCAGCGTTATATCGAAGATTACGCGCGCGACCTCGCAGACTTGAACGTCCTGCCCGCCGCGTCGAATCCGCAGGTCAGCAAGACCATGCCGCTCATCATCGAGTTCATTCAGGGACTCATCCGCAAGGAAGCCGCATACGCCGCATCCAACGGAGACGTCTACTTCCGCGTGACAAGCGACGACGATTACGGCAAACTCTCCGGGCGCAAACTCGAAGACATGCAGGCGGGCGCGCGCATTGAAGTCGGAGAGCAGAAAGAACACCCAATGGATTTTGCGTTATGGAAAGCCGCCAAACCCGGCGAAATTTTTTGGGAAAGCCCCTGGGGCAGGGGACGCCCCGGCTGGCACATCGAATGTTCCGCCATGAACCTGGCTGAACTCGGCGAACAGATTGACATTCACGGCGGCGGCAACGACCTGATCTTCCCGCATCACGAAAACGAGATCGCGCAGACCGAAAGTTATACGGGAAAGGAATTTTCGCGTTACTGGATTCACAACGGGATGCTGCAACTCGGCGGCGAAAAAATGTCCAAGAGTCTCGGCAACATCGTCAGCATCAAGGAATTTCTTTCGAAGCGTTCATCCGACGCGATGCGCATGTTGGTCTTGAACGGAACCTATCGCGCGCCGCTGATGTTCAACGACGAGACGCTGGACGCGGCGGAACGCAACGTCGAACGCCTCAAGTCCGCGCTCAAGCCGGCCTCCCCCTCTGCAAGCGGAGTCGACGCCGACAGCCTCTCCGCCCTCTCCGCCGCGGTCGAATCTGCCGAAGCCAGATTTGTCGAAGCCATGGACAACGATTTCAATACGGCGGGCGCGGTAGCCGCGTTGTTCGAGCTTTCCAGGTTTATCAACACCGGGCGCGATAACGGCGCGACCGCCGGGCAACTCCAGCCCGCGCAGGATGTCTTCAAAAGGCTGGCGGGCGTCCTCGGCTTGAAACTCGAAGAGAAAAAAGGTTCGAGCGAACAGGAGGCGCAGGTCAACGCGTTGATCGCCGAACGAACCGAAGCCCGCAAACTAAAGCAATGGAAACGCTCGGATGAGATTCGAGATCAGTTGAAGGAAATGGGCGTGGTGATCGAAGACGGCAAGGACGGCACGACCTGGAAGTGGGGATGATTCGCCCCGGAAACGGACGATTCCTTTATCAATCTGCCACCAGCCGGTAGCCCGTCCCGCGCAAGTTGAGCAGGTATTGGGGGTTATGCGCGTCCTTCTCGATGATCCGGCGCAATTGATGGATGTGCCACTTGGCGAGTTCCTGGGCTTCGCGCAGGTCGGTTTGGTATCCCTGCGCTTCGGCGACCAGCGTCTGGTAATCCACCACATTGGGGGCGTGACGCGCAAGGACCAGCAAGTAGTCGAAGGAGGTGGACGGGATGTTGAGAGTCTCTTCGCCGCGAAGCGCGCGCCGGGCGTGCAAGTCCAACGCGATGTCGCCGCGCTTCAGAAAGCGCTCTTTCTCCACGCCGACGAAGGGGGAGGGTTGGGGCGTTCCGCCTTCGTCGAGTTGTTTCAATTCGTTTTGCAGGGCTTCGATCTGGAGCGCAATCTCGCGTTTGCGCTTTTCATTTTGGCGTTTTGCGAGAATTGCGCGCGCGCGTTCGACAATGACCTCGGGCTTGAGCGGCTTGAGCAGATAATCGGTCGCGCCGTGCCTCAGGGCCTCCACCGCCGAATTGACGTCCGGCTGGGCGGTGAATAGCACGACCGGCAGGGACGGATAATTGACATGGATGAGCTTGAGCGCGTCCATGCCATGTGTGCCGGGCATGCGCAGGTCGGTCAATACCAGATCGAAGGGCGCGGTTTTGAGGTAATCCAACCCCTGTTCGGCGCTTTCGGCGGTGGTGACTTCGAATCCGGCGCCCGCCAGGATGCGCGCCAGGGTCTTGCGCAGAGGGGCTTCGTCGTCAATGATCAAGATGTTGCCCGCGATATTCATGCCGCCTCCGTTGATATTATAGGAAGCCAGACCGAGAATAGGGTGCCGGTTTCGCCGGGTTTGTTCTCGGCGGCGATGCGTCCGCCGTGTTTGACGACGATGTCGTGCGAGATGGTCAAACCGATGCCCGTGCCGCTTTTTTTGTTGGTGACAAACGGCTCGAAGATGCGCGGCAGAATATCCGGCGCTATGCCCTTCCCCGTATCGCTGACAGACACCATAATTTCCCGCGCGCTCTTCAAGAATTTTGTGCTTACCGTTAACTTGCCGCCTTCGGGCATGGCTTCCACGGCATTTATCATCAAATTCAACACCACCTGGCGAATCTGCCCCTCCTGCGCCATCGTGAAGGGCAGTTCCGGGTCGGGGTGGAACTCGAAAGCGACCCCGTTTTTTCGCAAGTGCGTGGCGAGCAGGGCGTGAACGTTCTCGACGATGGAATTGACGAGCGTTGCCTGGAGGTTTTCCGCCTGGGCGGGGCGATAGGTGTCGCGCAGGCGTTCGATCAATCCCGCCATGCGCTCAGACTCGGCAAGCACGATTTCCAGGTCGTTCTGTCCCTGTTGGGAGATGCCCTTTTCTTCCCTGAGAAGAAAGAGGGCGTTTTGAATGGCTTGCAGGGGATTGTTCAACTCATGCGAGACAGACGCCAACAGGCGCCCCATGATGGCAAGCCGTTCGTTTTGCCTCAACTGGCTGCGCATGTTTTTTTCCTGTTGAGGCGATTTTTGCAGGCTTTCGTACAGTTCCGCTTTTTGAAGGGATGCCGCAAGATGATCCGCCACAATGCCAGTCAGTTGCAGGTCGCGCTTGGTTAAGGTGGCGGATTCCTCTTGTTGAATGTCCAATACGCCCAGCAATCGGCCGTCCGCTCGAATCGGCGCGGCCATTTCAGATTTGACGTTGGGGTGGAGGGGGTCATGAACATAAAAGATGACCTGTTTCACGTCGTTTGTGAGAAAAGGGCTGCAGGTCTCCGCCACATGACCAACGATTCCCGCCCCAGCCGCCAGGCGGTAATTGCGCTCGGCGGTGAATGTGCGGGATGCGCCGTTGCAGGCTTTGAGCGTCAGTTCTTTTGTCGCCGGGTCTATCAAATATACCTGGACGAGATAATAGCCGAAGTTTTTCGCCAGCAGGTTGACCGTGTCGTCCAGCAGTTCGTCCGCGTCGAGCGCCAGCAGCCCGCGACTGATGCTGTAGAGGGCGTTCGTT
Source organism: uncultured Chloroflexota bacterium (assembly GCA_900696595.1). Classification (GTDB taxonomy): domain Bacteria; phylum Chloroflexota; class Anaerolineae; order Anaerolineales; family Villigracilaceae; genus Villigracilis. Next base: position 4,225 of record CAADGT010000200.1, read on the forward strand.
TCGCGCAACGATTGGCGGGTGCTGTCTATCAGACGGGCGTTTTCAATGGCAATGGCGGCGTGCGCGCCCAGCGTATGCAACAGCCGCTCTTCATTGCTTGTGAATGCGTGGGGCTGAGCGCTTTGCGCGCTGATCGTGCCAAGCGCCTGTTCGCCGCTGATGATGGGCGTTACCAGGAGCGAGCGAAAATTTACGGGCGCGCCCAGGTTCAAGAAGCGCGGATCGGTTTGCACATCCGCGATATTGATCGTTTCCCGCCGGGCAATGGCTTGTCCGGCGATGCCCTCCCCCAGTCACATCTTTGCATTTCCATCCCGAATGTTTTCGAAACCGATCACCGCGGCCGGGATCAACAGATTGTTTTCGCTGTCGAGGCTGTGGATGACCGCCTGGGTCGCGCTGGGGATTAATTCCCTGGCGGAGGCGGCGATCAACTCCAGCACATTAGCCAGCCCGATCCTTTCCGTTTCGCTCAACGCGAGTTCGATGCGCGCCATGGCGTCTAATTCGAGCAGGCGTTTATTCAACTCCGCTTCCTTGGCGCGCAACAGGCGTTCGGAATCCCTGCGTTTTTTTATTTCGCCCCGCAGCGTCCCGACCGTCGCGCCGAAGAGCGCAAGCCCCAAGGCGCCGGGGATGGACCCTGCGCCGGTAAAGGAGAAGAAGGACGTTCCGTCGAAGGAATAGAACGCCAGGCGGTTCAACAGGACCGTTGCCGCCGCCGCCGCAATTCCCCCGTAAAACCCAAAGACCAGCCCAGCCACCGCGACCGGAAGCGCGCTCAAGACGGCGACGGCTGTTCCAAACCTGCTTTGCAGAAAATAGCCGGCCGTCAGGTACGCGCCGAAGCACAATAAAACCACCCCCCATTTCACAAACAACGGCCGGGCTTTAATGTTCATACCGGATATTTTACCGCCGTGTGAAAAGAGGGGCGTAATTCGTTACTCCCTTGCAAGGGATTATTTGGCGTATTCGGTCGCCCTCGTCTCGCGGATGACCGTTACGCGAATCTGGCCGGGGTATTGCATGGTCTCTTCGATCTTTTTGGCAATGTCTCTGGCGAGGCGGCTGGAGCCGAGATCGTCTATCGTTTCGGGCTTGACGAGGATGCGCACTTCGCGCCCTGCCTGGATGGCGAAGGCCTGCTGAACGCCGTCGAAGGACATGGACATTTCCTCCAGCGAACGGATGCGCTTGATGTACGCCTCCAGATCTTCGCGCCTTGCGCCGGGTCGCGCGCCGGAGATCGCGTCGGCCGCCTCGGCGATGACCGCTTCGACGGTTTCCTGATCCACCTCATGATGGTGCGCCGCGATGGCGTTGACGACGATGGGGTTTACGCCATAGCGCTTGCAAAACTCCGCGCCCAGCCCGGCATGCGTGCCTTCCTGGTTGTGATCCATGGCTTTGCCGATGTCGTGCAGGAAGCCGCCCAGTTTGGAGAGTTCGACGTTCGCGCCGATCTCGGCCGCGAGGATGCCCGCCAGTTTGGAGACCTCGACCGCATGAGCCAGTTGATTCTGCCCATAGGAGGTGCGGAACTTGAGCCGCCCCATCATCTTCAAAACTTCGGGGTGCAAGCCGGAGACGTTGGCGTCGTAGGCGGCCTGTTCGCCCGCTTCGTTGATGATCTTTTCCACCGCGCGGGTTTCGTCGCTTAATACTTTTTCGATATGCGCGGGATGGATGCGCCCGTCGAGGATCAATTTAGCGAGGGCGCGGCGCGCAATCTCGCGGCGGACGGAGTCGAAGCACGAGACGGTGACAGAATCGGGCGTGTCGTCCACGATTACATCCACCCCGGCGGCCTGCTCGAAGGCTTTGATGTTGCGCCCATTGCGTCCGACGATGCGCCCCTTCATTTCTTCGCTGGGCAGGGTCACGACCGCGCGGGTCACTTCGGCGACGTGTTCGGAGGCGACGCGTTGAATGGCGTCGGCGATGAGTTTGCGCGCGCGCTTTTCGCCCTCCTCGCGCGCCTCGGCTTCGATCTGGCGGATGATTCGGGCCATGTCGCCGCGCGCCTCTTTTTCGACGGCGGCGAACAAATCCTTGCGAGCCTCGTCCTGCGTCATCTGCGCGATCTGCTCCAGTTTCTTCATCTGGTCTTCGTACAGTTTTTCGGCTTCGTTGTGCCGCCGGTCAATTTGCGACTGGCGTTTGTTGAGGTTCTGCTCGCGCTGTTCGATCTTGTCGTAGCGGCTGTCCACTTCCGAGCGGCGTTTTTCGAGGCGTTCGGTGTCGCGGTTCAGTTCGATGCGCCGTTCCTTGATCTCGCTTTCGGAAGCCTGGATGATCTTGGCGGCGTTGTCCTGCGCGCCTTTGACGATCATATTCGCCTGCGTTTGCGCGGCTTTGACGATGTCGTCCGCGCGGTCCTGTCTGGCTTTGGCGGCGCGTTCCATCTGGTAGCGGTGAAAGAAATAACCTGCGGCGGCGCCGATGGCCAGCGCCAGGAATCCTGTCAGAATTAAGATGATCGGGTTCATGTCGTATCCTCGTCTTCGTAATGTGTTTCTTCCGTATGCGTCTCGTTCCAGATGCGCGTCACAACCGACGAGACGACGGGGTAGGGGAAGCCGCGCCTTGCGAGATGGTCGGAGAGTTTCCTGCGAAACTCGTTCCATTCCAGATTCTGCGACCGGCTCGGGGCGGGACGTTTGAGTCTGGTTGCCCACCTTCGGGCTGTTTCGTACGCCAGGGCTTCTTCGTCCACATCCGAAACGGCTTCCCGGACCGTTTCCTCGTCGAGCCCTTTCTGGCGCAGTTCCATCGTCAATGCGCGGCGGGAGCGCGGGCGGAAGGCGCTGCGATTTTCGACCCACGCCCGGGCAAACTCGCCGTCGTCCGCCAGCCTGTTTTCACGCAGGCGGCTCAATGTGCGTTCGATGGCGGCTTCGGAGTATTCGTGCTTTTTCAGGTTCTGTCGTATTTCCTTCTCGGAACGCGCGCGGTAACTGAGGAACAGGAGCGCCTGTCCCATTGCCCGCTCGCGTTCGTCTTCATTCTGTAATTGCGCGATCTTCTCGTCGCTGAGCGCGTCGCCGACTTTGAGCCACGCGGCGGCGATGCGCGCCAGCCCGAAGGCGAACTCCCCGTCGAGGTGGACGTTCACCCGATCCGGGTTCTTCTTTTGCGCGACGAGGGCGGTTATTTTTTTCATGGCAGTTTGTACGGCAAAATTAATTTTGCCGAACTTAAAACAACACAGCCGGGACGCCCGATGAACGGTCTCGGCTGTGGAAAATGTCTGGGTTGGGGCGCCCGCCTCAAAGTCCAGGAAGAGGCGAAGCCGGGTATGGGTTGAAATCCGCGAGGGGAATCCTGTCGCGCATCGCACAAATGGATTTCAGGGTGAAGCCAGTCGGCTAAATTTTATCAAGTTGTCGGACTTCACAAGTTAACTCCCAAAACCGGGGGAGGATCGTGCGCGAATTTTCCAGTCAGTTTCAAGCGGAGACCGCGCGAGGGGCGCGGAAACGTTCAAAAGTTTTCTTAATTATACATGAAATTTCGGCGATGACCGGGATTTGTGGGTATAATTTTTTTACGATTCGACGGGCGATTATCAGGAGGTATCATGGCCGATTTATACGAGAGGGGCGGGGGCGATATTCGCAATGCGCGGCGGTTGGTTGCGTTTGTGGGGGTGTATATCATTTTGGTCAGCCAGTTTTTGGTGTTCTCAAAACCGGTGGAGGAGACTCTGACGCCGCCTTATACCGGGCTGGCGCTGATCGGCATTGGCATTGTTGCGTTGGGGCAACTGATGCCCGCGCGCCCTTTTTTGCGGCGATTGTCGGATTCGACCGCGCTGGGCGACCGGGCGTTTTGGATTTTGGCTGGGGCGTCATTTTCCGCCCTGGCGATGATGGCGATGTATTTTTTTACGACCTATGCGCGGGTCAACTATATTCCCGTGGTGACGGTCTGGCTGTTGGGGATGGGGTGCTACATCTATGCGTTCAAACCCGGGCAGGACTTTTTTGATTTAAGCGGATTTTTGGACGCTGTCAGGAAGCGCCGCGTCGAGATTGTTCTTGTGGCGTTGTTGATGGTTGGGGCGGCCGCGGCGCGCTTCCATCGCCTGGGCGAGATTCCGCGCGTGCTGGATGGGGACGAAGGCGCCGTGGGGTTGATGGCGCAGGCGACCGTGGAAGGGCGCTTGAGCAATTCGTTTGCCATGTGGGATAACTTCGGCGCGCTTTACCTGCAGTTGATCAATGTTTCGATGAATCTGTTTGGGGCAACTCCCTTTGCCCTGCGCCTGTTGCCCGCCGTCGGCGGAACGCTGGCGATTCCATGCGTCTATTTGCTGGCGCGCGAGATCGGCGGGCGGCGAATTGGAATGTTGGCGGCTTTTCTGATCGCCTTTTCTCACTCGCATATTCATTTCAGCCGCATCGCTTCGGTGGCCTATATTCAGGGAACATGGCTGGCGCCTTTGGAATTGTATTTTTTGCTGAGCGGGATTAGAAAGCGGCAATCCTGGCGCGCGGCGCTGGGCGGCGTGATTTTGGCGGCGCATTTCTCGGTTTACCTCACTTCGCAGGTGATCGCCGGGATGTTGCTCGTCTTCACCCTGCTCCTGCTCTTTCTGTACCGTTCGTGGTTTAAAACCCGGCTGGCGCAGGCGGCCGCATTTTGGGGCGGTTTCTTCATCGCTCTCTTCCCCGCCGGGCTATACTTTATTATGCAACCCGGCGAGTTTACCAACCGCCTGGACAAAGAGGGCATGTTTCAATCGGGCTGGCTGCAGGCGACGATGGAGTCCACCGGGCAGGGCGCGGCGGAGATTTTATTCGGGCGCGTTGTACATTCTTTTCTCTCGCTTATTTATTATCCGGCGTTCGATTTTTACGGTTCCCCCGCGCCGGTGTTGAGCATGATCTCCACCGTCATGTTTCTGGCTGGGCTGGGGCTGGCGTTTTGGCGGGCTCGGAATCCCTCGTACCTTTTGTTGAACGGGTATTTCTGGGCGGCGACGATTGCGGTGGGCATGTTTGCGCTGCCGCCTTCCGCCGATTCGTACCGCATGTTGATGGCGCTGCCCGCCGCCATGATCATGGCCGCCATCGGGCTGGATGAAATCCTGCAAATGTTCGGCGTCTCATGGAACGCCAATCGCTTTGCCTATGGGGCGGGCGTTTCCATTGTGTTGCTCAGCCTGCTCGCCTTCAACCTGCAAACTTATTATTTGGATTTTGCCGGGCGCTGCCGTTTTACGGCGGACGTGGCGGGGCGTTTCGCCTCCTACCTCGGAACGCAGATTCAAGAGACCCATACCGATCAGAAGATATATCTGTTGAGCGACGCAATCTTCATTTACGGCACGCATCCATCCACCCCTTTCTTGAGTCACAGCCGCCCGGCGGTGAACTTCCCCGATCCGCTCGAAAACCTGACCGTGATTTCGGGCGAAGTGATCATTGCCCCGCCCAGCCGCATGGAGGAACTGGAACTTTGGGCGCGCGATCACCCGGGCGGCGACCTGCGCTACACCTACGATTGCAAGGACCCGATCCTGCTGATGTACACGGTGCCATAACGAGGTTCGTGCCGCAAACTTTAGTTTGCGCCTGCGCGCGGATAATCTGAAGTTTACAGTAATGCGAAAACCTTCGTGATGATTGACATAGTTTTTAAAGTACAACACCATACGAGGCATATTGGACCCACGCGAATATGAGATCATGTATCGCGCCGAGACGCGCCACTGGTGGTATCTGGGGATGGCCGTCATCACCAAAACGCTGCTGGAGCGCCGCGCCCGCCTGCCCCGCCGCCTGAACATCCTCGACGCGGGTTGCGGAACCGGCGCCGCCATGACCTCCTACCTGGCGGATTATGGCGACGTGACCGGCGTGGATTTATCCCCCCAGGCGTTGAACTTCAGCCGCGAACGACACGCCTCCCGCCTGGCTCGCGCCTCGGCGCTTAATCTGCCGCTGGCTTCCGCTTCCTTTGACCTGGTCGCCAGTTTCGACGTTTTGTGCTCCTGCCCCCCGCCGGGAGAACTGCAAGCCCTGCGCGAATTTCACCGCGCGCTAAAACCGGGAGGCTGGCTGATCCTGCGTCTGCCCGCCTACAACTGGCTGCGCGGGCGGCACGACGAGCGGGTCCACATCCGACAGCGGTTTACGAGCGGGCAGATCAAATCCCTGCTTCGGCAATGCGGGTTCATCGCCGAGCATCTTTCCTACGCCAATATGCTCCTGTTCCCGCTGGCGGCCGTCAAACGAACCGGCGAACGGCTCTTGAAAATCCATTCGGAGTCTTCCGAACTTTCGATCCACTGGACGAACGAATGGTTCCGGCGCATCCTGACGTGGGAGGCGCCGCTCGTTGCCGGAGCGGGACTGCCCTGCGGGTTGAGCGTCTTTGCCCTGGCGCGAAAGCCGGGCGCGGAATGATGAGCGCGAAGATCGCCAGTCTCAGCGCCGTTTTCCCGGCATATAACGACGGCGGCTCGATTGCCAGCATGATCGCCGCGGCCGACATTGCCTGCCGCGCCCTGACCGACGACTTCGAGATCATCGTCGTCAACGACGGCAGTTCGGATTACACCGCCGACATCCTGAACGAGATGCAAAATCGCTACCCAAAATTGCGGGTGATCGCGCACGCGCGCAACCGCGGCTATGGCGGAGCCTTGCGCAGCGGATTCGCCGCCGCCCGCAAGCAGTGGGTCTTTTACACCGACGGCGACGCGCAATATAACCCGCTGGAATTATCCCTGCTGGCGCGGATGGTCGAAGATGGGGCGCAACTGGTCAACGGATACAAAGTCTCGCGCCACGATTCCCTGGCGCGAATCGTCATCGGACGCGCCTATCATTATTTGGTCAAGTTTCTTTTTCGCATCCGCATCCGCGACGTGGATTGCGACTTTCGCCTGATCCCGCGCGAGATTCTTCAACGCGTGGAATTGAAGAGCGACAGCGGCGCGATCTGTCTGGAACTGGTGAAAAAGATCGAAGATGCGGGATATGTCTTCGCCGAGACGCCGGTCAATCATTATTCGCGCAAATACGGCATATCGCAGTTCTTTGTCCCCTGGCGCGTCTTGCGGACGTTGAAGCAGATTGCAACCCTGTATTGGAGGCTGGTTGTCCGAAAGGAACACCTGCGGGCGGGGCAATGACAACCGGATGCGCAAGACCGAAGAGCGGCAAGTGAAAATTATGACAAAAGGAACTAGGAGATTTCGGCGCGCCGTGCAATAATTGGGCGTGTAAATTTTTGGAGGCCAACATGGCAAAATTCACCCGTGAAGACGCCCTGGAATATCATCGTTTGAAGGGCAAACCCGGCAAGGTGGCGATCGTGCCGACCAAGCCGATGGATACGCAACTGGACCTCAGCCTGGCGTATTCGCCCGGCGTGGCGGAGCCGGTGCTGGAGATCGAAAAGAATCCCGATGACGCGTATGAGTACACCTCGAAGGGCAACCTGGTGGGGGTGGTCTCGAACGGCACGGCGATTTTGGGGCTGGGGAATCGCGGCGCGCTGGCAAGCAAGCCGGTGATGGAAGGCAAGGGCGTGCTGTTCAAAAAATTCGCCGATATTGACGTGTTCGACATCGAGCTCAACTTGCACGACCCGGATGAGATCATCAAGGTTGTGGCGGCCATCTCGCCCACATTCGGCGGAATCAACCTCGAGGATATTAAAGCGCCGGAGTGTTTTTACATCGAGGAAGAGTTGAAAAAAATGCTGGATATCCCCGTCTTTCACGACGACCAGCATGGCACGGCCATCATCTCTTCGGCGGGGCTGGCGAACGCGCTGGAGATCGTCGGAAAGAAACACAGCGAGATTCGCCTTGTCATTTCGGGGGCGGGGGCTTCCGCCATCTCGTGCGCGGAACTGGCCATTCGCTGGGGCGTGAAGCGCGAGAACATCATGCTGGTGGATACAAAAGGCGTCGTTTACAAGGGGCGCAAAGAAGGAATGAACAAGTATAAGGAAATGCTCGCCGGGGCGGATAAAGGTCACAGAACGCTGGCGGACGCTGTGCAGGGCGCGGACGTGTTCTACGGGCTTTCGGTCGCCAACGTGCTGACGCCGGAGATGGTCAAGACGATGGCGGCGGACCCGATCATCTTTGCGATGGCGAACCCCGACCCGGAGATCAAACCCGAATTGGCGAAAGAGGCGCGCAAGGATGTCATCATCGCCACCGGTCGTTCGGATTATGCCAACCAGGTCAATAACGTGCTGGGGTTCCCCCTCATCTTCCGCGGGGCGCTGGACGTGCGCGCCAGGCAAATCAACGAGGAGATGAAGTTTGCGGCCTCGCAGGCGTTGGCGGCGCTGGCAAAAGAAGATGTGCCGGATTCCGTCATCCGCGCCTACGGAGGCGGGCCGATCAAGTTTGGGCGCGAGTACATCATCCCCAAGCCGCTCGATCCGCGCGTGTTGCTGTGGGAGGCTCCCGCCGTCGCCGAAATGGGAATGAAGACCGGCGCGGCGCGCAAGAAAATTGACATGGATGAATACCGCGAGCAGTTGGCCTTCCGGCAGGGGACGGGCGAGAGAATCCGTTACTTCTTTCGGAACAAAGCCCAATCGTCCGGCGGGAAGAAGCGCGTGGCGTTTGCCGAAGGCGAGGAAGGGAAGATCATCCGCGCGGCGTATCAGATTCAAGAGGAGGGGGTCGCCACTCCCATTTTGATCGGGCGCCCGGACGTGATTCGCGCGCAGATTCAGAATTTGGGCATTGCCTATCAACCCGAGATTTTCAACCACCAGGACTTTGCGCGGCATGAAGAATATGCCAGGGCTTATTTCGAACTGCGCGGACGCAAAGGCGTGACGCTGGCTGTGGCTCGCAAGCGCGTGCGGCAGGCGAACATCCTCGGCTCGTTGATGGTGAAAATGGGCGACGCCGACGCTTTTGTCTCCGGTCTGACCTATGATTATCCGGACGTCATCCGCCCGGCTCTGCGAATTCACCATACGGCGGCGGATGCAAAGCGCGCGGCGGGCGTTTACATCATGATCGTGGACGACAAGGTGTATCTCTTCACCGACGCGACCGTGAACATAGACCCGACGGCGGAAGATTTGGCGGAGATCGCCTGTCTGGCGGCGGATTATGCGAAGAAACTCGAACTGGATCCGCGCGTGGCTTTCCTCTCGTTCTCGAACTTTGGTTCCACGCCGCATCCTCTCTCGGACAAAGTGCGCCGCGCAGTGGAATTGGTGAAGCAGCGCCGCCCCGACCTGCGCGTGGACGGCGAGATGCAGGCGGATACCGCCGTCGGATCGGAGATCGTCGAGGAGCGTTATCCCTTCAGCGCGGTGAAGGACGCCAATGTGCTGGTTTTCCCGTCCCTCGAATCTGCGAATATCGCCTATAAACTGCTGGCGAGACTCGGCAACGCCAAGGCGATCGGTCCGATCCTGCTGGGCTTGGGCGCGCCGGTTCACGTTTTGCAGACGGGCGACGATGTGAACGCCATCGTTCAGGTCGCGGCGGTGGCTGTCATGGACGCGATGGGGAGGTAGGGCAAAGGTTGTTTCGCCCTCGTCCAGACTTCAGCGATAATGAGAAAGAACGTCCCGAAGGTTTCTATTTTGCCCTTTGACGGCTCGGAAAAATCTTCGGGGCGTTCGCTTTCCATAAATTCCAATGATTACTTCTTCCCAAAATTCGAAGATAAAACGCGTCCGCGCTTTGTTGGGACGCTCGAAAGAACGCCGCGAGGCGGGGGCCTTCGTGACGGAAGGCGCGCGTTTGGTGGAGGAAGCGGTCATTAGTAATTGGAGATTGGAGATTGTCCTGTACGATGAGACGCTGGGCGAGAGGGGAAAGTTGCAGGTTGAAGGTTTAAGATCGAAGGGTGTGGATGTGGAAGAAGTTTCCACAAGCGTAATGAAGACTGTCAGTGAAACCGAAACACCGCAGGGCATCCTCGCCGTTGTCAAAAATCACCAATTGCCAATTGCCAATCACCCCACTTTCATCCTCATCCCCGATCAGATCCGCGACCCCGGCAACCTGGGGACATTGCTCCGTTCCGCGGCGGCGGCGGGCGTGGATGCGGCGCTCATCCCGCCCGAGACGACGGATGCCTTCGCTCCCAAAGTCCTGCGTTCCGGCATGGGCGCGCATTTTAGATTGCCGATCCGTTCGATGGGTTGGGATGAAATTGAAAAAATTATATCCGGCATGAATGTTTACGCCGCAGACATGGACGGTCAGCCGTGCTGGGAAACAGACCTGCGCCAGCCTGTGGCTTTGATCATCGGAAGCGAGGCGGAAGGGGTGAGCGCTTCCGGGCGAAGGTTGGCAAGCGGAAAGATCAACATTCCCATGAAAGGGGGGACTGAATCCCTCAACGCAGGCGCGGCGGGATCGGTGTTGATGTTCGAGGCGGCGAGGCAGAGGATGGTGAATGGCGAATAGTGAGTAGTGAAGGAAGAGATGAAAATCCGCTCTATTACATACTTCTGCAATCCCGGATACCCCCTGAAAGAAAATGTCCTGCGCGAAGCGGGCAATTTTTTATCCGGGGCAAAATCTGCGTATGAGGCGGCGGGGTATGAGGCGCAGACCGTCCGCGTGGCGACGGTTTCGTTTGCGAAGTTATTGGGCGAAAAGCATGTTGACGAGTTGCCGAAATATGCCGAACGATTTTCAAGGACGATGATGCAATCCGGCGTATCCTATGCTTCATTGGGTCCCGCCCTGCCGAGACTGCCGCGCAGTTACCGGGTCATCCCGGAGGCGATTGCCGCGAGCGAAAACATCTTCTTCGGCGGCGTCCTGGCGGACGCGCAAACGGTTCACATGGCGCAGGTGAGAGCCTGCGCGGAGATCATCGTCAAATGCGCGCCGCTCGAACCGAATGGGTTCGCCAACCTGAGGTTCGCCGCGCTGGCAAATGTTGGACCCGGCGCGCCGTTCTTCCCCGCCGCCTATTACGACTCAGAGTCGCCCGCCTTCGCCGTCGCCGTCGAATCCGCCGACCTCGCCGTTGACGCTTTCAGCAACGCGGACTCCATCGAAGAAGGACGAAATGCGCTAATTTCCGAAATCGCCAAACACGGGCGGGCAATCGCCAAAATCGCCCAATCGCTAATTGCCAATCACCAATCTCCAAAATTTCTCGGCATAGACTTCTCCCTCGCTCCCTTCCCCGACGACGCGCGTTCGCTCGGTAAAGCCGTCGAGAATATGGGCGTGCCGAAGATCGGTTTGCACGGTTCGCTTGCGGCAGCGGCGATCCTCACAGACGCCATCGAACGCGCGGACTTTCCACACATCGGTTTCAACGGTTTCATGCAGCCAATTCTCGAAGATCCGGTTTTGGCAAAACGCGCCGCCGAAGGGACGCTGACGATAAAAGACGCCTTGCTTTATTCCGCAGTCTGCGGGACGGGACTGGATACGATTCCATTGCCGGGGGATGTCGCTGCGGATGAACTCACGCCTCTCCTGCTGGACCTCTCCGCTTTGGCGCTGCGATTGAACAAGCCGCTTACAGCGAGGTTAATGCCCATCCCCGGCAAGAAGGCTGGAGACGCCGCCACATTCGACTTCGCCTTCTTCGCCAACGGACGGGTGATGGCGCTGGAGTCGAGTCCGTTGGCTGGGGCGTTGAATCATTCTTCGGGGTTCACGCTGAATCCCAAACGTCCGGGGTGAGGCGCGGGGAGCGCAATTTGCAAGCGCGGCGGGTATAATAAAGTTGATGAATAACGGAGGTCCGATCATGAAATTTCGCAAGATTCGCCGGCTGGCGGGATTCGCCCTCGCGGCTGCGCTTCTAAGCTCGTGTAATATGGGAGCCACCCCGCCGCCCACACAGGATGTCGGCGCGATCCAGACCCAGGCATTCGGAATGGTGTTGACCCAGGCGGCAGACCAGGCGACCCAGACCGCCGCCGCCGTCCCGCCCACGCCGCTGCCCACCAACACCCTTGCGCCGATCAACACGCCCACACTCTCGACTGCGAGTCCGTTTGGGATCCCCACCAACACGCCGTTTAGTTTCAACACTCAACAGCCGGGGTTCACCCCGCAGGCGGGGCTGGTTGGCACGCCCACAGGCACGCCCGGCGCATACAGCACTGTCACCACCAAAAACGGATGCAACGACGGCTGGCTTATCAGCGAATCCAACCCCTACGATGGAAAGACCATCCGCATTAACGAAGAATTCGTCAAAAGTTGGGAATTCGTCAACACCGGCTCCTGCGCCTGGGACGAAGGATATACCTTCGCGTTCGTCGAAGAGTTTTCCACCGGTCCAAGGTACGTCCTCCCGCCGAAGGATTACATCATCCCCAAGGAAGGACCCTTTACCAAACCCGGCGAATATCGCACCTTCTCCATTGCCATGAAAGCCCCGAACAAGACCGGCGAGTACACCTGGTATTTCAAATTGCGGGACGACGCGGGTCAATACTTCGGGTCGCTGGTCTGGGTCAAGATTATCGCCGTCGTGAATTAGAAAGCAGGGAATATATGAAAAAACTTCTCGCCGTTCTTTTGTCGGGGACGCTTCTTTATGCCTGCGCCCCCGCTGTCCCCATCGAACCGACTGTGGATGTGAACGTCGTTCGCACGTCTGCGGCAAGCACCGTGATGGCGGAGTTCACGCTCACTGCGGCGGCCTTCACGCCTACGCCGCAGCCGCTTCCTTCCGAAACGCCCACCCAACAATTCCTGCCGCCCACCGAAACGCCGGTCTCCCTCGCCACGCTCGACCCGACCCAGGCGGCGCTCACTCCCGATGCCCTGTGCGACGATTACTCCTTCGACCTCGCCACGCTCGACGTCACCATCCCCGACGGCACACCCATGACGCCCGGACAGGATTTCGTCAAAACCTGGAAGATCAAGAACACCGGCATTTGCACCTGGGATACCAGTTACAAAGCCATTTTCTCCTACAGTTCCCCGCCCAATGAACGGATGAGCGCCCAACCTGTCCCGCTTGCATCTCTCGTCGCGCCGGGGCAGGAAGTGGAAGTCTCCGTGCAATTCAAAGCCCCAACCACGCCGGGCGAATACAAAGGCTACTGGCAGATGGTCAACGGCAAGGGTATCCCCTTCGGCAAGAAGGATTTCATCCTCGTCGTGATCATCGTCGTTCAATAACTTGACCGGTCTGACCCAAGCCATAAAAGACAAAGCGCGCCAGCTGGGATTCATCCTGGCTGGCGTTACTTCTCCCGAACCCCCCGCGCATTACGATATTTTTCAGAATTGGCTGGATGAAAACCATCACGGCTCGATGGACTACCTCGCCTCGGAACGAAGCCGGTCACGCCGCGCCGACCCAAGCCTGATCCTCCCCGGATGCGAGTCGATTCTTATACTGGCATTACCTTACACAAGCGCAGAAGGCAGAAGTCGGAAGGCGGAATACAAAATTGCCGGTTATGCGTTGGGAGACGACTATCACGACATCATCCCCCCGCGCTTGAAAGAGATCGTCCGGTTCATCGAAGAACAGGTCGGGCATCCCGTCCCCAACCGCTATTACACCGACACCGGTCCCGTCCTCGAACGCGAACTGGCGCAACGCGCCGGTCTCGGCTGGATCGGAAAAAACTCGATGCTCATCAATCCGCAGGCAGGCTCGACCTTTCTGCTCGCGGAAATTTTTCTTGGCATCTCTCTCGAACTGGATAAACCGTTTTCGACCGATCATTGCGGCACATGCGCCCGTTGCATGACAGCCTGCCCCACGGATTGCATCCTCCCGGACCGCACCATAGACTCGCGCCGCTGTATCTCCTATCTCACCATCGAAAACAAGGGCGCAATCCCCGAAGACTTTCGCAACCAAACGGAAAATTGGGTCTTCGGATGCGACATCTGCCAGCAAGTCTGCCCGTGGAATCGATTCTCCCTCCCCTGCGACCCCGCGCTCAAGCCGTCCATCCCTCTTCCTGCTTTGCCCGCCGACCTGACTCTGACGCCCACCGAGTTTAACCGGCGCTTCAAGCGTTCCCCGGTTAAACGAGCGAAGCGCCGCGGATACCTGCGCAACCTTGCCGTCGCCGTCGGGAATGTTGGAGACGAGTCCGACCTTCCGTTTCTCGAAGAAGCCGCAAAAGATGAAGAGCCTCTCGTCCGCGAACATGCGGAATGGGCGATGAAACAAATCGAGCGCGGGGGACGCGCCTCCTCAGGATGACGCGGCGGGCGTTTCCCTCCGCTTCGTCAATTCCGCGTATTGCGGATTTCGCCTGATGTATGCCGCGACATAAGAACACATGGGGATCACGCGCAACGACCTTGACTTTGCGTACTCCAATCCCGCCTTTGTGATGATTCCCGCCAGCCCCCGCCCGCGAAGTTCGACCGGCACGCCGACGTGAGTCATCACGATTGTGTCGCCGTTTTCCATGTAATCCAATTTGGCGAGACGACCGTCCACCCAGGCTTCGAAGCGGTTCTCCGCCGGATTTTGGGCGATTTCAAATTTATCGGGTTCGATTTCCATTTCAACCTTGTTTCTGTTTCTTCCTCGCCAATACGGCGATGTACTCCATGATGATTTTCAAACCGGCGAAGACTGTGGATTCGGACGGGTCGAGCGGCGGGGCGATTTCCACAACGTCCAAACCGACCAGGGATAAATCCTGCGTGGATTTGATGAGCGTCAGCGCGTCGCGCGAGGTCAAGCCGCCGAATTCGGGAATGCCCGTGCCGGGCGCGGCGGACGGGTCGAGGCAGTCAATGTCGAGCGATATGTGAACCGCATCGCAGTCGTTGAGGATGTTGTAAACGCTGTCCGCCACGTTCTTCATGCCGCGCTCGGCGACGTCGGCGGCGGTATAGACGTGGATGCCGCCGTTTTCGATCAGGTCAATCTCCTGCTCCTCCCACGAGCGCAATCCCACCATGCAAACGTCGTACGGCTCGATGCCGAACTCCAAGGCGCGGCGCATGGTATTGGCGTGCGAAAGGCGCGAGCCGTCGAAGAAATCGCACAGGTCGGGGTGCGCGTCAATCCACAGCACGCCGAGGCGTTGATCCTTGTAGCGTTCGCGCTGTCCCTGCAAAATGGGGATGGTCACGGAATGATCGCCGCCGAGCAGGATGGGCATGTTCGGGAGCGAAGCCACGCGCTGGCGCACGGTCACAAAATCCGTTTCGGGATTGTGGATCGGGATGTCGCCCAGGTCGCATACGATCATATCCTTCAAACGGGTGCGGTCTTCGCTAAAGGGAGTCAAATGCCGCGACCAGTAGCGCAGGCGTTCGGGGGCGAGAGCCGCGCCTTTCCTCGCGCTCGCAAGTCCATCGAACGGGATTCCGATCACTGAAATATCCGCCGTCTCGGGCGTCGAATCCGGGCGGTGCAGGTCGCCCCAAGTACCGTGATTGCCTTCCTCTGTCATGGTTGTCTCCTTTTTGCCTCCAGCAGGCTCCAGGCAAAACCCGCGCCGGGGCTTGTCCTGAGTCTGGGGAAGGACGGCGCTAAACGCAGACACGCGCCAATTGTACCTGTTGACCCGCCCTTCATTTGCTCTTAAAATGAACTCATGCCAAAAATCTCGGGTTTTTACCTGCCCGATCACGACCCTCCAGTTTGAGCGGATACCCCCTTTATCGTTAAGCGCGCCGCGCCGGACGGGTGGATTTTGTCTGGGAAAAAGGATAAACCTGCTCGTTGGATGAGTCCAATTAATTCAGGCGCGACGCGCCCGTTGCCGTAAAATTATGGAGGAACCGTGAAAACCGAGTTTGTTTCAAAACGAGCCAAAATATACGCCGACGTTCCCGATGAAAAATGGAACGACTGGCGCTGGCAGTTGAGCAACCGCCTCAACTCCGTCGAAGAGATCGAGAAAGTCTTTCCGCTGACCGAGAGCGAACGCAAGGCGCTTCAAACGCAGGGCTTGTTCCGCGTGGATGTGACCCCTTATTTTATTTCATTGATAGACCCGGACGACCCCGAGGACCCGACCCGCAAGCAGATCATCCCGCGCGCGGAGGAACTGCAAGCCTTCACCGCCATGATGGAAGATTCGCTGGCGGAGGATCGTCACTCTCCCGTGCCGGGGCTGGTTCACCGGTACCCCGACAGAGTCCTGATGCTGGTGACGACCCAATGCGCGTCGTATTGCCGTTACTGCACGCGCTCGCGCATCGTCGGCGACCCGGGGCAGACATTCAAGCGCGAAGAATTTGAGATGCAGATCGAATATCTCAAGCGCACGCCGCAGGTGCGCGACGTGCTGCTCTCGGGCGGCGACCCGCTGGTGCTGGCGCCGAAAATCCTCGAAGAATTGCTCTCGCGCCTGCGCGACATCCCGCATATCGAGATCATCCGCATCGGCTCGCGCGTGCCGGTCTTCATGCCCATGCGCGTCACGCAGGAACTATGCGACATGCTGGCAAAGTATCATCCATTGTGGTTGAATATCCACGTCAACCATTCGAACGAGATCACAAAGGAACTGGCTGAAGCCTGCGACCGGCTGACGCGCGCGGGCATCCCGCTTGGGAATCAATCCGTGTTGCTGGCGGGCGTGAACGACAACGTCCACATCCAGCGTCAGTTGGCGCAGGACCTGGTGCGCATCCGCGTGCGTCCGTATTATCTCTATCAATGCGACCTGGTGGAAGGCGCGGGGCATTTCCGTACGCCGGTGGCGAAGGGCATCGAGATCATGGAGGGCTTGCGCGGACATACCTCCGGTTACGCCGTGCCGCAATACATCATAGACGCGCCCGGCGGCGGCGGCAAGATTCCCGTCATGCCAAATTACCTGTTGAGCATGTCCGATCACAAAGTTTTGCTTCGCAATTACGAAGGCTATATCACCGCCTACGAGGAACCGACGGACTACATCCCGGCGAACGCCGCCAAGTTCAAGGGACTCAAACGCCCCGAGCCGGGTCAAGCCGGACTTTTGGGACTGCTCGAGGGCGAGGAGATGTTCATCAAGCCCGAAGGGTTCGACGAATTGCATGACCGCGACGGAATTCAACACCGCCTGAAGGACGAGAGCAAGTGGAAGCCGCTGGGCATCGGTTCCGGCGAATCTGATTAACTCATGTTACGCACTTTTGCCATCCTCACGAACCGTCCACGAATAAAGTCACGAATTCGCGAATGCTGGCGCGCCTATTCGTTTATTCGTGAACATTCGTGGACGGTCGCCGACTCATCGGCAGGCGCATTTCCTAACCAAATGCCATCTTGCGTAAGGTGAGTGATTAAGACAAGAAGACCTGACAGGTTTTGGAAACCTGTCAGGACTGGATAAACAAGGAGATTTTCCATGCGTAAAAACATCACGATTGCGGCGGCGTTTGTCTTTCTGATCTCAGCCTGCCTGCCGGGACAGAACGAGGCGGAATTTGAAGCGCGCATTCAAACCGCCATTGCCCAAACCATGCAGGTCAATGAGCAGGTCGCGCGCAACGTGGCAGGGACGCTTACCGCCATGGCGCCTCCCGCTACACCCACGCCTGCCGTCGCCGAGACGCTCATTCCATCCGCGACTCTCGAGCCGATCGTCATCGTCACGGACACGCCCTTTCCCACGCTGGTCTTCCCCACCGATACGCTCGCTCCCCCCGCTGCGGTCAAGACCCAGCCGCTCTACTCCTGTTACATCAGCACCCTCAAACCTCGAAGCGGACAGGAGATGGGCCCCGGCGACAGTTTCGATATTGTGTGGATCGTCGTAAATACCGGCGTAAGGCGCTGGGATGCCGGCGTGGACGTTAAATATGCCGGAGGCGTAAAATTGACGAATCCCTCGCGCGTCGAGATTCCCGTGCCGATGGAGCCCGGCGACGAATATAAGATCGTCCTGACCGGCACCGCCCCGGTGGACAGTGGGTACAAATATATGTCCTGGAAGGTGGACGGACCCATCTGCTACGGCGAGGTGACGATCATGGTCAAGTGACCCGGCGAAGGGTTTGTCGTTATAATCAAGGCGCGGTTTGGCAGCCCTGCCGCCAGGAAAAAGGAGCAACCCCATGGCGTTTCGATCTCCCATAGGCTCTGAAGTTGAACGAAATAATATGCCTGTCAATATCTGGCCCGGTTCCTGGGTGGACGCCAATGCCTGGACGGGCAACAACCCGCCCAAATATATGCTGGGACCCGGCAACCCGGCATTTCACACCGGCGCGGACTTGAACCTGCCCGGCGACAAGGACCGCCTCGCGCAGATTTACTCGATCGGGGACGGGGTTGTGCGTTTTGCCCAGCTGGTTTCCAAGACCTCCTGGGGAAACCTGGTGGTGATCAATCATGGCACAGTGAACGGAAAGCCGCTCTTCAGCCGCTACGGTCACGTCGAGGATATCGTGGTTCAAAAGGGACAGGCCGTTAAAGTCGGCGACCCGATCGCAAAGGTTGGAAACCAGTTCGGCGTCTTCCCTTATCACCTGCATTTCGACATCTCCGTCACGAACCAGTTGGACAAAGCGCCCACCTACTGGCCCGGTTTGGACCTGCAAGGCACAAAACATCATTTTGTCAACCCGCGCAACTGGTTGCGCGAGAACTTTAATTCGGCGGCGGAAAAACTTCCAGACGGCGCATTCGCTTCGGGCGGAGTCAGCGGCGGGGCGGACGAGGGTAGAAAACCCGGCGATGTAAAACCGCTCCCGGTCTGGTATGTCATTGATCCGAATGGCGCGCAGGTTTATAAGAACCCGAGCCTGACTGCCGAAAAATCCACAATTCTTCCGCGCGGATCGAAGGTGACTGTGGATGTTCAAAACGGGCGAAAGGACGCCGAACTTATCTGGGGACCGATCGTCGGCGGAGAATATAACGGTCAGTGGGTTGCGATCCGCAGGAACGACGGCAAGGCGTCCTATCTTTCCACCAACCCGCCCCAATAATGGATGAGGATGCGTCAAAGTAACCGACTCTCATTGTTTTTGATCGCGGCGGTAATTACGTTTGCCTGCCTGCCCAGGTTGGGACCTGAACCCCTGCCCACCTTCGATGCGAACGCTCCGTTGACCGCCATCGTCCTGACGGCGGGAGCCGCCGCGACTCAAACTGCCCTGAATGCGCCGCCCACGGCGACGGCGACTCCCCTGCCGACCAAAACGCCGACGGATACGCCGACGCCCACGCCGACCTTTCTTTTCCTTATTCCCACCAGGGTCGTGGACCCCACTCAAATTCCATTGGGCGTATCCCAGCATGATTTCGATTGCCAGGTGCTTTCCGCCGAGCCGAAGGATTTGGTCGGCGCCTCGACGCGCTTCTTCGGCAAATGGGTCGTCGCCAATATCGGCGTTTCGGTTTGGGACATCAACTCCCTCGATTATCGCTTCACCAGCGGCGAGAAGATTCAACTGCAATCCGTCTACGACTTCCCGGCCACTGTCACCCCCGGCGCGACCGTGGAATTAACGGTGGACATGCAGGCGCCCGCCGCGCCGGGAACCTACACCACCAAGTGGAATATATACAGGGGCAATCGTTCGTTCTGCGATATGGAATTGACCGTCACGGTCAAATAGAAAAAATCCCCCGGCGGAAAACCGGGGGATTTTTTATTCGATGGGCTACGATACGGGGGGGAGCGGTTCGTCGCCGGAGGCGGCGGGTTTCTTGCGCATCATGAAGAACCACACCGCGACCGGGATGGCGATGAAGATGAGCGAAACGCAAATGGAGCCAATTCCCATTCCCATGGCGGCTGCCGGGTCGGAACTGCCGCCCACGCCAATATTCGCGCCGGGAACGAAACTGGCGAAGGTCGCGAGCGCTCCGTAGAAACACAGGAAAAGTCCGGGACATCCGCACAGGACGACCGAGGCAATGGTTGCGATCAGACCGGTATTCTTGTTGCTCATCTTGTATCTCCTTTTGTATGTTTTTTTTCGCTGTTGCGCAACTGCGCAAAATCGAATCGACAGGTTTTCGATGTTTTCCTGGCGGCTTGACGGTAAAAACGTCCAGAACGTACGGTAGAGAGTTTTTGGGAGTGGCTGCTTTTGTGAGTTTACCAGGGAATTTACCACAGAGCGCGCAGAGGTGTGCGCGCAAAGGTTGTCAGCGGCATACGCTCAAGCCGCCGTCCTGTGCGAAGCCCCCTGTGGGCGGCGGCGTGTTACGAGGGAATCCTGCGCCGGGGACGGCGCAGGGAGCAACCTGCCTGACATGTTTTGCGTGCGCACACGCGGAGAGGGTTCTTTTTCTGATATGAAAAAATACCATCTTTTTCAGGCGTTTCGGGGTGAAACCCTCATGAATACTCGTGGATTCTGTGTCCTTCGTGGTGAAAAAAATTTAGCCCGTTCTTTTAGTCGCTCCCGAGTTTTTAGTATCGCCGCCGGAACAGTTTGGGTATCCGATCAATCGCGGCTTCTGCCGCTGATGAGCGAGACGTAATACAGCAGTTGCATGATGGCGGTGACAAGCCCGGCCACATACGTCAGCGCGGCGGCGTTGAGGACGTTATTCACTCCGCGCATTTCGGCGTCGGATTGGATGATGCCGCTTTCAGCCAGCATCCTTTTTGCGCGGGACGAGGCGTTAAATTCCACCGGCAGAGTGACGAGGGCGAAGAACGCGCCGCCGGAGAAGACCAGAACGCCAAGCCAGGCGATCTGCGTCCATTGCAGGAAGAGACCGATCATGATGAGTATCCAGCCGAGGTTGGAGCCGATGTTGACCAAAGGCACAAGCGCGCCGCGGAATTTGAGCGGGAAGTATTCCTGCGCGTCCTGCTGGGCGTGGCCGAGTTCGTGCGCGGCGATGGCCAGCGCGGCGACCGAGGCGCTGTTTGCCACGCCCTGCGAAAGGAAGAGGGTTTTGTTGCGGGGGTCGTAATGGTCGGTCATTTCGCCGGGAACGCCTTGAATTTGCAGTCCATGCAGTCCGCTGGAGGCGATCAGGCGGCGCGTGGCTTCGTAGCCGGTGAAGCGGCTGCCCGCCGCCACGCGACTCCATTTTTTATACGCCGCCCGCACATACCATGACGTCAACGCCATGAGGATGAAGGCGGGGATCATGTAGATCAGATAACGGGAGTCGTAAAACATGTTTTCTCCTTTCGGTTACTGGCCAATCATTTCCAACAGAATTCGCACAGCCTCGTCCAATTGCGGGTCGCGGTCCGCCGCGCGGTCTTCCTCGGTCAGTTCGACGGGGTAATCGGGGGTCAGCCCGACTTCGTGGATGGTGTTGCCGTTGGGAGTCAGCCACTTTGCGATGGTGACGCGCACTGCGCCGCTCTCCCCGGTGAGCGGATACCAGATCTGCACCGAGCCTTTGCCATAAGACGTTGCCCCGAGCAGTTTGGCGCGTCCCGAATCCTGCAACGCGCCGGCTACGATCTCGGAGGCGGAAGCGGAGCCTTCGTTGATCAGCACGATCATCGGAATGTCCGTGTCAGTG
>CAADGT010000201.1 GCA_900696595.1 uncultured Chloroflexota bacterium
AGCAAACTTTCCCGCCGGTCGAAGAGCATCTTCACGGGTTTTCCGGTTGCGTTTGCAAGCATGGCGGCATGGATCTGCCCCGCCACGTCCTCCTTGCCGCCGAAGCCGCCGCCCATCAACTGCCCGACGATGCGGATGCGCGACTCATCCCAACCCAGCGCGCGCGCAACCTGCGTGCGGTCTTGATATGGGATTTGCGAGCCGACATAAATTTCAATTCGGAAACCTGACGGGTCTCCAGAAGGACCGTCAGGTTTTATAGGCACGGCAATACTGCATTCCGGTTCCAGGAAGGCATGGTCGGTGGTCTGCGTGTGAAAAGTATGTTCGAGGATCACGTCGGCGGAGGCAAAGCCCTTCTCCATGTCGCCTTTGCGGACTTTGATATGCTTCAACAAATTTCCATGTTCGTGGATTTGGGGAACGTCCGCCCGACGAGCCATGACCGGATTTGTGATGACGGGCTGGGGATCAAACTCCGCCTCGATCAACCCGACGGCTTGTTCGGCGATCTCCGGGCTTTGTGCGGCCACGATGGCGAGAGCGTCGCCGACATAACGCGCGCGTTCATGGACTCCCACCATGACGGGCCAGTCGTAGATGACCAGTCCGTGATTCTTTTCGGCGGGGATGTCTTCCGCGGTCAAGACCGCAATCACGCCGGGCAGGGCTCTGGCTTTGGATACGTCCAGCCGCTTCAAGAAACCGTGCGGGATCATGGCGCGTTTGGCTTTGGCGTACAACATGCCCTCGAATGTCAGGTCGTCGGTGTAGATGGCTTCGCCGGTTACTTTCTCCCGCGCTTCGGGGCGCAGATGTTTACGCCCGACCGTTTTATGTTCGTGGATCGAATCGGGAATGTGGGACGGCAGTTTGACCGGTTCGCCCGTTCTCAACGCCTCCGCCGCCGCAAGGATGGCGTTTTCAATGGAGGGATAGCCCGCGCAACGGCAGAGCGTATCCTTCAACGCGAAGCGGATGTCGTCGCTGGTCGGCCTGGGGTTGCGTTTGAGCAGGGCATACGCGGTCATGATCTGCCCGGGGATGCAGAATCCGCATTGGACGGCGCCGTGTTCGATAAACGCCTCCTGTAACGGATGCAACTGCGCGCCTTCACGCGCGCCTTCAATCGTTAGCACGGGCTTGCCGTCCGCCCGTTCCGCCGGGTAGATGCAGGACATCACCGGCTCGCCGTCCACGAGCACGGTGCAGGCGCCGCATTCGGCTTCTTCACAACCGATCTTCGTCCCGGTCAGCCTCAACCGCTCGCGCAGGAGTGTGGATAAGGTCTCGCCGGGGACTGCATCCACAGCGTAGGGCCTGCCGTTCACATTAAGGGAGATTGGATTGGTCATTGTATAAGATTCCTTTTCTGAACCACGGAGGCACAGAGGCGCGGAGTATTCACGATGTGAGTTTAGAGGACTCTTCGGTAGATGCCATCCTTCAAGACGGGCACATTGAAATTGATCAAGAGACCCACGCGGATTCCAGTCAATTTCATGTAGGTCAATAATTGCGCTTCATGGACGGGAATGACACGCTCGACCGCCTTTAATTCGACAATGACGCGACTATCGTATATCAAGTCAATAACGTATCCTGCATCCAATTCGATTCCCTTGTAATTCAGCGGTAAATCCACAAGCCGTGCAAACGGAAGTTTACGTAACGTACTTTCATGCTCCATGCACGTTTGATAAGACGACTCAAGCAAGCCTGGGCCGAGATATTTATGCACCTCAATCGCCGCGCCGATGATCTTGTCAGTCAATTCCTTCTCCAAAAGCGGTTTTGTGTGTTGATTTTGAAGAACTGCAAAATTTCTTTTCATAATACCTCCTCGTCTTTAAATAACACAGAATCTCTGTGCCTCCGCGCCTCCGTGGTTAGCCCGCTCTTGACCACGCGGTGTAAAGCACATCCTTGAACAACCCGCCGACGATGTGACGGCGATAATCCGCGCTGGCGCGGCGGGCGGAGTCGCGGAATTTGGCCTGGGCGAGCAGGGCGTCCAACGTTGGGTTGAAGGTTTCTTCGACGAGGGGTTTGCCGCGCAGGAAGGTTTCGGCTTCAGTGGCGCGGAAGGGAGTCGAGCCGCCGGGTCCGACTGCGATGCGGATGTCTTTTACCGATTCCCCTTCGCGCGCGAGCCAGACGGCGCAATTCAGGATGGGAAGGGCGACTCCCTGCGGGCGCATGATGCGTTTGAAGCACGAGGCGGTGGTAATTGGCGACTTGCCCTGAGCGGCGTCGAAGGGTTGGTAATTGGTAATTGGTACATGGAAACCGACGATGATTTCTTTGGTTTTGTCTATGGCGGATTTGCCGGGCCCGGCAAATAAAGCAGTAAATGGAATTCGTCTGTTTCCCTCTTCATTTGCGACTTCGGCTTCGGCGTTCAATGCTGTGAGCGCAATCGTGCCGTCGGCGGCGGGGCGGGCGTGGGCGACGTTGCCTCCGAGCGTGGCGGTATTGCGGACTTGCGGACCGGCGATCAAGTTACAGGCTTCGACCAAAGCCTGGGCGTGCGCGGCCGTCAGCGGGTCCAGCGCGACGCGGTTGACCGGGACGGCGGCCCCGATAAAGAGCGAGTCGCCCCGCCGCTCGAGGAGAGTCATCTCGCGCACGGAGGTTAAATCCACTAATGTGTGAACGGGGGCGTGGCGGCCTTGTTTGAGGTCGAGCAGAAGGTCAGTTCCGCCTGCGATGGGCAGGGCGGGCCCGGGGGCATGGGCCAGCGCCTGCACAGCCTCCGCCACGGAGGCGGGGCGTTTGTATTCCTGCCAAAGGTTCATGGTGGCGTCCTTTCGAAATGAACGGCGGCGCTTTTCGATGGATGTTTTGCGACCCAACGCCGTGACATACGGGGTTGTCTGACCATTGCCACGACCACCGAACCGATGGATAGTTTTCGCTATTTTACAACAGAAAGGCTCTCTTCGGAGCGGATGCCCGCCATGAGCAAGCCGAGTTTTTCGGGCGTCGCCTGTGCGCGCGGAACAATGTCCATGACCTGTCCTTCATAGAGGACGGCGATGCGGTCTGAAAGCGCAAGTATCTCGTCGAGGTCTTCTGAAATAAGCATGATGGCGACGCCTAAGCGGCGCTGTTCGAGCAATTGTTCGCGGACGTATTCGGTTGCGCCGATGTCCAACCCGCGCGTGGGCTGGGCGGCGATGATGACGCGCGGCGCGCGGGAAATTTCGCGCGCAAGGACGATTTTTTGAATGTTTCCGCCGGAAAGATTTTTTGCAAGCGTTTCGCTCGAAGGCGTTTTGACCTGGAAGCGTTTTATCAATTCGTCGGCATGGCGGGAAATTTCGCCGAGATCGAGGAAGCCCGAGCGCGAGTACGGCGCCTTTTCATGTTCGCGCAAGATCAGATTTTCCGCAACCGTGAATTCCCTGATGACGCCGTCGCGCATCCGTTCCTCAGGGATGTAGGAGAGCATTCGATTGGTCAGTTCGGCGGGGGAGAGTCCGGCGACATCCCCGCCTTCGAGGATTATCCGCCCGTTTGTCGTTTTTCTTAATCCGACAATGGTCTCCGCCAGTTCGCGTTGACCGTTGCCGGAGACGCCCGCAATTCCCAGAATTTCGCCCGAATGAACTTCAAGATTGACGCCGCGCAAGCCGGGCGTGCCGCGGTCGCTATCGCAGGAGACGTCCTTCAATTCGAGCCGCGCTTCGCCGCGTTGAACGGTTCCGCGATCGGGGGTTAAACCGACTTCGCGCCCGACCATCCAGTTGGCGAGGTCCTGCTTTGTGATTTCAGAAGTGGGGCGTGTGCCGATCTTGCGCCCGTCGCGCAATACCGTTACGCGATGACTGATCTCGACAACTTCGTGCAGTTTGTGGGAAATAAAAATAAGTCCATGTCCGTCTTTGGTCATCTGGCGCATGATGACGAATAACTCGTCCACTTCCTGCGGAGTGAGGACGGCGGTCGGTTCGTCGAGAATGAGCAAAGCCGCGCCGCGATAGAGGGCTTTAATGATTTCCACGCGTTGCTGCTGACCGACAGATAACTGCCAGACATAGGCATCGGGATCAATCTTCAAACCGTAGATCTTTGCCAGTTCGAGGATGCGTTTCGAGACTACGTCGAGATCGGTCATGAATCCGCGCGAGGAGGGCAAACCGAGGGCGACGTTCTCCGCGACCGTCAGCGTTGGCACAAGCATGAAGTGTTGATGAATCATGCCGATGCCGAGGTCAATCGAATCGGTTGGGGATGCAATGGCGACGGGCTTGCCGTTCAGGAAGACTTCGCCTTCGTCTGGTTTATACAAGCCGTAGAGAATCTTCATCAACGTGCTTTTGCCCGCGCCGTTCTCGCCCAACAAGGCATGGACTTCGCCGCTCTTTACATCGAAATCCACATGGTCGCTCGCCAACACGCCGGGGAAGCGTTTGGTGATTCCGCGCATTTCGAGGTTTTCGATGCGGGTTCGCCCCGATGGGAGTTTGGTATCCTGGTCGGTCATGACGCCATCCTCATCTTGAAAGGCCTGACAGGTCTCAGTGACCTGTCAGGCCTGGTGGATACAGCTACGGAAGCGCGATCGTGATCGTGCCGTCAATGATGCCCTGAATGGCGGCATCAGCCTGCGCTTTGGCGTCGTCTGGGAGGGCGTAATCGGGGTTGAACTCGATCACTTCGCCGCCGTTTGCGAGATTGGCTTTGAAGGATTGTCCGCCCAGGGTTCCCGCTTCAATCAAGGCAAGCATTTCATGCAGGGCGACTTCCCAGTGATAGACCTGACTGGCGACCACGATGGACGGCGCCAGGCTGGTCTGGTTGGACTGCGTGCCAAACCACAAAGCGCCGGATTCTTCGGCTTTGCCGATTGCGCCCACAACCATCTGGGCAGTCCCGGTCAAGACATCGGCTCCGGCGGAGATGTGAGTCGTCGCGGCTTCAGAGGCAAGCGCAACGTCGGAGAACGAGCCGATGTAGTTCACGTTCACAACGGCGTCCGGCTTGGTCGCGGCGACTCCGGCTTTGAACCCGTCCACATACAGTTTGGCGTCTCCCACTTCAATGGGACCTACAACGCCGATGACTCCGCTGGTGGAGAGGGTCGCGGCCAGCACGCCGTTCACATAACCGCCTTCCTGAGAGGCGGCTTCATACGCGAAGATGTTCGGCTGTCCGAAGGTGTCAGCCGTGGTGCCCCAGGCGAAACTGGTCTCGGGGAAATCCGGAGCGATCTCCTGCAAAGACGAGCCGTATTGCGAACCGTGCGCGATCACAAGGTCGTAGCCCTGCGAAGCGTAATCGCGGATCGCCGCGGCGGCGTCGTCCACCACGAACATATTTTCGGAGTACACGACTTCGAACGCCTCCGGTCCGCCCATCTCTTCCTGAATGCGCATGAGGGCGTCGTACATGCTCTGGCTGAACGCCAGGTCGTTGATGGCGCTCGGCATTACCACAGCCACGCGGAAGGGTTCGGCGGGGGCGGCTTCGGTGGCGGGGGCCTCGGTCGCCGCGGCTTCCGTTGTAATGGGAGCCTCGGTTGCGGCGGGCGCTTCCGTTGCGGCGGGGGCGCCGCACGCGCTCAACGCCATTGCGAGGACGGCCGCAAGGGTCAAAAACCATGCAAACTTTTTCATCTTCTTCTCCTTTTATGAATTTGATTTTTTGGCTCACTGCAATCCATACGCGCCAGCGACGCCGCGCGCGCTTTACGGATCGGCCGGCTTTTTCACACCGATGGAACGCTCAACATTATTTATCTCTGCTTGTATGCCTCCTAACTCTCCCTCTCAAAGGGTTTCGACAAAGCGGACGGCGACCGGACCCTTGAAACGCTGGCGATCAAGACAAGGATGGTCAGCACATAAGGCATCATCACCGCAATATCCGACGGGATGGGAATGCCCAACACCTGAATCCACAACTGCAAAGAGTTCACCATGCTGAACAACAGCGCGCCCCACAACACGCCCAGCGGCTTCCAACCGCCGAAGTACACCAGCGCAACGGCGATAAAACCCAACCCGCTGGTCATATTCTGCTGGAAGACATTCAGCAGGGCAATCGAAAGCGAAGCCCCGGCAATCCCCGAAAGCGCGCCGCCGAGGATGATCGTAAAGTAACGAATACGCGCCACGCTCACGCCAAGCGAATCCGCCGCATCGGGGTTCTCGCCCACGGCGCGAATCTTCAAACCCAGCGTGGTCTTATTCAACACAAACGACGAAAGCGGCACCAACAGAAACGCCCCGTACACCAAAACATTCTGACTGAAAAAAATCTCGCCGATGCCGGGGATGTCGCTCAGACCCGGGATGTAAACCTTCGGAAAACCCTGCGCCGTCTCGACCGTCCCCATCAAAATCTGAAAGAGCAGTTCGCTCATGCCCAAACCAAAGAGATAAAACCCAATGCCGCTGATGCCCTGTTGCGCGCGCAGGTTCACGGTCACATACGCCATCGCCAGCCCCATCGCCGCGCCGACGAGAATCGCCGCCAGCAAACCAAGCCACAAACTGCCGGTGTTGAACGCCACATAAAATGCCGCGAACGAACCGAGCAACATCTGCCCCTCCACGCCCAAATTCAGCACGCCGCTCTTCTGACCAAACGTCTCGCCAATGGCGGCGTACAAATACGGAGTGGCAAGGCGGATGCCCGACGCAAGAATGCCGATGAGGACGGTGGCGGATAGGAGTTCCGAAATCATTGCCGCGCCTCCTTCCCGATTTCGGGCTGGTCCTGTTTCGACGGCGTTTCCGCCTCTGGCGTCTGAGTCAGCCTGCGCCTTTGTCGGCGACGCCTCCATATCTCACTGCTGACCACGAACACAACAACCAAACCGTTCATGACCGTGATCAATGCCGACGGGATCTGCACAACGCGCTGCATCTTGTTCGCTCCCACCAGCAACGCGCCGAACAAAATCGAAGCAGGGATGGACCACAAAGGATGCAACTGCCCGAACAACGCCGCCACGATCCCGTTGAACCCCGCCGCGCCCGTAAAGCCTGAAGCCGAGCCGTCTGTGATCATGCGATAGTTCACGCCATAGACCTGGATCGCCCCAGCCAAACCGGCGAAGGCTCCGCTCAACAGAAGCGCGAGCGCCATGTATTGCGGCGTCTTGATCCCCGCATAACGCGAAGCAAAGGGACTCTGCCCCACAGCGCGGATGCGGTATCCCAAAACCGTCCGCCACAAAAGGATATAAACAAGGATCGCCAGAATGACCGCAATCAACGCCCCCAAATGCAAACGCGTCGGAACAAGCCGCGCGAGATGAAACGCGTCCAACAGCCGCGCCGTCTGCGGTATCTTCGAGGCGAGTTGCGCCTGCGAAGGATCAATCATCGGTCCTCGCAGCAGGAAGTTCATCAACTGCACCGCGATGGCGTTCATCATCACTGTGCTGAGGATTTCATTCACATTGAAGCGCGCCTTGAGCGCGCCGGGGATTCCGCCCCAAAGAGCGCCGCCGAGAAAACCGGCGAACAAAGCCAGCGTGATAACCAGCCAGCCAGGCGCATCCGTGAACGTCAGCCCGACCCAGGTTGCCGTCACCGCGCCGACGATCATCTGCCCCTCGCCGCCGATGTTGATCACATCGCCGCGAAAGGAAATGCAAATGCCCAAAGCCACCAATAGCAGGGGCGTGGCTTTCACCAGGGTTTCGGCAAATGAGTTGACGCTCCCAAACGCGCCGTCCCACAGGGCGGCATAGGCGGTGATCGGGTTGACTTTTAGAATCAGCAACATCAACGCCCCGACCGCCAGCGCGGCAAGAGTCGCCAGTACAGGAAGTAGCGCGTCGAAAAGAGTTTCAAGTCGTTGTCGCATCAGGGTGTTACCTCTCAGGCGCTGAATATGGGATATGAACCAGGATGCCGAACGTTTCCTCGCCGATCAAACTGGAATGGATGCCGGCGACGACAAAGGCCATCTTCTGGTGAAAGTAAACGATATTATACAACCCATATCAAGCGACATTCATCACTCATTTTCACATGTCCGCATTTGACTGGACAAAATCACAGCGCGAGACTTCGTCTCGCGCTGTGAACATTTACTTACCTCTTTCGCCGCGGATATATGGGACGCCCAGCGCGGCGGGCGAGCCCAATCGCTTGCGGATGGCTTCGCGCGAACCGATCACCAGCACGATGACGGTGAAGGCGTAGGGGATCATCTGCAAAAAGAAACCGAGGTAGGAGTTGTAATAGAACGGGTTGTCGAAACCGAACAGCGTAAGCGGTCCCTGGATGTCGAGGATCATGCGCCTCAACGCGCCGAAGGCATACGAGCCGAGCGCGGCGCGGATCGGATCCCATTGGGCAAAGATGACCAGACCGACCGCGATCCATCCCTGACCGTTCGTCGTCAATTCGCTAAACCAGCCGGGGGATACGGCGAGGCTCAACGTCGCGCCGCCCAACCCCGCCAACATGCCGCCGACGAATACATACCAATAACGCAACGCAAAGACATTGATGCCAAGCGCGTCCGCTGCGGAAGGATATTCGCCCACCGCGCGCAGATGCAAACCGGGGCGCGTGCGGTTGATGTAATACCATGCCAGCGGCGCGATAAGATAGCCCAGATACACGAGGACGGATTGATTGGTAAAGAAGATCGGTCCAAGAAACGGAATCTGCGAAAGCAGGGGAACGGAGAGCGCGGGAATCTGCGCCACCGTTCCGGCTTTGCTCAAGCCTTCGCCCAGCACCAGGCTGATGCCCGTGCCGACGAAGGTCAGAGCCAGACCGCTGACGACCTGGTCGGCTTGCAGGGTGATGACGATATAGGCGTGAATCTGGCTGATAAGTCCCGCCGCGATCATCGCCACGACGATTCCAAGCCAGGGGTTGCCGAGGCTGTTGGCGACGCTGAAAGCGCTCATCGCGCCGATCAGCATCATGCCTTCCACGCCCAGGTTCAAAACGCCGGAACGTTCGGCGAACACTTCGCCCAACGCCGCAAAGAACAACACCGTGCCTGTGGCGACCCCCGCCGAGAGAATGACGATGGGATCCATTTACTCCTCCTCCCCCTTTACGATGCGCACGCGGTAACGCAACAGATAATCGCTGGCGATCAAACAGACAAGGATGATGCCCTGAATCATTTTGGGGATGCCTGAGGGTTGAATCTCCCGCCCGGCAAGGATCAACGCGCCAAAAAGAACGGAGACGAAAATAATTACAATCGGATTCAACTTGGCAAGCCACGCCACGATGATTCCGGTGAAGCCGTATCCCGCCGCGATGGGCGCGGTCTGCAAACGGTGGATGACTCCCGCCACCTCGCTCATGCCGCCCAAACCCGCCAGCGCGCCCGAAAGCGCCATGACATAAACCGTGTTGCGCGTGATGTTGACGCCCGCGTACTCCGCCGCGTGCGGATTATCGCCGATAAGGCGAATCTCGTACCCCCAGCGACTGCGATAGATAACGAACCAAACGACGACCGCAGCGATGATCCCGAGGATCAAGCCTCCGTGGGTGGTCAAGCCTCGAAACGCCGTAATCTGCTTCCCGTAGTCGGCGAGGCGCGGCAGCCAGGCCGCGTCGGGGAATTTGGGGCTCATCTGAAAGCCGCCTTCCGTCCACACGGCGAAGACCCAATAGTTCACCCAAAAAATGGCGATGTAATTCAACATCAAGGTGCTGATGATTTCGTTCACGTTAAACTTCGCCTTGAGATAGCCGGGAAGGAAACCCCACACTGCGCCAAGCGCAACCCCGGCAATGATCATGACCGGGATGAAAACCCAGCGCGACGCCCCGGCTGGCACAATTGGCGCAAGCACTACCGCGCTCGCGCCCCATGCGCCCATGATGAACTGACCCTCCGCGCCGATGTTCCAAAGTTTCATGCGAAAGGCGATCGAACAAGCCAGCGCGGTCAAAATGATCGGCGTGGCTTTAACGATGGTATCCGAGAGCACGCCGATATTGCCAAAGGACGCGCGCGCAATATGGGCATAGGATTTAAGCGGGTTGCCGCCCACCGCCGAAATCAACAACCCGCCGAGGAAAAGCGCGAGAACGATCGCGCCCAAAGACACCAGCGGCGGATACCACGCGGGAGGCACGTCGAGCCGCGGCTCCAATTTGACGCGCCACCCCGCGCGTTTCTTCATAACGGATTCAGCCATAAGTCGCCTCTCCCTGTCTTTGAATTTGTTCCAGCGGCGTGCCGGTCATCATCAACCCAATCGCCTCCACCTGACCTTCGCCCTGGTCTGCGCCTTCGACCTTGACCTCGCCCATGATTTTCCCTTCATAGATCACGTACACGCGGTCGCTCAATGCGAGCAGTTCCTCCAGCTCTTCGGATATCAGGAGGATGCCCGCATCCGCCTCGCGCTGGGTCAGGAGCAATTTATGCACGCCTTCGATCGCGCCAACATCCAGTCCGCGCGTAGGTTGGACAGCCACCATGAAATTGGGATGCCCCGAAATCTCGCGCGCCAGGATCACGCGCTGTAAATTGCCGCCCGAGAGCAAACGCACGGGGGTGTTATCCACGTTCGGCACGATGATGTCGTAGGCGGCTTTGAGTTCGTTCGCAAATTTGCTCGCCGCGCCCATATCCAACATGCCGCTCTTCGAGATGGGCTCTCTGCGGAAGTTCTTCATGATGACGTTGTCGGTCACGCTCAGGTTCGGCGCGGAGCCGACACGCGTGCGATCCTCCGGCACATAAGACATGCCGTGTTCGATGGCGAATAATGTGTTGCGATTGCTGACCTTGTCGCCGTTCAGGGTCACTTCGCCCTGTTTGCATTTACGCATACCCGCAATCACCTGCGAGAGTTCGATCTGACCGTTCCCCGCCACGCCCGCCAGCCCGACGATCTCTCCCGCGCGCACGTTGAGGGAGAGTCCGCGCAGGGCAGGCAATCCCTTGTCGTTCTCCGCATGGACGTCCTTGACGTCGAGGATCACCCTCCCCGCCTGCTTCGGTTTCTTGTCCACAAACAACACCACCTCGCGCCCCACCATCATGCTCGCCAGTTCCTGCTTGCTCACGCCTTTGGCGGGCGCGCCCGAAGCCGTGACTTTTCCGCGCCTCAGCACGCTGACCCGGTCTGCAATGGACGAGACCTCGTGCAGTTTATGGCTGATAAAAATAACCGACTTGCCCTGCGCGACCATCGAACGCAGGGTGTCGAACAATACGTCAATTTCCTGTGGCGCGAGGACGGCGGTCGGCTCGTCCATGATCAACACATCCGCGCCGCGATAGAGCATCTTCAACAATTCCACGCGCTGCTGCTCCCCCACCGATAACTGCCAGATCTTGGCGCGCGGATCCACCTTCAAACCGAACTGGTCGCCCAGGTCGGCGATCTTTTTTTCGTATAAATGCAACTGCATGAAAAAACGCGGCTCATCGAGCCCGAGCAGGATGTTCTCCGCCACCGTCTGCGACGGGACCAGCATGAAGTGTTGATGCACCATGCCGATGCCCGCCTTGATGGCGTCGCGCGGGGATGAAAATTCGAGCGTCCTACCCTTGACTTTGATAATTCCGGCATCCTGTTTGTATAAACCGGCAAGCACGTTCATCAACGTGCTTTTCCCCGCGCCGTTCTCGCCAAGCAGGGCGTGAATTTCTCCCGCGCGGAGTTCAAAATCCACATGGTCGTTGGCCAGCACGCCGGGAAATTTTTTTACAATGCCGCGCATTTCAACAGCGGGCGGAGAAACGTCCGGTTTGGCGTTGACAGTTGAAGTCACTGTTTACTCCTCGGGGATCGGGTCGGGTGGGTCAGGTATATCTGAAAACTGTCATTTCGACGAGCGGAGCGGGGAGAAATCCTGCGCGCTGGCGGGGAAAAGATTTCTCGCTCGCGCTCGAATTGACCATGGCAAGGGATTTCAGACGCTCGCTCTAACAAAAAGGGGCAGAACCTTGCAGCCCTGCCCCTTCCATCGAGCCGGATTACTCCGGCAATTCCGCGGTGACGCCTTCAGCCCACCACTTCATGCACACGTCAATGGAGCACGGCAGTCCGAACTCGGGGAACGCGTCGAGATCCACCTGTTGCAGGCTCTGTCCTTCGGGCAGAACCACGTTGCCTTGATTGTCGTTGATGGGCCCGGTGAACACGTCGAAGCGGTCAAACTCTCCGGCCAGCATCTTGGCGAGGATGTCTTGAACCTCGGCTATCACGGCCGGGTCGAGGTCCTTCACGCCGGGCTGCATCTCCTGCCCTTCCATGAAGCCATACAAACCGAGCGCGCCCGTGTCGGCATCGAAGTAGTGCCAGCCGGGTTTGTACGTTCCGGCGATCACCTGTTCGGTGATGTCGGCATAGACGGGTCCCCAAACCCAGTACGGCGCAGTGAGACAGGCGTCCACTTTGCAGGAGCCGTACCAGTCGTAGGTCACGCCCCATTTGCCTTTTTCCTGGGCCACATCGGCCACGGCGGGGGTGTCCGCGCCGGTGAAGACCACCTGGGCTCCGGCGTCGAAGAGCGAAGCGGCCGCTTCCTTCTCGATGACCGGGTCGTGCCAGGTGTTGATCCAACGCACATCCATCGTACACTCGGGGCAGGTCTTCCTCATGCCCAGCGCAATGGCGTTGCCAAGGCGGACTTCTTCAGGGATCGGGAAGGTAGCCATGTAACCGAGTTTGGTGTTGCCGTCCTTTTTGGCGCGCGCGCCAGCCAACATGCCAGCCAGATACTTCATATCTTCCATCGCGCCCATCAGGTTGCCAAAGTTCGTCTCGTTGGATTTGATGCCCGTCAGGTGAATGAACATCGTATCCGGGAACTCCCCAGCCACGACTTCCATCGGGTCCATATAGCCGAAGGAAGTGCCGAGGATCAGGTTGAAGCCTTTGCGAGCCAGCGAACGAAAGACCTGTTCGGAGTCCGCGCCCTCCGGCACATTTTCGATATACGCCACGTGGACGTTCTCGACGTTCTCTTCCACGTAAAGCAGTCCCTCGTAATGAGCCTGCGACCAGCCGCCGTCGTCATGGGGTCCGATCATCACTGCGGCGACGTTGAATTTACCTTCTTCGATTTCAGGAATTTGGAAGCCGCCTTCGCTGGGCGCGGCTTCCTCGGTGGCGGGAGCCGCTTCTTCCGTTGCGGCGGGCTGTCCGCCGCAGGCGGAGAGGACGAGCATCAATGCCATGAACAACATGGCAAGTCGGGCAAAATTCGTACGCATACTTCTTCTCCTTTTTGAAAAATGGTTTGTGGACATTTCGAGCAGGATCAATGGGACGATTGAACCTCCTTTCAATTGTCTATACAATTTTACCATGTCAAACCTTCGAATACTAAAATGCGAACGTTAAGGCGCACACTCAAACTCGCCCTGCAACTCACCCAGCGCAGAGACCTGCTCCGGGGTAATCACCGTCTCACGCCCGATCCGCTCCCACAACTTGCACATCAACGGACCGACATAATTCTTCGAAACCTTGTACGATGCCCGCGACAATTCTACCGCTTTTTTCCAATCGCCCGCATGGGCATAGGCTTCGATATACACAAAGCGCTCCAGCGGGTCGTTGGGCGTGTCGTTCAACGCAAAGGCAAGATCGGCAATGCGGATGACTTCGTCCCAGTCTTTTTTCTGGCGGGCGAGCTCAGCCTGCGCGAAGTACCCGCACCAGTCTGATTCAACGCCTCGGTAAAACGGACGGGGGAGTTGATTCTGTTTCTCGAACAAAATCACACTCTGATTCGAAACCCGCGCAACGTCGCGCACGGCGGGCGGCAGAAGTTTATTATCCGCCTCCACTTCGGGGTCAATTACGCGGAAACAGCCCGGCGGCTCGAAGTCTACGACGAGGATGTTGTCGGTGTTTCCGTAAAACGTCGGGCCGATGTAATACAGCTCATGATCCAATCCCGGCTCGACGCTGGGCAATGTTTTGCCGACGCGAATGGAGGCAAAGTACAGCATGGCGTACATCTCGCCGGGCGGGCTGTATATCCAGTTTAACGGGCCGGTCAGCGAATTGTCAGAGTAATATGTCACTGGAATGTCATTTGAAAGGATGATCGTCCCTTCCTTCAAGGCGGGGATGCGCGCGCTCATCTGCGTGAAGAGTTCCTGCTGGGTTCGCCAGTCTCTTCGGTAGATTTCTTCGAGGCGAAAATGACGGCTTGCCGCAAAGCCGACGAGCAGGGCGACGAGGATCATTTGAAGGCGCGGGTTTTTTATCAGCGCTATAAGGCACGCCAGCAATATGCTCGCCCCCAGCATGAAGGGCAGCATGAAGCGGTCGAGCGAGAAGTTGAACTGCGGCAGGTTGCCGATCATCCAGATCGAACCGCCGGAAAGAAACCACAGCGTCAGCCCAACCCAGGCCGCCCGGCGGGCGAAGTCGCGGTCGTTGGCGGATTCGGTTCGGAAGGCGAAGAGGTAACTTCCGGCGAGGAAAATGCCGGAGAATAACAGGACCAGCATCAAGGTCAGCGTGAGGCGGCCGAGGCCGGACAGCCCGATGGTGAGAAAAGGCAAAATCCACGCTTCGAGTACGGTGCGCCAGAAACTGATCAGGATTTGATTCAGGAAGTATAAGGTCCCGGTTAAGAATCCCTCTTTTAATTTATCCAGTAAAACAAAGGGGTAACTGGCGTTTTGAAATTCAAAGAAGAATGCGCGCCAGAGTGTGACGGCGATGAAGATGAGGAGATAGGGCAGAAAATAAAGAATGGTTTTCTTTGCGCGCTCTTTGAAAGCGCCGGGGAGTAGTTGATAGAAGACGACCAGCAGGCCAAATTCGACGAAGTAAAAATATTCCATCGTCAGGAAGTTGACGGCGGCGAGCCCCCAGGATGCGGCGAAATAAACCCGGCGGCGTTTTTCGTTTTGCAGGGCAAGGATGGCAAGATGAATAGAGAGCAATAACGCCGACAGCACGATGTAGAAATGGCTGTACATGAGCGCGATGAACTGCTGTCCCATGCCGGGATATACAAGAAAGAATAGACTTGCCCACAGGGCGGGTTTGGGGTGCGAGGGGTAAAGGGCGCGCAGAATCTTCCAGAGTAAAACCGCCGTGAGCCAGCGCAGGACGACGGCCAGCAACTGCCAGAGCCAGGGGTTGGGACCGATGACGGGGAGCGTGAGTTGATAGATCATCCCCCAGAACGGGCGGCTGGTGGTGAAGGTCTTGGCGAGCATGGCGGGGCCAAGGCGGTAATAGATCCACGCCCAGGGGAATTCGTCCCAGTAAAAACCGCGCTGCCAGAAGAACAACCCGTAGGTGAAGAAGGCGATGAAAAGCAAAAACCAGCCCACACTGCGCGGCGTGAAGGTGATGGCGTTAAAACGGTCGGCAAGTCTTTTCATGCGATATTTTATGATGTCACGCTGGGCGAAGCGTCTCTAAAATTGTCAAAGAGTCCCTTCACAGGCTTACCAAAGAATTTACCAGAGCGCGCAGAGAACACGGGGTGAATCCTTTATTTTTCTCTGTGGACTCTGTGTTCTCCGTGGTGAAAAATTTGTAAGCCCATCTTTTTCGTCGCTCCTCCTTCGTGGCGCTTA